>JBJOOU010000298.1:0-6721 GCA_046051105.1 Bacteroidota bacterium
TACAAAACTCACACGTATTTAGTTGAACATGTTGAATCACCCGTCAGACGATTGCTGATGGATGAAATAGACTGGGCACACCGCCTGATAGGAATAAAAGGCAGTCGTGGAGTAGGAAAAACAACCTTTTTGCTACAATACGCTAAAGAACACTTCGGTACGGATCGCAGTTGTCTGTACGTCAATCTGAACAACTTTTATTTCACACAGCATACGTTGGTAGAATTCGCAGGAGAATTCTGTGCGCAGGGTGGTAAAACTCTTATTCTCGATCAGATATTTAAATACGAAAATTGGTCGAAAGAATTGCGCGAATGCTATGATCGCTACACCGATCTGCACATTATATTCTCCGGCTCGTCGGTAATGCGGTTATTCGAGGATAACCATGACATTAGTGATGTAGTGGCAGCTTACAACCTCCGCGGATTTTCCTTTCGTGAATATCTTAATCTTAAATCGGGAACAAAATTCCAATCATACAGTCTTGAAGAAATCATGAAAAATCATGTTCAGATTGCTCAGGAAATTTGCAGTGAGGTAAAACCGCTGGATTATTTTCGTGACTATCTGCACCATGGCTTTTACCCGTTTTTTCTGGAAGAGCGCAACTTTTCCGAAAACCTGCTAAAAACCATCAACATGATGATAGAAGTGGACATCTTGCTGATCAAACAGATAGAACTCAAATACCTGGCAAAAATCAGAAAGCTGCTTTATCTCATCATGAATTCGGCACCGGGAGCGCCCAATGTAAGCCAACTGAGTAAAGACATCGAAACATCCAGGGCTACCATAATGAATTACATTAAGTACCTGAAAGATGCCCGACTGCTCAATACCTTATATGCCGAAGGCGACGAATATCCCAAGAAGCCCAATCAGGTGTACGTACAAAATACCAACCTGATGCATGTGGCCAATCCGGGAAATGTAGATCCGGTAGCCGAACGAAAAACATTTTTTTACAATGCCCTCCATGTTCGCCACAAAGTAAATATGTGTAAATACCAGATGGATTTCTGCATCGATGGTCAACACCATTTTAAATGCGAAAACAAACCCGAATCCGGTAAACATTACACCAAAGCAACTTATGCGGCCGACAATCTGGAAATTGGCAATAAAAATGAAATTCCCTTGTGGCTTTTCGGCTTTTTGTATTAAAGCCCGCAGAGAGTGACTATATATATTGGATAGATTAAAACACTATAATAAAGTAATATCAATAACAATAACTTGCTTCGGTTTCGTCAACCGACGAAAAAGGAGTCTAATAAATTACTAACAAAATGGCAAAAGAGAAAAAATTTTTGACCTGTGATGGTAATCAGGCTGCAGCACATATCTCGTATATGTTCAGCGAAGTAGCTGCGATTTACCCAATCACACCATCGTCAACAATGGCTGAATACGTTGACGAATGGGCTGCCACCGGCCGTAAAAACATTTTCGGCGAAAAAGTACAGGTACAGGAAATGCAATCAGAAGCTGGTGCTGCTGCAGCAATGCACGGATCACTTCAGGCTGGTGCACTGACTACTACATTTACAGCTTCACAAGGTTTATTGCTTATGATACCTAACATGTATAAAGTAGCCGGCGAATTACTTCCGGGTGTTTATCATGTTTCGGCTCGTGCCTTGGCTTCACACGCTTTATCTATCTTTGGCGACCACCAGGATGTTATGGCTGTACGTCAAACAGGTTGTGCAATGTTTGCAACCGGTTCGGTACAGGAAGTAATGGATATTGCTGCTGTAGCTCACCTTGCTGCAATTAAAACCCGTGTACCTTTTGTACACTTCTTTGACGGATTCCGTACTTCACACGAAATACAAAAAATTGAAGAAATCGATCAGGATGCAGTGGTAAAATTGCTCGATCAGGATGCGTTGAAAGCATTCCGCGAACGTGCATTGAACCCACAATCACCAGTGGTTCGTGGTACTGCTCAAAATGGCGATATCTACTTCCAGGCTCGTGAGGCTTGTAACCCATTCTACGATGCAATTCCAGCAGTTGTTGAAGAATATCTTGATCAACTTTCTGAAATCACTGGTCGTAAATATGGTTTGTTCGATTATTACGGTGCACCAGATGCCGACCGCGTTGTTATTGCAATGGGTTCTGCAACTGAAGCTATCCGCGAAGGTATCGATCACCTGACTGCTCAAGGCGAAAAAGTAGGTTTGATCTCAGTTCACCTGTATCGTCCTTTCTCAGCTAAACATTTCTTGTCAGTACTTCCTAAAACTGCAAAACGTATCTGCGTTCTTGACCGTACAAAAGAACCGGGAGCAACCGGCGAACCATTGTACCTGGATGTAAAAGACGTTCTTTACGGTTCGGAAAACCAACCAACTATCGTAGGCGGACGTTATGGTCTTTCTTCTAAAGACTTTACTCCTGCTCAGGTATTGGCTGTTTATGAAAACCTTTCTTTACCAGAACCAAAAAACCACTTCACTGTAGGTATCGTTGATGACGTTACTTTCACTTCTCTTCCATTGAAAGAAGAAATTTCTTTGGGTGGCGAAGGTACTTACGAAGCTAAATTCTATGGTTTGGGTGCTGACGGTACTGTAGGTGCTAACAAAAACTCTATCAAAATCATTGGTGACAACACCAATAAATATTGTCAGGCATATTTTGCTTACGACTCAAAAAAATCGGGTGGTTTCACTTGTTCTCACCTTCGTTTTGGTAACACTCCAATCCGTTCTACTTATTTGGTAACTACTCCTGACTTCGTGGCATGTCACGTACAGGCTTACCTGAACCTTTACGATGTAACTAAAGGTTTGAAGAAAAACGGTACATTCCTGTTGAACACTATCTGGAATGCTGAAGAAGTACAGAAAAACCTTCCAAACAAAGTAAAGAAATACTTAGCTGCTAACAACATCAGCTTGTATATTATTGATGCAACTAACATTGCATTGGAAATTGGCTTGGGTAACCGTACCAACACTATCCTTCAGTCTGCATTCTTCAAAATCACTAACGTAATTCCTTACGAATTGGCTGTTGAAAAGATGAAATATGCTATCAACAAATCATACGGTAAAAAAGGGGAAGACGTAGTGAAGAAAAACTATGCTGCTGTTGACCGTGGTGGTGAATATACTAAAGTAGAAGTTCCTGCTGAATGGGCTAACATCGTATTGGAAGACGAAGTAGTAGCAAACGATGCACCAGCATTTATCAACGAAATCGTTCGTCCTGTAAATGCTCAGGCTGGCGACGATATCAAAGTTTCTGCTTTTAAAGGTCGCGAAGATGGTACCTGGGCTCAGGGAACCACTAAATACGAAAAACGTGGTGTAGCTGCGCAGGTTCCTGTTTGGAATGCTTCAAACTGTATCCAATGTAACCAATGTGCTTACGTTTGTCCTCACGCTGCTATTCGTCCGTTTATCCTTGACGAAGCTGAACAAGCAAAAGCACCAGCATTCGATATGATCAAAACAAACGGTAAGCAATTTGGTGGAACTACTTTCCGTATCCAGGTTGACGTTCTTGACTGTATGGGATGTAACAACTGTGTGGATGTATGTCCGGGCAACAAAAATGGTAAAGCGCTTGACCTTGTGCCAATCGAAACACAATATGATAATCAGGCTAACTGGGATTTCTGTATCGACAATGTATCTTCAAAACAACACCTTGTAGATATCAAATCGAACGTGAAAAACTCACAGCTGGCAACTCCATTGTTTGAGTTCTCTGGTGCTTGTGCTGGTTGTGGCGAAACTCCATACGTAAAATTGATTTCTCAATTGTTCGGCGATCACCAAATGGTAGCCAATGCAACAGGTTGTAGCTCTATCTACTCTGCATCTGCTCCTTCAACTCCTTACACTACCAACCCTGAAGGTCGTGGACCAGCATGGGCTAACTCATTATTCGAAGACAATGCTGAGTTTGGTTTGGGTATGGTTTTCGCTGTTGATCAATTGCGCGATCGTTTGGTACGTTTGATGACTTCGGCTATCGAAGAAAACGCTGTATCAGAAGAATTGAAAGCATTGTTTGCTGAATGGATTGAAAAACGCAACATTGCTGACGAATCAATTGTACTTGACAAGAAAATTACTCCACTTGTAAAAGCTGCTACAGACAAATACAGTGTAGAAATTGCAGGTTTGACTCAATATCTTGCCAAACAATCACAATGGATTATTGGTGGTGACGGTTGGGCTTATGATATCGGTTTCGGTGGTTTGGATCACGTAATTGCTTCAGGTAAAAACGTAAACATCCTGGTACTTGATACTGAAATCTATTCTAACACTGGTGGTCAGGCTTCTAAATCAACTCCTGTTGGTGCTGTTGCTAAATTCGCTGCTTCGGGTAAACGAGTTCGCAAAAAAGACCTTGGTATGATTGCTGCAACTTATGGTTATGTATACGTAGCTCAGGTAGCTATGGGTGCTAATCAGGCTCAAACTCTGAAAGCTATCCGCGAAGCTGAAGCTTATGATGGACCATCTATCGTAATTGCATACTCTCCATGTATCAGCCACGGTATCCGTCAGGGTATGGGTAAAGCACAGGATGAGCAGGTGAAAGCAGTAGAATGCGGATACTGGCACTTGTATCGTTACAATCCTAACCTGGAAGCAGAAGGCAAAAACCCAATGCAGTTGGATTCGAAAGAACCACAATGGGATAAATTCCAGAGCTTCCTGAAAAACGAGGTGCGTTATACTTCATTGATGAAACAATTCCCTGCTGAAGCTGAAGAATTGTTCCAGGCTGCTGAAGAAAATGCAAAATGGCGTTATGCTGGCTACAAACGTATGGCTGAACAACAATATTAATATCTGAAAAGAGAATTAATTGATATACTTGAGAAAGACTGTCTGAGAAATCGGACAGTCTTTTTTTTCTTCAAAATATTGATTTGTTTATGCGGAGTTTTCATTTTCTCAATTATCTTTGAGTAACCAATAATCAAAAGTAAATACTATGGACAACGAACTTGATTTAACTCTGCCTGAATGGGCATTTCTGGAAGGACGATCACATCTGGGCGATACGCTTGAAGATCGAGTACTGCTGCAACACATCCAAAGCTATACAATCATCGAATTTATATTGAAAGAAGAGGATGTTGTACTGAATCCTGAAATCAAAACACATATTTTTGCATATAAAAATATCTTTGGCATCGAAGAACAGCATTATGTTATTGTACATTTCACACTTGCCACTCCGGTGGAACTTGATTGGATAAAAGAAAGAGCCATCGAATTCTACAAACACTTTATGGATTGGCAGGATGCATCAATGATTATAGAGGAAACCTCAAAAGAAAACTAAATTAACACAAAAAAACAGGAAATGAGCAGGAATAAAACCAGCAGCTTACTGTTTTAATGATATAATAATTAATTTTGTAGGTTAGTTCACTGTACATCAAATCAAAAAAAAAGTATGTCCGAAAGTCAGCAAAAGGTTAGAAGGGTTAGACGAACAAAAATAACCCTTGAACGAGATGTAAACAACGCTGTAAATTCATTAATAGAAGAGTTGGGCTTTGCGAATGTGACCCTTACAGGGGTCGCTCAACGAGCACAAATAGAACCAACTGTTTTCTATCGTCGATATGCCAATCTGGAAGAATTATTTGATCAATATTCCAGAAAATACGACTATTGGATGGGGAATCTGTCCGACTCTATGCCCGGCAATCTTACTTACGAGGAGATGTTCAAATGGATTCTAAAAAATCTGACAATAGCATTGTACCGAAACAAAGGAATGCAACAGTTATTGATTTGGGAATTGTCAAATGACAATGCAATCACAAGACGAACATCCAAACTCCGTGAAGAAACAAATAGCTCTTTGATAAAAATTTTGGAAGATCTATTCAAAAATTCCGGTCTTGATATGAGTGCCATTACTGCGATGCTTATATCAGGTATATATTACCTTATTCTGCACCGTAAGCGTTCGAATTTTTGCGACATTGACTTTTCTAGCAGATCGGGCAAGGCGAGATTAGAGGGTGCTATTGATCAAATAGGCACTATTTTGTTTGCTGAAATAAATCGCAGAAACGAGAAGGTCGTAATTGCAAATAAACTGAGGGAGGAAGGAGTCAGCGAAGAAATCATTTCCAGATGTGTTTGCTAGCATCCTCTAAAGCGTAAATTTTTAGTTTTACAGTAGACTGATTGTACTTTATTAAGTTATATTGCATTTAATTGTCCTTGTAATATTTTTCATTTCAGTCATTTGCATTTATATAAGTGTATTTTATACAAATACTATTGTTTATTTTGATTTAAACAGTATCTTTGTGGCATGTTTTTGAAGCAAAAACAATAGCTTTTGATTTCAATAATTCTTACTTCCGGATTAGTATCGTGATAGTGAACAGAAGTCTTATAAATCTCATGTAACCTAGTAAAACAACAGTGAGGTAATTTTAAATTCCGTGAAGTAAGTTTTTCTCTATAAAATAAGGTTGTGGTTGCACAACCTTATTTTTTTTTCATTCATCTTTTTACATGTATTTTCTTTCAATTAAATACATATTTATAGGATAAACTCTTTCATTATTCTTTTTTTATTCATTCCATTCTCACTCATTTGTAAAAACTGCATACATTCAACGATTTTGTGCAATAATTCTGCATAATAATGCTATCTTTCTGATAATCAATAGAAAGAAAAAAACTGAAAATTAATTGCTTATTTCGTTGAT
>JBJOOU010000299.1:0-60660 GCA_046051105.1 Bacteroidota bacterium
TGAAGAATTAGTGGGAGTCACATTTATCAGAGATTATATACAATTTATATTCGAAGATTCAATTTTAAACACTTATACTATCCCTCATATAATAAAACCTGCGTCCATATTGACAGAGTCAGATATGGGCTTCTGTGATAATTAGAGATTATTGATAGGAAATAAAGTCCTATCAGTTTATGAAGATGAAAAAGAGAAAAATATTAAGATCAAATTTGAGACTGATATAGAAATTCGTGTTTCCCTAAAGTTAGAGGATCGGCAATGTGCTGAAGCAATAACACTCCAAACACCAAACAATTTTAATCTTTGGTAGACTTCAAACTATTTACATCTAAAATGAAGACGTATAATAAAATGACCGATATCTAGAAGGCTATTTTACAAGCCATTATAAAAGAAAATAGAAATAGTTATCCCTTTTTGGAGGATCATTTACCATATCTTTATGTAATAAACAGGGAATATACAAGTTTTGGTATTTATACAGATTTTGGCTATTCAAAGGAATTCAATTCGACTGATCTGAATATCCTTTTATCCTCGGGTGAAACATTAATTGCAGATAATTTGGAAAATGAACTTGCCTATGTTTTATTTATAACAAATGGTAAAATTGATTTATTAGAAATTGCAACGAATGGTAATGAGATTATAAATGACGATAATAAATTAAAACTAATACCATAGTACTCCTACTGGAGCAAGCTTAGCGAAAGAGAGCGGCGAGTTTTATACATCAAAACCAATAACTAGAATAATGCACCACAATTTAATCAAGTACTTAAATAATATCGACATAAGTGTAAGACTAGCTACTAATGACTTAAACATTAGCAATTGGAATAGATGGAATACTACTCCTGTAAACGGTTATTTAGACATTGGAAACGAACCAATTAAAATTGACGAAATAAACTATATTGAAATTGATTGTTTAAAAGATGAATTTATAGGTAAAATAATGCCATCTAAGAAAACGCTATTGACAAAAGAGGTTGAAACATATCTTACAACCAGCAATTATAAATACAAAAAATATGATGATCGATATATTCAAATTTATCTGAACAGTAAAACTAGTTGATAGAGGAAGAACTTATATTGATGCTGCCACAAGCTTAGCGAAACGAACCTTGTGTCGATATCCCGAAAAGCAGCTAACTTTGGTTTTTGATCAGTTGAAAACGACAAAGCTTGATAAAATAAGATCGCAAATACAAACAAAATACTTGTGGAAATAAACATCGGAAATTCAATTGAAAAGAAAAAAGTGATAGCCAGTTCAAAACTATCCTATTTATGGGAATATATAGTATATGGAAGCCTTCCTATATTTTTCCTATTCGCAATAATTGAAGAAACCGTACAACCGACAACCGATGAAACAAAAGCTGCTATATTTCTACTACTTCTTCTTAGTATAGCTATATTCCCTATTACGTTTTACAACCTGCTAAATATGGATAAACTATCAGTTGTGCCAATAATTGATGGTAAAAAGGCAAAACAACGCATCATCAAACTGATTGAGACGAAAAACTGGGATCTTCGAGAAAAAACAGATGAACTACTCATCTTCGAAACCAAACGAACTTTTCCCCGGGAAAGAATTGTGACAATCATTTTCAAAGAAGATAATCTATATATCAACACAATGTCATACGGGAAATCCATAAGGAGTGTACTCTATTTTAATTCAGATAAACGTTTTACCCAATCGATTATTGACGATTTGAAAAGCCATTACGTCGTAAAAGATTAGTAGCCAAGCCCAAGAAGCCAAAACAGAGCGAAGCAAACAGAGCCAAACAACAAGAGTATCAGCGATGGTGAACAAGAGCCCGGATTATACATATAGTTGCGGACTATCTTTCCTCAAAACTTCCTGATACGTTTTATTCCGTTGCGGTTGATGGCAATGCGGTAGCGATGGGCTTCGTTTTGCGGGCCGTTTTGTTTTTCTATCACCAGGTTGATGTAATAGAGTTTCTGACCTTCAATCAGTTCGAAGCCTTCTTCGGCATTGGGGTAATACAAATCGAACTGAGGGTTGTCCATGTTGCGGATAAATTCCGAAAAGTTGAACCGAATGATGGAATTTACTCCCTTGGTTTCGAACTCGCTGTTGGTGTTCAGCTTCACAGGGTCGAGCTGCATGCGCAACCGGTACAACAATACTTTCTCGCTGTTGGCACGGTTGTGGGCTTCTATCAGGGTGGTGCGGTCGCGTACCTTTTCTACTTCGGGAGGTAACTGAGCTTCGTTTACAAAGTCCATGCTTTCGCGAGCCCAGCCAATGGGCGTTTCGTTGATGTGCATCGTAGCTTTGTGGTCGAAATAGCGCGTTCCCATTTTGTGGGCAAAATAGTAGCGGGTCATTTCTTTTATCCGGTCTTTGAGCATGTAGCTCACCACCAATGCCACAAACAGCGGCATGGTGAAACTTCCGTAGCGCTGCTGGAACGAAAATGCGATGGCTGTGGCAAAGATCATCGAAAGGCCGGCCGCTAAACTAAACAAAAGTTGCTCCATCAGTACACCGTCTTTCCGTTTGTCGATATTGAGGTACAAATGGCTATCGATGTATTTCTTGAGCAGGTTCAATCGGTTGATCAAATCGTGATTGTTGCGCTCGGCATGGGGTTCTACCACCAAATATTCATTCGCTTTGCGGTAGTTGTTTTCATCTTCGATCAATTTCAGCAGTACTTGTTTACTATCGTCAAAAACGTTTTTGCTTTTTTTGCGCAGATGTTCCATCAACCGGAAAATCTGGTATTCAATTGCATTACTCATAAACTCATCGCCAAAGCGAAAGTACTCGTTCAGCGCTTTGTGGAGATAAGGCCGTTGCAAATCGCTATGAAGGCTGCGGTAATGGCCAACTGCCGAACGAATATTTTCCACAAACTGAACAATGGTTTGTTTTTGATCCATCTCATCGAGCAAAGAAATGCTATTGACCCGTTCGCGTAGGGCACTTTTCAGAATGGACTGAAACATTTTGATATGAAATTCAAAATCATGCTTCCCGGTATCATCGGGTTGATTCTCAAATTTCTGCAAGGATTTACGAAGCAGAGCATAGGGCGACTTTTCGCCGTCGCACAAGCTCTCTAATTTCCACACAGGGGTAATCTGGCGGATATTTGATTTCAGGTCGCGATAGAAGTTGGTTTTGCTGTAGGTAAAACGATTAATGTCCAGCCCATTGGGAATAAACATCCATATATTCAGAGCAAAGTCGCTTACTTTGTCCGGTTCTTCGGCCATAAATCCTACTTTGAATTCGGCTGAAAAGTTGTCGTGAATCTTGACGTTTTCTTCTATCATAGGGTTGATTATTAATTAGAACAACACAAACTAACTACTATAAGTATCCATTCATTCTCTTTACAGATTTTACCATCTATTTCTGGTATACAATAGCAACGCGGATTCGGCAGATTTGGCGAATATCAGCGGATTGTTATTCGGATTTTGTTTTCTTCGAAAACAGCGGATAAACTAGCTGATTTATAAATATCCGTTTCGATTTATCGAAATAATCCGAAGAGTATCTGAGCATTTATATCTGTGTAAATCCGCCAAATCAGCTGAATCCGCGTTGCTATTTATATTATGCGACTTGAAAAAACAATGAAATTGAATAAGCTTTATTTGATATTTTCTACCGCTTTCCGGATGGCCAGCTCGTATTGATCGAGCGATTTGGCTTTCTTTACCATTTTGTACAGTTTATGCCCATCGTTATACATTTCGGAATGGTATTCCCACAATTCGGTAAAGCGTTTCAGGTACTGATGTTCATTGGCGTATTTTTCGGCACAAAGTTGGATCATTTCCTGATGAAAACGGAGCAATTTCTCTGATTTTTCGTGCTTGCTGAATTCGGTTCCCTTTATTTCGTGTGCCAAAAAGGGATTTATGAGGAGGCCCCGCCCGATCATAAGTTTCTTTAGTTCGGGAAACTGCTCTCTTATCCGCCGACTATCCCCTTCCGACACAATATCTCCATTATAACACAGGGGGTGCTTCAACTGTTGACTGAACATTTCAAAAGCGGCCAAATCGACGGTGCCTTTGTATTGCTGCTTGCCCACACGCGGATGCAAAATGATTTCTTCCAGCGGAAATTGATTGAAAACAGGGATGATTTGTTCGAATTCATCAGCCGTATGCAGTCCCAGGCGGCATTTAATGGATACCTTCAGTTTTGTTTCGGTAAAAATCCGTTCCAAAAAGGAGTGAAGTAACTCGGGTTGTTGAAGCAAACCAGCTCCGAAACCACGATTGGTTACCATCGGGTAAGGACAACCCATGTTGAGGTTCACTTCCTGATAGCCATTTTCTGTACATAGCTGCTCCATTACCCGAAACGACGCGATATCATTTCCCAAAAACTGCGGTATGGGTGTTTGGTGCTGGTTATGTTCCGCAAAAATGTCCTTACACTGAACAGGGCGGTAATATTCGCCGTTATGTATGCGAATAAAAGGTGTAAACGTTTTATCTATTCCTCCAATATGACGGCAAAAAGCCTCACGGAATATCCAGTCGGTGAGACCTTGCAAGGGGGCGAGATATAATTCTATCATTTTTTTACGGATGTAGATGTTTCTACAAATATAATCATTAAAACAAGATAGAGACTGGCGCTTTGAGTGATTGTTGTATGTTAAACGTATCAATAATCAAATGATCTGGTAGATTATTATCCGCATTTATGATCGAATTTTGATACTTTCGTTTCGGATGAATGGAAAATAATTATCTTTGTTTTCGCTTCACTTTTTTATTGCGGTCTTAATCGATAGGTTTCTAATTATTTATATGATAACAAAAAGAGAATCAAAACTTTCAGTGTTAATGATTGTAGTCCAGGTCATTATAACACTGATCATATTTGTTTCAACAGAGATACTTTTCCCTAATAACCATTACCATCGGTTTAATACAGGGCTTTTGATGGCTCTTATTATAGTGACGTGGGGTTGTTTTTTATATAAATTTAATCTTGGGATTATCTTCCGTACTCAATCACTGTTTAGCATGCTTCGTGGCTATGTAGTGACGGTGTCTTTCGGATGTTTTCTGATGTTTCAGGAAATATTACTGATCTCCCGTTTTCAGGAAATTCATTATACTTTCAAGTACGTTGTCTATTTCGGACTTGTTAATCTGATTACATTAATTGCTTTCAAGGTTTTCTTTCATCGTGTGATGCTTTCGTTGCGAAAAAGAGGATTCAATACCCGCAATGTGATGATCATTGCCGACGAAAAAGGGCAGGAGTTTGTCGAATCCTTCATACAAGCCAAAGACTGGGGCTATACTGTACATTCAATTGTATCGGCCTGTGAGAAATTTGTATCATTGTTTCCCGAAGGAAAGCTGATCAAAACCGACGAAGATCTACTTGCGTTTATCCGCAAAAAGCCCATTGATGATATCTTTTATTGCTTACCGGGTAAAAATGAAACCTTTAACCTGGAGCGGCTGATTGGTGAAATGAATACACTCGGTGTGACCCTGCACATCATGCAACACAACACCCAGATAAAAAGAAAAACACTATTTCGTGATAGTCACCGTTTTGAGAACACATTTATTACTTACCAAAACACGAGCGATAAATATATATCCCTGAAGATAAAAGATATCATGGATGTATTGCTTAGTCTGCTCATTCTGTTTGCCATATTTCCACTATTAGTGATTATTGCGCTGCTGATTAAAAATGAAGATGGCGGTTCGGTGTTTTTCCGACAGGAACGTATCGGACAAAACGGACGACGTTTTGTTTGTTTTAAGTTTCGTACCATGGTAATGAATGCAGAAGAAATGCTAAAGGACCTGAAAGCTCAAAATGAAGCCGATGGTCCGGTGTTCAAGATCGAAAATGATCCGAGAATCACGCGCATCGGTCGACTTTTGCGCAAAACATCGCTCGATGAATTGCCACAGTTCTATAATGTACTGAAAGGTGAAATGTCAATTGTAGGTCCCCGACCACCATTGCTCAAAGAAGTTCGACAATACGAGCCCGAACAACTCAGAAGGCTGAGTATGAAGCCCGGAATTACCTGTAGTTGGCAAGTGTGGGGTCGTCATCAGGTTACTTTCAGCGAATGGATGCAAATGGACTTGGATTATATCGACAACTGGTCGCTTTGGCTCGATATAAAGATCATTATTTCCACCGTTGGGGTGGTACTCAAGGCCAACGGACAGTAAATCAATAGACGCAACAGCTGAATCTGCTTTGAAAAAGTGAAATTCAGCTGTTTTTTTGTACTTTTGTCGCGCATTTAAAAATCAGCATATGAGAGTTGTGATTCAGCGGGTAACCGAAGCTTCTGTTACCATAGATGGTAGCGTGAAATCGGCTATTGGTACTGGCCTTTTGGTACTGGTAGGCGTGGAAGAAGCCGATAGTACCGACGATAGTGAATGGTTGGCAGGTAAAGTAGCCGGCTTACGCATCTTCGATGACGAAAACGGCGTGATGAATAAATCGGTGGTCGACGTTGATGGCGAAGTATTGATCGTTAGTCAGTTCACCCTCCATGCGATGACCAAAAAGGGCAACCGCCCGTCCTATATCCGTGCTGCCAAACACGAAATAGCCATCCCTCTTTACGAAGATTTTTGCCGCAGAGTCAGCGATAAAATCGGGAAAGAAGTACAAACAGGCACTTTTGCTGCCGATATGAAGGTGGCTTTGCTCAACAATGGCCCCGTTACCATTTGTATGGATACCAAGAATAAAGAATAACACAAAGTTTCAATAGAATACAATCATGATTACAAAACACATCCCCAATACCATCACCTGCCTGAATTTATTTTCGGGAAGTATGGCTGTATATTATGCCTTTCTGGGAAATTACGAACTGGTATTTGCGCTGGTGTTACTGGCTGCCGTGTTCGATTTCTTCGATGGTTTTGCTGCCCGCCTTTTGAAAGCCTATTCGCCCATGGGCAAAGAGTTGGACTCCCTGGCCGATATGGTTAGTTTCGGGTTAGCACCGGGGGCGGTGGCTTTCTCGCTGCTTCGTCAAACGGCTTTTCCGGAATGGTTGGCTTTTGCAGGATTCATTATCCCAGTGTTCTCAGCTTTGCGCCTGGCCAAGTTCAACATTGATGAACGCCAAACCACTTCGTTCATTGGCATGCCAACTCCTGCCAATGCGATTTTCTGGGTGAGTGCTTCGTATTCGTTTTCCGGATTATTGGTGGCCAATAGTTGGGCTATTCTGGTATTGATTGTACTGATGAGTGGCCTTTTGGTGGCTGAAATTCCGATGTTCTCGCTGAAATTCAAAAACTTCTCCTGGAAAAGCAATCAGTTGCAATTTGTGTTTCTGGGCGTGTGCATTGTTCTGATTGCTTTATTCCTCGAAAAGGCCTTTGCGCCGATTATTCTTTGGTATTTGCTACTGGCAGTTGTCAGCAGTTTCGTCAAAAAAGACTAAAGATTTCATATTATATTAGAATAGCCGGAGTTGAATGACTTCGGCTATTTTTTTATGGCATTGGCGATGATTTCGGCCATTTTAGCGGCGCCGGCTTCGTTGGGATGGATATTGTCCGGGAAATTGTTGGTTTGGTCTTTCAATCCTTCGTGCAAATCAACCACCTGAAGTTTGTTTTTGGCCGCAAGACGGTTGATGACCGGAATTACTCCGTTTACAACGGTAGAATCGTTGATTCCCCAGCGGGTTTTGAATACCGGAGCCGGATAACAAAGAAGAATGCGTGGATGGTTTTTAATCGTTTTCAGCGTATCAATTAGTGCCTGGTAGTCTTTCTCGTAATTTCCTGCCTTCCAGTTCTGTGGTTTCGTGTCGTTCGTTCCCAGTTTGATGACAATGATTTGCGGATTGAAAACAAAAACATTCGAAAATTCTTTGGCTGTCCAGTATGGGAAGTCACCTGCTTTCTGAAGCGTGGTAGCACTTCTCCCGCAGTTCATGACAGTGTACTTCTTTCCGAGCAATTGATTTAAAACTACCGGATAGCCGGTCTTGCTTTGCATCTTCAGACCAGACCCTTCGGTAATACTGTCGCCTATGCAGGCTACTTTGGTCATGCAACTGCTGGTGATCAAAACGATGAATAGAATGCTGAGTAATTTCTTCATATAATATAGAATGATAAGTGGCTACAAAAATAAAAACTTTCTCCAGGATTTCTCCCGAAGAAAGTTCATCAACAATTTTACTTTTTATTTTACCTGAATTTTCACAGCACTTTTCACCTCGCTAGCCGAAGCAGCATTGCAGAGCACAAACTCACCTGCTTCTAGGGTCCAGTTATGTGTTTTATCGTTGAAAAAAGCCAGGTCTTTTACGTTTACTTCCAGTTCTACGGTTTTGGTTTCGCCCGCATTCAAATAAACTTTGGAAAATGCTTTCAACTCCTTAGCCGGACGAACAACCGATGCTTTGGTTTGCGAAGCATAGATCTGAACGGCTTCCGCGCCTGTTACTTTTCCGGTATTCTTCAAGGTGAATGAAAGTTTAATTACATCCTCTTTGCCATAGCTTTTCTTATCGGCACTGATTTTACCGTATTCAAAAGTTGTATAGCTCAATCCGTATCCGAAAGGAAACAACGGTTTGATCTTTTTGGTATCGAACCAACGGTAGCCTACCAAAATATCTTCTTTGTATTCCTGTTTGATGCTATCGCCCGGATAAGAAAGTTTGTCGAATGAGTGTGCGCCGTAATCATTCAGCTTTTGTCCGAAAGTAAATGGAAGTTTTCCGCTGGGATTTACTTTTCCGCTCACAATATTGCCCAATGCATTGCCAATTTCAGAACCAATGTACCAGGTTTGCATCACAGCTTGTACATCTTTGAGCCAGGGCATCGCCACTGCATTACCACTCACGAGCATCACCACTACGTTTTTGTTTACTTTTACAATCTCCTGAATCAGCTTGTCCTGATCAAAAGGAAGGTTGTAAGTAGTACGGTCGCCAGCTTCACAGTCCTGTTCGTGGTTTTTATTCAATCCGCCTACAAAGAACACCACATCTGCATTTTTTGCCGTATTCACCGCGTCATTGAATAGTTTTTGCTGATCTTCTTTCGAAGGAATCACGCGTCCGTACACCGATGGGCCGGTTGAATATCCTTTGCTGTAAACGACATGTTCTTTGCCATAGGTTTTTTCAAATCCTGCTAATGGAGATACCTCGTATTTTACTTTCAGGGTAGATGATCCACCGCCTTCAGTCAGGCTGCGGGTAGCATTTTCGCCAATCACGGCAATTTTGTTGTATTTACCCGCTGAAATCGGCAAAAACTGGTTATTATTCTTCAATAATACGATTCCTTCCCGGGCAACGTTCAGCGCAGTTTTGCTATGATCGTCGCAACCAAACCTTCCGTATGGTCTTTCGCCCACCATGGTGGTACGGAAAGTCAATCTCAGTATGCGTCTTACTTTATCATCGAGTACTGACATCGGGATTTCTCCTTTTTTGAGCATTGCCAGAAAAGGTTTTGCCAGATAATAATCGTCGTAGGTGAATTTAGCCTTACTGCTCAATCCATTTGTATAACTTCCCATTTCTATATCGAGGCCATTGAGAGCAGCTTGTTTGGTATCGTGTGCTCCGCCCCAGTCTGTCACCACTACTCCGTCGAATTTCCATTCGCCTTTCAGTATTTTGTTCAATAATAAGTCGTTGTGGCAACAATGTTCGCCGCGCAATTGATTGTACGAGCCCATAATGGACCAAACGCCGCCTTCTTCCACAGCTGCTCTAAAGGCTGGAAGGTAAATTTCGTACAAAGCTCTGTCGCTTACCTGCACATCGATATGTCCGCGCCAGGTTTCCTGATTATTGAGCGCAAAGTGCTTCACACAAGCAGCGACTCCGTTTTGTTGAATGCCTTTGATATACGGAACACACATTTTGGCAGCCAATAGCGGATCTTCTCCCATGTATTCGAAGTTACGTCCATTCAATGGCGTGCGATACATGTTTACACCCGGCCCCAAGAGGATGTCTTTGCGACGGTAACGGGCTTCTTCGCCAATGGCTACACCATAATCAAGCGCCAATTGGGGATTGAACGTTGCTGCTAGGCAGGTTAATGCAGGAAAAGCGGTACAAGAGTCGTTGGTCCATGCAGCTGCATCCCAATCGTCCCACTTTATTTCTTCACGCACGCCATGAGGACCGTCGCTCATCCATATTTCAGGGATGCCCAGGCGGGGAACTCCGTGGGAAGAGAACTTGGATTGAGCATGACACAATGCTACTTTTTCTTCCAAAGTCATTTTGGAGATGGCATCTTCAATGCGTTGTTCAATAGGTCGGGTAGTATCTAAATAAATGGGTTTGTTGGACTGAGCGGTTATGGCTCCTGCCATACAAAGTCCGATGAGTAGAGATTTTTGTTTTTTCATGGAAATATAGACGTTTTGTATATAGATTCTTCAACTAACTTAGCTTGCAAAGATAGCCCATTTGGCAGGAAGAGTCTAAGAATGTGCTGCTTTTTCAGGTGCGATTTCTGTTCTGATGTAGGGTGCTGATGTTTCTATTTCTATTCAGATGTGAATATCATCAAAAAAGCCCTTGCTATTTGGAGTAGCAAGGGCTTTTTTGATCGTTTTTAGTACGATGTTTTATGCAATTTTTTTATCCATTCTCCGGGTGATGTAGCCATAGAGAAGTAATGCAATCGCTGATATCAACCCGATTCCAACGAATACATACCAGATGTAATGGGCGTGCTGTGTTGCCAGCGCATAGGCTTCGGGTGTAGCAAATCCACGTGGATCCGGACAATATTTATTCAATAGGAAGCCCGAAAGGCCAAAAGCAAACATATAGGAGAAAAAGGAGTGAAGGTGGCTGAATCCAAGATAGAGTCCTTCTTCACCTTTGGGCGATTGCATCGAAAAATATTCCAGATAACGGGGCGAAATAAAACATTCAGCCAACGCTTGCATGGCAATTCCGATAATCATCATAAAGGCGACGGGATGCAATCCCAGAATCGTTTCTTTACCTATCTGAGTTCCGAACGACATGGTCAGGGCTGATAAAGGAATGATCAGCATCCCAATGGTCATTGACGTAAGCGCTGTCCGCTTTTTCATAAATGAAGTGATGAAGTTGACCATCACGAACACGATTAAGGGATTCACATTGGCATACCAGCCCGGAGAGGCATCTTCTCCAATCATGCGGATAACATACTTTGGCATTGTAGCATATAATTGACTCTGAATCATCCAAAATCCGCTGATGATGATAATCAATATAAGTAGACGGGTGTTCTTAAGCACGGATAGCATACCACGCCCAATTTCAACAAATGATTTTCCCTGCCCTTCGGTTTTTACCGATTTGTACATGAAAAACACAGTGATCAATGCCAGAAAAGTCATAGCGGCAGCAAAGAAGTTCAAATACACCAAACCGGTATCACCAAGGCTTTTGCGCAAAGGGTCAACCACTGTTTTGCCGGTGAAAGCGCCAATGTTGACCATCATGTAAAACAAGGCATATCCTCTGGCTCTGTTTTCCGAAGTGGTTTCGCGGGCTACTGTTCCTGAAATCACCGCTTTGATAAACGAACCTCCGAAAACAATCAAAACCAACACCGGGACAATGCTCCAGCGAAGAGCACTGGTTTGTAGTCCGGTAAAAACGGTTGTTTCGCCAAATTGTACCAATCCCGCACTTTGCAGCAGCGTTGGCAGCAAGCCTAATCCGCCATATCCCAGCGTTAGCAGGGTGAAAGCCAGCATAATGGCCGATCGGAATCCGATTTTATCGGCATACGCTCCGGCAAAAGTAGGAAGGAGGTACAGAAAGGAGGAAAATGTTCCGGAAATAATACCTGCTTCAATGTCTGAAAAGCCCCATACATTGGACAGATACAAAGTGATAACTATAAAAACGGCATAATAAGCGAGTCGCTCCAACAATTCCACCGAATTGGCCACCCAAAAAGCTTTTGAGAATTTTATCATAAACACACAATCAATAATAATACGCTAACTAATTTTGGCGCAAATATAGGTATTAATATGCAATTTAAATGTAAAAGCATTATTTTCTAAGAAAAAAGATCGAAGCATATTCCGCTCCGATCTTTCTCTGAAATTTGAATCATCTGATTTGAAAAAATCACTTTTGAGTGATTCCTTTAAAGCAATCGCTTCTGAATGGCACCAAAGGAAATCCGTTGGCATTCATTATGTTGCAGTCGGGATTATCCGCCCAGGCATAGCGTACAGCCATGGGGTGTTTTACTTGTTTGCAATGAATTTTGATGAGGTTGTTCTTAATTTCTGCTTCCGCAAAATAGAATTTGCGATCTTCTCCAGCCACGGCAAATCCCCGAACGGGTTGTCCATCTGTTGTTTTAAGCTGCTTTTGATCAATAGTCACGTAAACCGTATCTTTTTTAATCTGATAGGATGCTATTTGAGGTGAAAGTTGGTCATTATTGCTTTCGCCATATACTTTGTTCAGCGCAACTTGTGCAAGTCTCATCCCAACATCCTGTTTATTGAGCGGATGAATATTATCTGCCAGCCCAAGATCGACAGCGCAGGCCATTCCTGTATTGGGTAAGCGCTGAGCCATACTTTGTGCTTCGCGTAATTCGGCCCACTGACTTTCGGCTGGTGCATCCAGACGCTTTCTGTAATTTGGCAGTTGAACATATAAGAACGGGAAATTGCCTTGTTGCCAACGGATGCGCCAGTCGTTGATCATCAGCGGAAACAATTCCCGGTAATTATACGCCAGTGAATCATTGGCTTCGCCCTGGTACCAAATGGCACCTTTGATGGTATAAGGAATAACCGGTGCCAACATACCGTTGTACAGAAAGGATGGGAAATACTGGTAATTCTGAATAAATGGGACTTTCGGTTCCAGCTTTTCGTTGTATTTCCAGTTGCCTGCCAATGAAATAGTATCCGTTCCGGCGCTGAGATAAATATCTTTGGCCGGCGGATTCAAACCACCACCTCCCCATAGCACCGCAATGCGCAAAGCAATCAGATTTTTGCCTGCATGAAGATATTCAGCAGGAATTGAATAACTATGATTCTTTGCGGCGTTCCAGATAGTATGCGCCACTTCATGACCATTGACGTACAAAGAATAATTCAGCTCCGGATGTCCCAAATGAATGCTCACGGGATGTTGAAGCATTTCCTTGCTGAGGACAATATTTTTCCGAAACCACACCATTCCCTCGTAAGGAAACATTTTCCAGGAGCGAACGGTGGATGGCATTTTGAGTTCTTTCCAGTCTTTATCAGCGTATTCCGGTTTTGCAACAATCGTATCTGTTCCATTCTGCGGATGATATACAATGTCCCAGAAATGAATCAGATGAAGGCTGTCCTGGTCGAACTGTGGGTAGCCGACACTATCGATGGCAAACATCCTTTGGCGGGTAATGGCCGAACTTAACAGCATTTCGCGGGAAGTCCAGGCTTCTACAGGCGAACCTCCCCAGGTACTTTGAATAATCCCGACAGGAACGCCCTGTTCGGTATGTATTTTGCGCGAAAAATAATACGCCACCGCCGAAAGTTGCCCCACCTTGGAGGAATCACATCGTTTCCAGCTTCCTCCGGAAACATCGGCATTTACTTTGATGTCTTTCTTGTGCGGAACAATGAAAAAACGCATCGATGGGTAGTTGGCTTGTGCTATTTCTTTTTTCGCATGCGCCGCTTCGGACACTTTAAGCTCCATATTGGATTGTCCGGATGCCAGCCAAACATCGCCTACCAGCACATCTTCCACCAGTTTCGTTTCATTATGACGTCCGCATTCCTGAATGCTCAATGTATAGGGTCCGCCAGCAATAAGTGCGGGCAAACTCGTCTTCCATGTTCCGTCGGGGCTTACGATTACCGAATTTTGTTGACTTTGCAGGGTCACTTTGACAGTATCACCGGGCATCGCTTTTCCCCAAACAGCGATTGGAGCATTGCGTTGCAGCACCATGCCGTTTGTAAACAATCGTGGAAGCCACAATTGCGCCTGGCACATTCCGGTCAATAGTAATCCAGTAATGATGAATAATCGGATTTTCATTTTATTTCAAAATTTACGCCTTCCGTTTTTCCTTTTGTAAGTTGATAGCTGTTCCCTTTTTTAGAGAAATCCAGTTTGATCAGTTTGTTGTCCGAAGGCAGGCAAAATAAGCCCGAAGCCTGTTCGGCTTGACCATAAATGCGAACAGAAATGTTTTTCCAGTCGATTTTATCCGTACTTTGTACCAATGAAGCATGCGGTATGGCTGCTCCTTCGCGGACCAAAATCACACAAGGAATTCCGTTTTCATCGATGTGATTCCAACCATGAGCATAGCTTTTGCCGGTTTGGTAATCAATCCAGTTACCTTTGCCCGGCAGATACACATCGCGTCCTGTTTCGTTTTCCAGAAAAGGAGCTACGTAGATATCCGAACCAAACAAATAAGCATCTTCTACATTCCATGCGCCGGGATCGTCGGGAAATTCAACAAACAAAGCACGAACCATGGGAAGTCCGGTTTCGGTACAGTTTTTTGCTTGTGCATACACATAAGGCATCAGTTTGTATTTCATTTCTGCTGCTTCGCGGAAGGCTTTTACAAAGCTTTTGTTGTATAACCACGGTTCTTTGGGAGGTGCGCCGTGTGCCCGGCTATGCGAAGTAAGGAAACCGAACGGTAACCACCGACGGTACAAATCTTCGGGTGAAGATTGAACGAAACCACCGATATCGTGGCTCCAGAAAGGGAATCCGCTCAGTCCGAAGGACAATCCGCCACGTAATTCCGATTCCATAGCAATGTCTTTATTCGCTGCATCGCCGCCCCAGTGCAACGGATAGCGCTGACTTCCTGCCCAGGCACTGCGCGCCCAGATAATATTGTCGCCGGTCGTTTTCTTTGTAATCTCAGCCACCACTTTGTTGTAGCGAAGCGGATAGAGATTGTGTTCGTACCAACCTCCTCTACCGGAAGCATACATCCCGTCAAGTGGTGCTGCTTCACCAAAATCCACTTTAATAGCTCCAACGCCCATCTTTAATAATCCGGCGAGTTTATCCTGATACCAGCTGACAGTCAATGGATTCGAGAAATCGAGTACTGCATCTTCGTAAGGCATTTCGCCTTTGGAGTTTTTTACATGCAGATTTTTTTCGATGATTTCGGGGAAATATTTGTTTTTTGGAACAAAATAAGTCAATTGCCAAAGCGAAATATGAAAGCCCTGTTTTTTCAAATCGTCGATCATCTTTTGCGGATCACTGAAGCGCGAAGGAGAAAACTTGTAATCGCATTGCCAATCGGTTTCGAACCAACCGGTGTCAAAATGGATCACATCCGAAGGAATCTTGTTTTCACGCAACTTTTGAGCCACTTCATAGCCTTCTTTCTGTTCGAAATAGGTAATGCGGCTCATCCAGGTGCCAAACGACCAAAGCGGAGGCATCGGCGCTTTGCCGGTAATGTTGGTATATTCGTTCAATACTTCTTTGGGTTGCCCTACGAAAACAAAAAGATCCAGCGCTTCATCGCCCATAAAGAGTTTGTTGGCTCCCACATAAGTGTTTCCAAAATCGCAGGTAACTGGCGCCGAAGTATGCATAAACATGCCGTAACCTCTGCTACTCATGAAAAACGGAATGGGTTTGTACATGTCCGGTGTTTCAGGGCCTTGCGGATCGGTGACGTAAAGATTGAGTTTCTGTCCGCGTTTATCCAGTTTAGTGAACGATTCGCCACAGCCAAATATCTTTTCGTTGGCCGAGAGGGAAAATACGGGATTGATCTCGCGACTATTATCGGCTCCTTTCTTGATAAAGTTGAAAGGCAGCACTTTTACCTGAGATGAATCGTTGTCCACCCATCGCCAGGTGTCGGTGAGGCGTTTTCCATTGGCATCCATCAGTGTGATGCGAAAGGGATTTTCTTCAATCAGTAGTTTGGCAAACTGGCTACTGTATAAATATCCTTTTTGGGTGCGGGTTAGTTTCCACGAAGTATCTTTGGCTGGCTCTCCAACGAGCATTGGACTCTCGAAAGGCTTCGGTTCCACCGGAGAGGTTTGCATACGGATGCGAACGCAACGAGGCGATACAAAGTCGATGGTAAAAGGAAGTTCCGGATTTTGCTCGTAAGCCGTGTTCGGGAAATCGAGCATTTTCAAATCCTGCGGCAGGATGGTATTGACATTAAAAGCCTGTCGGGTGTAAATGGACGAGCGCTTCCAGCTGATTTTTCCTTTGGCCGTAACTCCATCAAAGGAAGCCAGCTTGTCGGCAAAGAAAAAAGTGTTTTGAAAGTCGCGAAAATCGGCACTCATATCCACCGATTCGCCGAGCATGCGATTGCGGTATTGAGCCTGAAGCATTTGCCCGAGCATGCCGGTGAGCAAAAGAGGAAGAAGTAGAAATCGTTTTTTCATGGTTTTGCATTGTTTTTAAGGAACATGCAAAGCTACCGGATTTCACTCAAAATCACCGATTCGATATGTTTACAATACAGGGCGGATTTTGATAAACGGGCTTATATGAAACATTATTCAGTAATGAAACAATAAATGATGAATGCAATTTCGAGATAGAAAAAGATCAGACCTACAAGATGTACTTTAAATGCCTTTTGAACCAATGCTTTTTGCTCATCTGTTTTTGCAAGCTGGCGGGCTTTGTTCAGCCGTTTGAAAGACAGCCATCCCGACGAAAGATAGATGTTTTCGAGCGTCATCTTTTGCTGCAAAAATCCAAACCAAAGATTGAAAAACACGCAGACTATTCCGACGATAATTAATATGTATTTGACCATAACTATAAATATTACTCCTGCAACGCATAAAAAGCATACGACGCCAGCCAATGACTACCGCCATAGTTATCCTGCGATAAATTCGGCAATGATTTTCGGATAAATAAATCGGCTTTTTCTTTCAGTAATTTCGCTTTTTCCGGTTGGTTGTATAGTTTTTTGGAAATGCTTTTCAGGCACCAGGCTCTGCTGAAGGCCAATCCATCCAGGTGCACAATCTGAAAGTCGGAACGATCGCTCACTACGGGCAATTCCAGCAAATGTTTCAGACTTTCGGCATCATAATAGGCATTGAACCACCTGGTAAATGCTTTTCTACTGTGAATGCGGCTCATCAGGTCGGCAGCTTCGAGCGAAGGACTGAAAAAGTCGCTTCCATCGGGCTCCAGGTAGGCCGGCATTTGATGATTGTTGGCATAAAAAGCCATTGATCGCTTCACTATGGCCCGCTCAAAAGCGGTATCCTTGCTGCATCGTGCCCAATCGAGTGCAAAACAGAGTCCGAAAGCCGTATTCGGATGTACTCCGGTACGGTTGGGATAGGTTTGCTTGGGCAAATAGTTTTTCCAGAGTTTTACAACGGTGGCAGTGAGCGGTTGCAGCGATTCATGCCATCTTTTCCCCAACGGATCATTCCATGTTTTCAGTTCTTCGTCCAGTTTTAGGAGCCAGGCCCAGCCATAGGTCCGCTCAAAGGTGCCGGATTCTTTGTACATGCTAAAATACTCCGCTTCTGTTTTGATCTTTTTCGGCTGAAAGGAATTTTCGAGCAAGCTAATGATAGAGTCCCGATTGGAAATGTTCGGATAAGTCTTTAGGATGCGGATCAGCAACCAATGTCCGTGTACGCTGCTGTGCCAGTCCAAACATCCGAAAAAGGCTGGATGCAATTCCGAAGGCAAAAGCATGTGATCGGTGCTGTTGTTGGATAAATGCGACGTTTTGTTGGGAAATTCCTGCGGTATACAACTCAACGGCATGCGCGAAAGTTTCAATGCAAGATCCTGAGTCATAGTTTGTGCATTTACCCAGGCAATTGATGCCAAAGCCAATGCTATAGTAGCTCTTAGTTTCTTCATAAATACAAATCTGAAAAGATGATTGGGGCAAAAATACATATAAATCGTTTTTTCGGAAGTAGAAAATTACGGCAAATAGCTCAAAAAAAAGAAAACATCCGTACATCCTTTTATAGGACGATACGAATGTTTTAAACATATCGGGGTTAAAAACAAACCTTAATAGCTTTTCTGGTGTAAGGCAGAAGTTGCGCTTCACTAGACTTGCATTAGCAGGGTAACCCATTAGTTATAAAAATAGCGTTTATAGGGCTGATGCTATGGCTTTGCTAGTTTTTTAGTTGTACAAGAGTTACGAATAGTTTTGGCTTAACTAAATATGCATAGCTACGTTCATTCGGGAAATCTATCATCAATTATTCATCGAGTTTGTATCTTATATTACCACCAAGGTAAAAAAGCTTTTGCAGATAAATAGAAACACACGAGTGAAACTGCAACATATGTTATCGCCCAAATAGATCTTCGTACTTTCTCTTTTCGTTGCATTTGTTCGTATATGGCGATGATATGCTTTCGTTTACTATACCAAGCGAAGTAATTTATAATCATCATTATTATTCCTACTATCAGCCCCCAGAATCCACCATCAATACCTTTATTTGCTAGATTTACACCTAAAAAATGTAATGAAATGATACAGATAGTCGAAATATTAAATGCTAAAATAAAAATAATATGAGAAAAGGCCAAAATACTAGGACTTTTAATAGATCCTGATTTTGTGTAAAACCAATATAAGAAGTAAAATAAATTTTTTATCATGATAAATGCGTATTAATGAGAGTAGTTTGGTATAATTACTTTTGTGTTATCTACAGGGCAAACTGGATTTATATAGTTGACTGATACAGGGCAGAGCCTTGGCCAAACTAAATACGCTATCCTACGCTCAACAGAGTTAGGTATTTTTAGCGAAGCATAACTCGTACTTAGAAGCAATGCTGTTTGTAACTAAATAAAACCAAACTTAATCCCAGTGATTCACTTGATAAAAGTATTCGTACTGTCAGGCTTTGGGCTATATTTTATGAAGTGATAAATAGTGCTATCTCCATCAGAGTTTTTAAAAAATAGGGTGGAGTCATTGACGATTTCATATTTATGATTGTATAAAATATATTGGATTGCAGTGGGGTTTTGTCCCCATTGTTGGATATATAATGAGTTGTTGGATATTTGAAATACTCCCCAATGGTCTTTCTTTTTGAGGGCCGTTTCAAGGTCTTTACTCATTAAGATTAAGCTGTCAACATCTTTATAGCCTATATAAAAAGTAACACCATTTGAATATAGAAAGAGATATTCATAATAGTTCTGCATGGATATTGCCCCTTTATAAAATCCGTTAATTCTCAATGAGTTTCCAGTGTAGGGTTCTCGATTCATGGTCAACTCTTCATCGGGTAATGTCTCTATAGTGCATGACCACAATGAGCAGATCAAAATAATTGTTAGATAGATAGTTGTCTTCATATTTTAATGAGTTTTTATTACCACAACGAGCTTCCACCAAATGATCCAAAATACCAAACATACCTGTCTGGATATTGATCACTCAAAACATCCCAAGAGTTGAGTTTTCTAGGTTGATGTATTTTCTTATTTTGCCACCTCTTCATCCAAGTTTACTGATTTTGCAAAGCTTGATAGTTTAGGTTTAGCGATGCGAACTTGCGGTCAGCGATCAACGGGAGATAAACTTGGACTCAGTACCAATGCAGTTTGCAATTGATCAATAAGCAAAGTTATAAATATTTCGGGTTTACGGCACAAGTCGCGCTTCGCTAAACCTGCACTAGTCGGAGAAAACTACTGCAAATAGCTCAAAAAAGAAAACATCCGTACATTTTTCAGATGATACGGATGTTCTGTTTTTATCCTGTTGGGAGATTTATTGCTTCACAAACTTGCCTTTCGACTGCAACCCTCCATCAATAAATACCTGATACAGATAAACTCCCGGAGCAACGGACTGATTCATATTAAACGTTTGGGATTGTATACCCGGACTGTCTTGTTCGGTATTTTGCCATATCTTCCGCCCAAACAAATCGGTGACGAGGATGTCCACTTTCTTGTTGTTGGTAAGGTAATATTTAAAGGTGATCTGATCGGTGCATGGATTGGGATAGGTCACCAAGTCCAGCATCAAATCATTGACAGGTTCTACACCGGTAATATCTACAATGGCTTGAATCTGAGTATCCATCCAGCTCATACGGTCGCGAAGCCAGTTTTTTAGATAGGTGATTTCGTTGGGATACGTACCTCCTACATAATTATTCGGCCAGACATAAGTACTCAGGATGTTCCATTTCTGAAAATTGCGAACCTGAGGTTCCGCAAGGACATTGGCGCACGAATCAATCAGATGATTCATATAAGTGGTATTCATAAAGTCAGACTTCATCGTGTTCCAGCGCTGTTTCAGGATGGAGTTGAAATACGGATCGAGACGGAACTTTTGCCACCAGAAAGGCATGGCATACCAATCGGCATCGCCCATACCATCTACAATCCAGCCCGAAGTATTTCCGGCTGAGAAAAAGTTGGCATTCCCGAAGCAAATGTCGTAATCCCAAAATGGCCCCATGGTGAGTTTACCGCCTTTGCTGTCGCGATCTTTGTGGAAGAAAGTGCTGATGCGGTATCCATCCAGATTGTGCGAAAGCTCGGTGATAATGTAATAATCTACAAACGATTTCAGATCGACATAAGGATAATAGCCGGCCGAGCGGTCTTTGTAGCTACTGCTATACATCGCGTCTTCGAAGTCGGTAATGTATTTCTGTATATAATTGCGTTGCTCTTGCTGAATGGTTGCTCCGTCAGGGTCAACGTATAGAAAATACTCTTTTTGTTGCAATGAGGTAGGAGCGAGGTAGGGCGAAATCCAATAGTTGACACCTTCCACGTCGGTGGTTTCAGGGCGGTCTAGCTTCAGAATATAACCTCCGGTCAACGAATCGCCGGCCAGATCGGTGGCTTTGAGTTTGGCCAGATTCAGACGGTTTTTGTCGTTTTTGATTTTCTCAATCAGAACATAAACACCCATATATACACCGTCGATATACAGCTCAAAAAATTTTGTACGGGGTGACCACTTTCCGGTTTTGTTTCCCAGATTATAGGCCAATGCATTTCGCATCAACGATTTGTCGGGGTAGGGGCCATTAAACACCCAATCGTTTTCTTTGGGTAGTCCCAGTAGTTTTACGTTATTGTTGCTGCCATCTGCCAAACGTGTTTCTACGGTATAGCTCTTCTTAGGAAACTTGGCAGAAGTATTTCCTCTGATTTCGATTCCTGCTTTCCCTCTGTATTCGTAGGTGGTATCCGTCAGGTAGTTGATGCCGGTGGTGCTGTTGAGTGTTTTCAAATCCACCATAATTTTGGTGTTTTGAATAATCGTTTGTCCGTTGGTTTGGACAAACACCAGCGGGATATTGGACGACGCGTAAGATACCGGCGCCGTAAACCAGCTGGGTACAGCATGGTATAATGTAGAGCTATAATTGATTTTTGCCTGAATAAACACCCGTGCCGAAAGGTCGGTGGAGCTGACGCCCTGATTGAGTATCTGAAGGGCAAATACATTATTTCCCCTCACTAATGAAGATGGCTTTAGTTGAAAGCGTTCAGGGCTTCCGCCCGAATACATTTTGGCCTCATGATCGGTGGTAAGTGTGGCATTGTAGGCTGGAAAAGTGCCGGTTACATTGCTGGAGCGGGCACATTCCACGCCGTTGATATATAACACAAAAGCATCGTCGTAATCAATGTCCAAAAGCAGATCCTGAACGATACTTACATCAGGAATGGTAATCGTTTTTCGCAGATACAGAGAATTGCAGGCAGTAACGGTGGTGGCATCGTCGCCATCGGCGTAGCCCAATCCTCCCACACCCGATTTCCAGGCGGCATCCGAAAAAGAGCTTTGATACCAGGTAGAAGCGGGCTCGGAAGTAGCCGGAAGGTATTTCCAGGTGTCCGACTCGAGCACCATCGACTCCCAATGCAGTTGAGCCTGAAGACGCTGGCCGAATGAACATGCGATCATTAATAAAAGGATGATCTTTCCTTTTTGAAAAAAAGACATAGATACTAGAATTATAAGGTAATAATACGTTTTTCTGCGATATGTATTCAGATAATAAGGTGTAGTAGACCTGATAATCTGCGTGCGAAGCTGTGTAAGAATAAGTTTATACAGAAATCTTTCGCAATTTATGCATTTTTTGCGAATATACAGGAGGAGGTATTATTCAAAATTGTGGAATTTACTCTCGTCTTTAATGCGTAGTTTATTACCAATCAATGGTTTTAGAAAATCGACAATCTCAATCGACGACTCAATATCCTCGTCAAAGATAGCCTTAAGCTTGGTGTGCCCCTTTACGAACTCTATTTTGTGGGGGTAAATATATACTTTTTGCAAGTCGGCTAGTTTCCACTGAATCAGTTTCCAGTTATGCTTGTGAGTAACATACTTGTGGGAAATAAGAAAAATATGCTTCCTGCTATCGAGCAGCAACATGAGTCCCAGATAAAGCCCTGCAATCGCTAAATTGTTGATATTAAATCCAAAACTCTTGTGCAGTTGATAGCTGATTGCGATATAAAAGCCAATACTGATTATCAGCTGGTGAATTAACCCCAAAAAATAAAACCGCCTGATGCCGATGGAATAGAATTTTTTGCGCCACACCTGAATCTGAATAAACAGATACTTACATGTCAGATATATCGCTTCTATCCAAATGATTATTTCAATCATCAGTCGCTGATTTCTGAGCAGGATGATCATCAGAACTTCAGTAAATAATACAGATATGCGAATGGCTCGTAACATAGTATGGATTTGCCTGTCAACAACTTCTAGTAACATTCATTGTGCAATTCAAAGATATAGATATTTTTTAAAATAAAGGATAAAATACAAATAATTCTTAATTTGTATTCTGTTTCAACAGAGCAAGTTGATGGCCGATGCCGTGTTATGGTAATAAAATGCATGGATATGGTAATATATTACTATCATTGTGTTGGATTCTGCGCTATATTTGCAATTGATTATTTTGTTGTTGTTCCACCCATTTATATCATCCTATGAGTAAGAATAGTTATTTCCGCTTTTTGCTGATACTTCTTTGCTTTGTATCTCCGCTTGTACGGGCAGCATCCTCTGTTCATCATTCCACCATCAGTACTCCGCCCGAAGCGTTGAAACTGGATAAGTTCTACAAAAAGTATCTTTTGGTGAATGGTATTCCGCTCATTAGTTCGTGGCGAGTGCCCGACTCTTGCTATTATGCTGCCGAAATTACCGTAAAAGGAATGACGGATGCCCTGCCGCCGGAAGTTATGAAGTCGTTGATCGATCATGGAGTGCGGATAGGTATTATGGCGCGCTACGAAGGAACTACCGATATTCCCGAACATGCGTACCTGGCCAAGGATACGGCGATGAATTGGGACTTGCGGGCGCGCGGACTCGGGGGCGATTTGCAAATGCCTTTCTCAACCTGTGCCGAAGAAAACATTCTGGCCTATCAGATTGATAAATACCATGCCGAAGATATTCTGATTCACGAAATTGCCCACACCATTCATAATGTGGGTATTTCGCCCGTGAATCCCGACTTCAATAAAGAGTTGCAGGCCTGCCTGGATGCTGCTGTGGCTGCCGGCAAATGGAAAAACGTGTATGCCGCCACCAATATCGAAGAGTATTTTGCCGAAGGCGTGCAGGATTGGTTCAATGTAAATGCCGAAATCAAAAATCAGGCGGGCGATGGCAAACACAACCGCGTAAACACCCGCGAAGAGCTCCGTTTCTACGATCCCGCGCTGTATAAGCTACTGGAGCGCTACTTCAAACCGATCAATACCAGTATCAGCAAACATCCCAAACAAAACCTGTACGATGTGCGCAAGAAATAGCTAATCGTTGCCGACCTGATTAAAGGAAGGTACAGAGCAAAAGAAAATGAGGATTGGAGCTCACCGTCTGCGGCAAAACAACCCATACAGCCATAAAGCACCAGGAATGGTAGCATTTCATATCAACAAATGATAAAGCCAATGGAATTTTACGATCATTCAAATAAGAATTGCTGCTACTCTTACAAAAGTTGAAGCATTATTGTACAGAGTTGTCGCTACTCTTGCAAGAGTAACGACAACTTTGGTAAGAGTCAGCGTATTTTGGTACAAGGATGGAGCATTGTTGTACCAAAATAGGAGTATTCTTGTACAAGAATGGAGTATTTTGGTACAAGAATAAAGCATTTCGGTACCCCCGAGTGCTTAAAAAGTGAAGAAATATGAGTAGAGAATGCCCAAGTGCATTGTTTGAGAATGTTGGCATTGGTTTGAACGCCAGTTACTTAATTGATAATCTCCTCAATACCGGATTCAGTTTAGCAATGGTACCCACTACTACCAGCGTCATGATACCTCCGAAAACAACTGACGGAATCAGCCCCATCCATTGGGCAGCAACACCCGATTCGAAGGCGCCCAGTTCGTTGGACGAACCAATAAAAATACTATTAACAGACGCTACTCTGCCCCGCATTTCGTCCGGAGTGTACAATTGCAAAATAGTACCACGAATCACCACGCTTACATTATCAAACAGTCCGCTCAGGAACAACAGGAAAGCCGACAACCAGAAAGTGCCGGAAAAAGCAAATCCAATCATCGATAGCCCAAACCCTGCCACGGCCAGAAGTAGAATGACTCCGCTGTTTTTTACCGGAGGATGAAACATCAGGAACACCGACATCAAAATGGCTCCCACTGCCGGACAAGCCCGCAGAAAACCCAGCCCTTCGGGGCCTACATGCAGTATTTCGGCCGCAAAAACAGGAAGCATGGCCACAGCCCCTCCAAAAAGTACGGCAAACATATCCAACGAAAAGGCACCAACCAGCTGCGGAGATTTCATCACAAAGCGAATCCCTTCTTTGATGCGGCTGAAAATATCCTCCTCTGCCGCTTTGGTTCTATCAATTTCGAGCGGACGTACCTTCACCCGCCCGATCATAAATACCGACACCAGATAAAGCACAAACACGGTGGCGTAGGCAATCGAAATGTTTCCGAATCCATAAATCAACCCTCCTGCGGCTGGTCCCAGTACTGCCGCCAACTGCCAGTTGGCACTGTTCCAGGTGGCTGCATTGGCATAATCCTGCTTTTCTACGATTTGTCCGAAAAGAGCCTGGTGAGCCGGCATCAGGATGCCCCGCGAAAGTCCGGTAAGAAAGATGGTGATAAATATTGGCCAAACGCCCAGGTGATCATAGGCATGAAAAGTGTCGATGCTATAAGCTGTTAGTATTCCCGAGCCCACGAGAAGCAGGGCGGTGGTGTTGCGAACTATCTTTTTTCGGTCCCAAAGGTCGATATAATGGCCGGCAAAGAGCGACACCGAGATTTGAGGAACCACTTCTACCAATCCTATCATGCCCAACCAAACCACATTTTTGGTAAGAGCGTACATATGCCAGCTTACGATGACCGACTGCATCAAAGTAGCCATGGTCATGAGCGCCCTATAGCTCAGATAAAAGCGAAAATTACCATTGCGGACAGCAGCAAAGGCTTCGCCGGAAAACATTTTTTTCTCCATGAGAAACACTCTTTTTTATACGGCTGCAAAGGTACGGATAAAATAACAAAAAGACGGGCGACACCACATTTTACTTGACCCCAAAATAAAAAAGGAGCAGATGATGACACCTGCTCCTTCGCTCAGTTTTTACAAAACATCTTTTCTATTTTATCAACTTAGAACTAAAATTTATATTCTTTCCGCTTACGCGAATAATGTAGTTGCCTTTGGCAAGCATCGAAGTGTTTATATTCACTTCATTCTGACCACTTACCTCATTAGCCGATTGCTTAATGAGCTGTCGGCCCATAGTATCGAAAATGCTCACAACCACCTTATCGGCTTCTACAGTCTCCATCGAAACAATGACTTTGTCGGCAACAGGATTGGGATAAATACGAATACCAGCCTCCGAAGATACCGATTCTACGGCAGTGGCTACCTTGTATTCGAAAGCCCCTAAATCGGGAGCGGTACCTGAGAAACTAAAACCCAGATTCACCCCTTTGTCGATCATGTTGCTGGTAGATTTCTGATGAAGAAAGCTAATTTCGGGAAGCGAGCCATCGGCCTGACGGGCATTCAGCAATTGCGTGTAATCAACACTCAGAAAATCGGTGGCAGCACATGAAAAACCACTATTCCATGAATTATAAGCCTGAGTAACCGACTTGCTGGAAAGACTGTTCGAACTTTTCGAACTAAGCGATGCACAGTTTTTAATCACCAGTGTGCCATAAGAGCTATTGGAGAAACCATAGTCGGGCTTGTTCATATAGCCAATGCAGTTATATACGTTCATGGTGCCTGCATTGTTGTTCTGGTCAAAGCCTTTTACGGTATTCAGCACCGAAACACAATCGTGCAAAGTGGCCTGGTGAGCCGTATAATTTCCCCCCAGTTTAAAACCATTACCATTGCCATAATTCGTCATTACAAAGTTGGCCGATTTAAACTTCGAAAACCAGGCTGTACTGTCTGTTTTGAAACGAATGTGCAATTTCATATCGTAACTGGCAGGTCCGTTGGCGTAGCACCAGCAACTGTCATATGTTGTATTGCTGATCAGTTCGTAATGATCCCAGCCATCGTCGGCATTGCGCCACGCCCGGCAACCTTTGTAATGATTGGTACCGGTGTTGGTGTATTGTTTATCAGCAAATCCATCAGCATTTCCTCCATAGTTGGGAGTACCATCACTGTTCATGCTTTCGTAATCAAAGTTCTCGTAGGAGTCGCAATTGATGATGTAGTTGTCGCTTCCGGTCTTCATCTGAAAACCCGAATCGCAGTTCCAGCGTGCCACGCAAAGTTCAATCCGGTTGTAACTGCCGGTTACCTGTATGCCATTGTCGCCGGCACCCTGTACAGTAATGCCTTTGAAGTGGATATAATTGCCCGAAACCTTCACTCCCTGGCTGCTGCTGTTGTAAACCTGACCACGAAAATCAAGCACAGGTATTTCATTCTGATACGCTCCAATAAAAACGTTTTTAGCGGATGATCCTGACTTGGAAATGGTTTGTGTAGAAGTGAAACTATAAGTGCCCCCCCGCAAAAAGACTGAATCGCCGGCAACTAATGCCTTGCTAATAGCAGTAGAAAAGGCAAGAGGAGCAGCCAGAGTACCGGCGGCTGATGTGGTGCCTGTGGGTGAAACATAATAGTTGGTGGCAGATACTGATGAGAAAAAAAGTGACACATTCAGGAGGCCAGCCAACAGAAAAAAAAGTGATTTTTTGCTTTTCATTGAGATATTTCTTTTGATGCTACAAAAATACCCCGAAGCAAGCAGCCCAATGTGGAGAAATATGCATTTTATGTGGAGTTTCTGTAGAATGCCTTTTTGCCTCAACAAACCACCCTGCATCTTTTGCCAGCTGCTCTGTACCCTTTTGAAAGAATCGGGAATAAAAAAAACCTGACAAGTTTACACTTATCAGGTTTAATGTTATAAAGTACAGGTCAGTTTCTTAAGACTATCGGTATGTCCAACTTCTTTTCCATCCACCAACACCCTGAGCCCTTTGCCCAGGTGATATTTGTTGCCGTATTTGTCCCAAATGATGGTCAGGTTGTGGCCGTGGTACAACACATTGTCCAGACAGAACCAGTCCCATTTGCCGGAGGGTAGGAGGGGGTTTACTTCAATCGTATTGTCGCTTCGCGGACGCAAGCCTACCAGTCCGGTAATGATCAAATCATTAAAAGTGGAGTGGTTGTAATAGCGGCTACGTTCCTGATCGCCTTTGAGCCAGTATCCGGTCACTTCGTCGAGGTATTCGCCAATGTATGGCAACCCACGGTGCGATTGCGACTGCACGTATTTTTCCAAATGGCTAAAATAGATGCTATCGTTGGTCACTTTTTGCGGATAGTTGTTCATGAAGTTGGCCATGGCGGTGAGCACTTCGGCGGTAGCAAACGGCCATACGGCACCATCCCACTCACATTTACCTACGCCATGGGTGCGGAACAGCGGGTGACGACGCTCGGCGGTGGTCATTCCGTAAGGTGCTGAAAAGCCTTTCTCGTCGGCTAGTTGTGTCCATGCGCTATCGTATTTAGCCGTAGTCGGCATATTAAAGTACCAGGGCAGGTAGCCAATAAATTCGCGTACATTGGCCAACGAATCAGTACGCAGGGTTTCGAAGAATCCCTGTTTTGTGCTCCAGAGCTTGGTTTCAATCAGGTTTTTAATGGTGTCGGCTTTCAGGTTGTACAGTTTGGCTTTGTAGGCATTTCCTGCCAGTTGCTCCATTTGTGCCAATGCTTTTGCGTTGCCAAACATGTAACTGTTGATGGTAGGACGTGCAAATTGTTTTTTGCGACCACCACTGATAGTTTCTTCCATGCCATCTTGCACGTCGCCCTGCCAGTAAAGGCCATTTTTCAGGCGGTGAGTCGATTCCCAACGGGCATATTCAGCTTCGAGATCGTTCAGCATATCCAGCAGGAATTTCTTATCGCCCGTCACGAAGTATTTATTCAGTTGCGCATCGATGTTCCACGAGCTAAAAGTCATCATTTTTTTCATTGGAGCACCTTCGTTGCCACGATACCAGGTACGGATGCCCTGATTGATATAGGTGGTGTCGCGCAACCAGCGGCTTTCGTAAATGTGGTGTCCCAGTGCCGACGAAATGAGGTTGTATTTGTCGGCATACGAACGGTTCACCAGAAACTCGGTAAAAGCATAGCCCACAGGCGTCTGTTTGATGTGCTTGCGCAATGTCCACCAGCGGAAGTAGAACATTTCTTCGAAATTGCGTTGCGGACATTCGAACAACGGAATGTTTTTCTCCATCCATTCAGCCGATTGAGCATTGGGAATAGCCTGAACGATGTTCTCGTTCTCCATGGTATTGAAATCCTCCACATAATGGCGGAACTTATCGAAATTTAGCACTGAAGCCGACGCATCTTTGTCCATCGATTCGGTTTTCAGTCCGGCAATGCGGAAAACGGCCATAGGAGCCTGATCGCCGGCATTGGGCAAATCATAATCCTGATCTGCAGGCGTGTCAGGAGTCGGGAACGCATTGGTTTCGCCCGTGCTGAAAGCAATGCGCTCGATGGAAGCCACCGGTGCAAAGAACATCCGAATGCCTACCTGTTTGCCGTCCACAAACACTTTGACATTGCGGTTTTCGGTCGAAAGTAGTGCTTCGACATGATACACTTTTCCGGCCTGATATTTCATCATGTTGGAAAAACGCGAACCACCTTTTGCCTGGAAGGAACTGTCGGAGCGCAATTCCAGTCGTGAGCACACGATGCCCTTTTCGTCGAGGAACTCGATGCGGAACTGTCCACGATTGGCTTGCTCCGCCAGCAAATCGAACGAAACTTTCAACTCTTTGGTAGCGGGTATTTTGCGAACCACCTTGGCAAAATCGAACGGATCTTTGTCGCTCAACGTCAGCCAGTTTTTGCCGTTTATTTTTTCTAATGAAACTGGTGCCCATAGCGGAGAATAAATGTTCCAGTCGGTCAGGTCATTGATTCTTGAGAATTTATCCAGATTGTCGTTGGCCTGGGTGGTGGGCGTAATTTTTACCGGCACCGGAATGCGTGAAATCCACATATCTTCCTTGTTCACGCTGTAAGTTACCCAAAGGTTTTTGTCGTACGGAATGCCGTTGCCTTCCTGGATACCGCGGGTGTATTGCGGACCGTAGGATTTGTAGTTGCCGCCATAGCGCATGGGCGTAATTTCGCCGTGTACCAAATTTAGCGTAGTATAATTCAGACCATCTGCCGAAGTGGAAATGGCTAATGGCCAGCGGAATTCGGACGGATTGTACACTGTAGCATAGCTGCCGTCAGAGAGGCGTTGTCCCCATATTTTGGCATTGCTGGTGACGAAACCTTTGGCACGTTCAACCGGTGTTGACCAGGTTTTGCCTTCATCAGTACTGATGGAAGTCAGCGCAAATTTCCACAGCGCGGCCACTTTCCCGTCGGGCAAATGGTAGTAATTAAACGCTTTGTATTCTTTCTGAAGCGGAATAATCGGGTCGTTACGATCCGACTCTTCCACCCATTGCATCATATACAGCGGATTATTGAGAATTTCCTGACAAGCAGCGACAAAAGCTTTGTCCTTACTTTTGGTGAAGAATGGGTAGTCTGTATTTTTCTCATTGAAAGCATGGTTGTAATGAATAAAATAAATCGGGCCAAAGGTACCGTCTTTCTTTATCTCACGCACTACGCGGCCAATGCCGTTGCCATCGTTTGGGTCGTCTTTTTTGTCTAAGGCTACGCCGTAGAACGCCATAGTAATGAGCTTCCCGGATTTCGACACGTAAAAGCCCACACGTTGATGCATAATGGCGGTCAGGTTTTTAGCCACGCCTTTATAGTCAGGTTTCGTGTAACCATCGGGCACTTTGTAAAGCGGGAAAAGTACCTGTGGATTGCTCCAGGTATAGCCGTCTGTTGAAGTTTGCAGGAAAGTTTGTGAAGGCGGTATGTGTTCACCCACCTCACCACTGAGGTATTGCAAGTAAAATTTGCCGTTCCAGTAAGCCAGCATGGGTTGGTGGTTGTAGGTCCACCCATTGCAGTTGGACGCATCGGGGTGCTGGCGGTTGGCGCGCATCACCTGAATGTTGTGTACTCCCACTACCGGCGACAGTTGACCGTCGTGGTAATCGGGGTTGGCCATTGTTTTGCCGGAATAATGGATTTTCTCCTGTGCGGGAAGTTGAATTGCCAATCCGAGCAGCAGAGCCGGAAGAATATGTTTCAGTTGTAGTCTCATTGTGCTGAGTTAGTTTATTACCAACGCAAAGATCTTACAGTCCGTATATGAATCCGGTCATCTTTGCGCCAGCGTTTATACAAAGATAATCAGGTTTTTATTGAATAGAAGTTACTGCTTTATCGGCAGCATTTTTTTTTTGTTTCTGTGTGGCAGCATACGAAGTTTTCAAGCCCTGAACAATCGACTCAGTCGCTTTAAAAATGGTTCCGTGTTTGTGACCAACGGGGACATTCACTTTGTTAGAAATATCTTCGAAATGCACAAAATCTTTGGTGCGAACGGCTCCGTAGGCAAATTTCTGATAAGCGTCGAAGTAAATCAGGTAATCGCTACCCACTTTCTCAACGGTTGGCCCTTCAGTAAAGCTTTCGGTAAAAGCCTCACTTGCTTTAGAATATGGTCCGATAGGCGATTTTGAAAATGCCACTTTAATGTTTCTATTCGGGCGGGTATTATCCTTGAATACAAGTACATAGTCCGACTTTCCACGTTTTACTATAGTGGCATCAATGCTGCTAAACCCGGGATCGTAAAAAAGTTTGGCTTTTGATATCGTCTTAAAATCTTTTGTAGTAATATAATACAATCGATGATTGTTCTTTGCTTCTTCCTGCCCGTCGGGAAAACGCCCGGGGATGCACGAAGCCCATACCACCACGAATTGCGCTTTGGTATCGTCGTAGAATATTTCCGGTGCCCATACATTTACCGTAGTAGGTTCATCTTTCATTACCGGGATAAATTGTTCTTTCGACCAGTGAATAAGGTCTTTAGATTTTGAATAACCAAAACCTAAATCGCCTCTCCAGCTGGATGTCCATACCAAATGGAAAGTACCATCTGGCGACTGTGTCAACGATGGATCGCGCATTACTTTCTGGGTACCAACCTTTGGCGCCAACCATGTGCCGGGAATACTGTCCCAGTGGTAACCATCTTTGCTATATATAAATCGCAACCCTTCGGTTGCCGGTTCGTGAAACGAAGTGGAAACGTAAACCGTTTTCTGTCCAAAAGCCATTGGAACAAAAAGCAACAAAAAAACTATAAGTTTAGTCAATCTAATCATCCTTAATACAAATCTTCTCTATTTTTCCTTTAATCAAAAGCATGACGCTTACTTTCAGAAAAAGTACTCAATCGATTATTATATCGAGTCAATAATAGAGATAACAGGTATTTATTATGCTGTTCAGATAATAAGTATGAGTACAGTAACTAACACAGATCGTCAAATAGAAAAAATGAATAATAAATCAAATCATTAAATTGTTACTTATGAAAAAAACTTTTACTCTAGGAATCTTCCTTGCCTTGATTATGGGGATAGGAAGTAATGCTGAAGCTGCAACCTTTACCTCAAGACTCAGTGCTATTGCAGGCGTTCCGACTTCAACCTCTGTTACCGCTTCTAACAATGGATTGAGAATCGGTGCATGGAATGCAAAAACAACCTGGTACGACCCTACACAGGTAGATACAAGTAGTGTTAGTCTTCCCACTTACAATGATGATGTTATCATTTCAACAGGTGATAGTATTTATTTGGGAGCTGCTGCATATTCCCGCAACATAACAGTCAACGGAACATTATGTCTTAACAGCGGTGCAATGTACATCAACGGTGACTTAACTGTAAATCCTACTGGTATATTTAGTATTAAATCAAGTGCATATTGCAAAAACGTTTATAACTACGGAAAGATTTGGGCGTGGAGCACCAATTACAACACTGCGAGAGCATTCTGCGTGGGTTATACTAATCAAGGAACATCAGCAACCACAGTAGCCAGCGCCGATAGCATTACAATTTACAATGATGGTATAATTGGTGGATCACGCTCTATTGCTTCTGCTGGAGGTAATGGTTGTGGTTTTTATGTCTATTACAGCAATCAAGCAAAGGCTCTTAACATTACTGGATCTACAGGTACAATGCCAAATAGAACTTTTAATGCTGGTGGACTAGTTCCGGGTAATAGCGTGAGCGGTACAGCAGCTTCTACAGCCGCAACCCAAAACTTCAATTTATATATTAGAAACGGACAATCACTTGCATTCTTTGTTTCAGCGTCACCAAGTATTACATCATTGCAAAATGGTGATGTATTTACTGGCTACACTCGTACTTGTACTATCGAACAAGGAGCTTCAATGTATGTAGCTACCAGCTTCCACTGTAAAGCAGCGGCTCCAACAGCATCGCAAGGAGCTATGATTTACAACATTTTCGGAACATTGGATTTAGGAACATACAACCGCTCGAAAAATGAATTCGATTTGTACACTTCTGCCGGATCAAGTTCGGTAACAGTAAATGTGAAAAATGGAGGAACATTGGTATTTGGCAAAGTTATTGCTCTTGTTCAGAGTGCTGCAGGACAAACTACTGCTCTTAATGCAGAAACTGGTTCAACAGTCAAATTTGGTTATACTTCTTCTGCTCCAACTATAACAACCACGGTTGCCAGCGTAGCAACTCCAACTTTGTTCCCTACAAGTTATTCTAATTTGGAATTTGCAACCAGCACGTATAACACTACACTTCCTGCTGGACAAAACTTTACGGTAGGTAATACACTTACTATGACTTCAGGTAAAGTGATATTGGGCACTTCAACCCTTACTGCAAATTCTATTACCGGAGCTTCTTCTTCGAGCTATGTTGTAACCGACGGAGCCGGAACATTAACTATTCCAGCATCTGCTGCCACTTCAACTTTACTTCCTATCGGAGCTTCTGCCACCAGCTACGACCCTGTAACTGTAAATGCTGCTTCTGCATCAAACATCAGTGCTAAAGTATCAGCTACTTTATCGGGAACAGCTAATACAGGTATTTACAATAATGCTAAAGAATGGACACTTGCTTCATCTGCTCCAAGTGCTACATTGCTAACATTCAAACCGTCGGCTGAAGATGCTAGCGTAAACAGCACATTGTCTTTTTCAGTTTATAATGCGTTGATTGGACAAGCTACCGGAACTGCAACATACACGAACTACAGCGCAGCTTATGCAAGTGGTTCATACAGCGCCACATTCAGCACATTCGGATCGTTTGTAACAGGTGCCAACTCATTGGCAACTGCTCTTAAAAATGGATCAGAAAATGCACTTTCAGTATTTGCAGCTAACAAGTCAGTGTTGGTGAAAAATGCGAAAGCAGGTGAGCTTGTAACTGTTTACAGCGCCAACGGAGCGAGAGTAGCTTCTTCTGTATTGAACAGCGATAACGCTACACTTCCACTTTCAGCAGGTATCTATATGGTGAAAGTAGGTGCAACTACAACTAAAGTGGCTGTATTCTAATCGGATAATCTCCAAAACTATATTTTCTGAATGCCCTGGACTGAAAGGTTCGGGGCATTTTTTATTTGCAGTTTTCAGTACAAAAGCTAAGGTGAATGCGTCCAATGAGTTGAACGAATTTATGAACTGATTTTTTGTATGAAGAAAATTCTTTTACTTCTTTTTGTGGCTGTATCGTTGGCGCTCGGTGCTCAAAACCGCGGACTTACCAACACGTCTACCAGTAAATATGCTAAAATGGCGGCTACCAATATCGATGCCGTGCATTGGAACAACGGTTTTTGGGGCGAACGATTCAATGTGTACAAAGACACGATGATCCTTTCGATGTGGCAAACTTTCAATAATCCCGACCTCAGTCATTCCTACCGCAATTTTGAAGTGGCGGCGGGCGAAATTCCCGGTCGCCACAAAGGGCCTCCTTTCCACGACGGCGATTTTTATAAATGGTTCGAAGGAGTAGCTTCTATTTATGCCATTACCAAAGATCCGAAACTGGATCAACTGATGGATAAGATTATTACTACCATTGTAAAAGCACAACGGGCTAACGGTTATATCAATACCCAGGTGATCATTGCCGAGATGAACAAAGCCGCGGCAGCTACACAGGAAGTAACCGGAACTCAAACTGGAAAAAAAGATGATAAAGCCTTTCAAAACCGTCTGAATTTCGAGACCTATAATCTCGGACATCTGATGACAGCTGCCTGTATCCACAAACGTGCTACAGGGAAAACATCGCTTTTCAATGCTGCCATCAAAGCCACTGATTTTCTGTGTCATTTCTACGAAACGGCTTCTGCCGAACTGGCGCGCAATGCCATTTGTCCGTCTCACTATATGGGTGTAGTGGAAATGTACCGCGAAACACAAAATCCACGTTACCTGGAGCTTTCCAAAAACCTGATTAACATTCGTGGAATGGTGGAAAATGGTACCGACGATAACCAGGATCGTGTCCCTTTCCGCCAGCAATACCAGGCGATGGGACATGCTGTACGTGCCAATTACCTATACGCCGGCGTTGCCGATGTGTATGCCGAAACGGGTGAAGAACAGCTAATGAAAAACCTGACCAGCATTTGGTCGGACATTGTGAACCGTAAAATGTACGTTACCGGTGCTTGTGGAGCCTTGTACGACGGAACTTCTCCCGACGGAACCTTCTACAAACCCGACAGTATTCAGAAAGTACACCAAAGCTATGGTCGTGCCTTCCAATTGCCGAATACCACGGCGCACAACGAGACTTGTGCCAATATCGGCAATATGCTTTTCAACTGGCGGATGCTCCAAACTACCGGCGATGCCAAATATGCAGACATTGTTGAGATTGCTCTTTACAATAGCGTTTTAAGTGGTATAAGTTTAGATTCAAAACGCTTCTTTTATACTAATCCGCTACGTATTTCGCATGATTTTCCGTACACCATGCGTTGGTCGAAAGAACGTGAGCTTTACATCAAACGTTGCAACTGCTGTCCACCCAATACTGTACGTACGCTGGCTGAAGTACAAAACTATTTGTATTCCGTTTCCAAAACAGGTATTTACTTCAATATGTATGCCGGCAGCAACCTGAATACTACGCTGGAAGGCTCAAAAGATGCTATTAAACTGACACAGCTAACTGATTATCCCTGGGATGGAAATATAAAAATTACAGTAGATGCTGCACCTAAGAAGACTGCATTTTCATTTTACCTGCGCATTCCAGAATGGTGTCAAAAAGCTACTGTGAAAGTAAACGGTCAGGAAATCGCTGCGAAAAACGAAGCCAATACTTTTACAGAAATCAATCGTATCTGGAAAAAAGGCGACGTGGTGGAAGTTGTGCTGGACATGCCAACGGTACTGCTCGAATCAAATCCATTGGTGGAAGAAACGCGCAATCAAACCTGCGTAAAACGCGGCCCGATTGTCTATTGCCTCGAAGGTGCAGATGTTGAAGGTGGCAAAAGTATTGACGATGTGATGATTCCTGCCGATATTAAATTTACTCCAGTAAAAACAACGATAGCAGGCTACCCAATGATGGCACTTGATGGCACTGCTCGTTTGGCCAACGAAGGTTCGTGGAAAAACACCCTGTATCGTCCTATAGGATCGGTGAATAAAGAGGTAAAAATCCGACTGATTCCCTATTATGCCTGGGGCAACCGTGGCAAAATGGACATGACGGTGTGGATGCCGTTGGTGAAATAATAACGTATTACGTAGAGACGCATGGCCATGCGTCTCTACACAAACAAATTTATATGAATCAATTCGTTAAATATATTTTCCTGGGTTTTGCTCTGGTATGGCAAATGGCCAATGCTGCTGATATATACGTCTCCCCTTCGGGAAAAGACACGAACGATGGTAGCGCGGCTGCACCCAAAGCCACGCTTTCGTCAGCTCTACGTCAGGCACGTGAAATGCGTCGATTGCATGCCGCGGGTATCGAAAACGGCATCAACATTATCCTGAAAAGCGGTACTTATTACCAGTACGAACCGTTGTATGTTCGTCCGGAAGATAGTGGAACGCCTCAATCGCCCACCACATTTTGTGCTGAACCTGCTGAAAAAGTAGTTGTAAGCGGCGGGATGAAAATCAGCAATTGGAAAAAATCGGGTAAGCTTTTGGTGGCCGATGTTCCCGATTTCAATGGTCGCCCGCTGGATTTTCGGCAACTTTGGGTGAATGGCAAAAAAGCTGTACGTGCACGGGACGTAGCCGATTTTGAAAAGATGTACCGCATTATCCGCAACGATAAAGTAAACGAAGAACTTTGGGTACCCACTAAAGCCGTGAAAGCCATCCTGAAAGCGCCTTATGCCGAAATGGTATTGCACCAAATGTGGGCCGTGTCATTCTTGCGCATCAAATCCATCCGCATTCAGGGCGATTCGGCAGCGGTAAAATTTCAAAATCCCGAGAGCAAATTGCAATTCGAACGCCCGTGGCCACAACCGATGATTGGCCCCGGTGTCAATTCGCCGTTTTATTTAACTAATGCGATGGAATTACTCGATCAACCGGGCGAATGGTACCACGATATCCGCACGCATAAGTTGTATTATTATCCATTCCCGGGTGAGAAAATGAGTGAAGCCATTGTACCTGCCCTCGAAACGGTAGTTCAGGTGGAAGGTACAACCGATCGACCGGTAGAAAATGTATTTTTCAAAAAAATTACTTTCAGTCACACTACCTGGATGCGTCCGTCGGAAAAGGGACATGTACCGCTGCAAGCCGGCATGTACATGACCGAAGGCTACAAATTGCGTCCTTCCATCGATCGGGTAGACAACCACAAGCTGGACAATCAGGGATGGTTAGGACGTGGAGCGGCAGCCGTAACCGTGGCTGGTGCCCGTACTATCAACTTTGAGGGTTGTACCTTTGAACACATGGGATATTCCGGGTTGGATTACGTAGAAGGAACCATCGGGGGACAAGTGACGAACTGTATTTTTACCGACATTGCCGGAAACGGATTGGTGGCCGGAAGCTTTTCGCCGGCTTCATTGGAAACGCATTTGCCCTACAATCCGATGGATTTACGGGATGTGTGCACTGGACTTCAGGTGAGCAATAGCCTGTTTGCCGATGTTACCAACGAAGATTGGGGTTGTGTGGCCATTGCAGCTGGTTATGTTGCGGGAATGCGCATTCTCAACAACGAAATTAGCGATGTTTCCTATTCGGGCATCAGTCTCGGCTGGGGCTGGAACCGCAATGTGGTGTGTATGAAAAACAACCTGGTTCAACGCAATAATATCTATCATTATGCCAAGCATGTGTACGACGTGGCAGGGATTTATACCCTGGGTGCTCAACCGGGAACGCTGATATCAGAAAACTGGGTACACGATATTTGCAAGCCATCCTACGTGCACGATCCGAAACATTGGTTCTACCTGTACACCGACGAAGGCTCGTCCTATATCCGGGTAATGAACAACCGTACCGACAGCGTGAAATTCCTTCAAAATGCCAACGGTCCCAATAATATTTGGGAAAACAATGGTCCGATGGTGAACGACAGCATTATGAAGAATGCGGGGAGAAAGTAACCAAAGTTTAAAGTGAAAATAAATACGTGGATGTAATGATCCTTCGTTGATTTTATTGTTATACTTTGGTTCTGTTCAATTAGTGGGGTTTATTGTAAGTGTATTTGTATATCTGTATTGTCGCGCCGGTTATTTGGATTACAGGTACTCGCTTATGTACATGTATCTCTGAAGATTTGATTTGAATGTTATAATTCTGATTGTTTCTTCTTCCTTTCTTAGAGTCGGTAAAAACATAAAGTAAGGCAATCTCCCCTTCTATTTGGAGAGAGCCTTACTTCATTGATTATTTCTCAAACTTCTTTTTGTATTCGTTGGGGCTGAGGCCAAATTCTTCTTTAAAGTATTTACGGAAGTATTTGGGGTCGTTGAAGCCTACCTGGAAGGCTACTTCGTTGACAAAGAGCTGGCTTCTTTCCAGTAGGTCGGCGGCGCGCTTCAGTCGAATAAAACGGATAAATTCCGACGGAGTTTTATCCGTGAGCGAAAGGATTTTTTTGTAGAAATACACGCGGCTCATGCCCATTTCCCTGCAAAGATCTTCCACCAGAAACTCGGGCTTATCGATGTTGGCTTCGACCAATGCTACTGCTTTGCGCACAAACTTTTCGTCCATCGAAGTGATTTCTACTTCGGAAGGGTTGATGTCCACTTTGCGTTTGAACTGATCTTGTGTTTGTCGCTGGCGGTCGATAATGCGCGATACTTTCAGCGTTAGCATTTCGGTGTTGAACGGCTTGGAGATATAATCTTCGGCACCGGCCTCAAGTCCGCGATATTTGTTTTCATCGCCGGTTTTGGCCGTAAGCAGGATAATCGGGATGTGCGAAATACGGATGTCCTGCTTTACCCGTTTGCAATACTCGTACCCGTCCATCTTTGGCATCATTACATCGCAAATTATCAAATCGGGAATGTTTTTTAAGGTAAGAGCCAAGGCAGCTTCGCCGTCGGGCGCATTCAGAATGCGATAGCTGTCGGCAAAAATGGTGGAGATAAAACTACGGAAATCCTCGTTATCATCCACAATCAGCATTAGTGGCTGTTTGGATTTTGGTTCGTCAGCAATTGGTTTTTCTTCGGTTTCATCGGCAACAAGTTCTTCGTTGATGACTTGCTCGATGACTGATTGGGGTTTGGATAATATTTCCTGCTGTATGTGCTGACGGGCAGGAATCAGTATGCTAAAATCCGAACCTTTGCCAGGCACGCTCTCTACTTTGATTTCGCCCTTATGGAGATGAACGTATTCGCTGACGATGTGCAGACCCACACCGGTGCCGGTCTGATGGCCATTTTCGGCATTTTCTACCCGATAAAATCGCTCGAAAATGCGATCGATGTCTTTGGCCGGAATGCCAATACCAGAGTCGGAAACGGTAATTTTTAATAGCTTTTCTTCTTTGTTGATTTCCTGAATAAGACTGAGGTTTACTTCAATTTTACCATGATCGGGGGTAAACTTAAAGGCATTGGACAGCAAATTATAAACGATTTTACGCATCTTTTCGGGGTCGAATTCCATTCTGAGATCGCTCACCGAAGTAGAGAAGGCAAAATTGATGGTTTTCTTGTTGGCCAGTTCTGAAAATGAATAACAGATTTCGCGTACAAAGCCTACGATGTCACCCACTGACACATTGAGCGTATCTTTTTTTACGTCGAGTTTCCGGAAATCCAGCAATTGATTGACCAGTTCCAACAGTCCGTTGGCATTGCGCTGAATGATGGTGAGCAAGTTACGATGATCTTCGGTCTCAATTTCTTTTAGCAGTTTTTCGGTCGGATTCAGAATTAATGTGAGTGGAGTTCTGAATTCATGACTGATATTGGTAAAGAAGCGGAACTTCATTTCATCCATTTCGTGTACCTGACGGGCTTCGCGCATACGTTGTTCGTTTTCAAACTCCAGTTTCTGGCGTTTCAGATTGTACGCCACAATGTACCAAATGATCACCAGCCCCATGAGGATATAAAATAATATGGCCCACCAGGTAAGATAAAACGGAGGGTGAATAATGATTTTTAGCATCAGTGGCTCCGTGGTCCATACATTATCGTTGTTGCTGGCATATACTACGAGTTCGTAGCTGCCATGGCTTAAGCTAGAGTAATTTACAGTATTCCTTTTTGTTTCGATCCAGTCGTTGTCGAGCCCCTTTAGCATGTAACGATAGCGGTTTTTTTCAGGGTGGATATAGCTCATGGCCGAAAAACGAATGCTAAAGTTGTTTTCGTCGTAGTTCAGTTCGAGACATTTTAATGCGGTAACAGACTCGTCGATGATAACGCGTCCTTTGTATTCGGTGCCGGGGCTTATTTCCTGATTACCAATGATGAGTCCCGTGATTTGAGGTTTCGGAATTACCTGATTGAACTGAATACTGTTCGGATCAAAAACGGTATAACCTTTAGTACAGCCGATGTATAACTTACCTTGTTTGTCTTTGAAAACGGCATTTTGATTGAAAATAGAGCTGAGCAAACCGTCGTTTTCATCAAAAGCCACCACAGAGTATTCCGCCTGTTTATTTTTTTTGTTTAACGAATAATAAATACAAGCCAATCCATTGCGGGTACCAGCCCAAATGTTGTGGTTGTTGTCTTCAATTAACGAAACAACCTGCTCGCTGGGCAATCCGTCTTCCATATGAAGATATCTGAAGCTGTTGTTTTCGGTGTTGAAGATGTTTATGCCATTGTCAGTAGCGATCCAGAGCTGATTACGCGAGTCGAGCAGTGTATTGTAAATAATCAGATCAGACAATTTGTTTCTCAATTTCGGATCTCTGAATAATGGGGTGATGCTTCCGTTTTGAGTGTTTAGTAAGTCGATGCCCCGCGAGCTGCTGAGGAATACCTGAGTGGGGTCTTTGCTGAACATGGAAAGGATAAAATTGGAAGTCATACCCGGCATGTTGCCAATGTCGTGGCGTCGGAAATTTTTGCGGGAAGCATCCAGCATGTCTACGCCGCCCCCCAGAGTTCCAATCCAGAGATTGTCGTTTTCATCGGCTACCAAGCCGTAGATACTTTTGTTGGAAATCGAGTTGGGATTGTTGATGTCCGGTTCAAATCGATTGAAGTTATTTCCGTTGAATTGGTTCAGTCCACCCAGATAAGTGCCAAACCACATCACGCCTTTTTTATCCTCGGTAGCCGAGATGATAATATCCGACGAAAGACTAGACGGATTATTTTTCTGGTTACGAAAAAGCGTAAAACTATTGGTGAGACCGGAATATTTCAGCAATCCACTCCCGTTGGTGCCTATCCAAAGATTGTCTTTGGAGTCTTTGTAAAGCGTATTGCAATCTTTGTTTTCTAAATCAGGGTTATGATAAAAGTACAGTGGCGATTTTTCGAACTTGAACATGCCCGGATGGTAATAGGAAATCCCATTTTTGTAGGTGCCCACCCACATAATACCCGTGTTGTCGTAATACAGACTAATCGCTGAATTTTGGCTGAGCGAGCTGGGGTTTTGCGGATCGTGACGAATGACGGACAAGAGTCCCGAATGTTTGTCGTACACGTTGATTCCTCCGTGGTCGGTGGCCAGCCAGATGCGTCCGTTTTTTTCCTGTTCAATATCGCGCACCAGATCCGACGAAATCTGAATATCCCATGGGTGCTTAAAGTCGTTGCGGTTGCTGCCAAAGTACACCCAGTCCGAAATGGCAAAGTTGTACCACATTACGCCTTTGTCGCCAATGGCGGGATACACCCACGGACAGCCTTCGTGATCGATAAAGATGGTTTTCTGCAAGAAAGCACCAGCCGACAGTTGCATAATTACTGTATTTCGAAAATCAACCGTGTTGGTGCGTTCGTTCACTCGCTCTAATAATCCCGATTGGTAAATCACCCAAAAACATCCATCTCCTGCTTTTAAACTAACGATAGTTCCTTTGCTCAGGTTGCTCGGCTTCCCGGTTTGTTTGAATACGGTGAGTTTGGACTTATTTACGTCGTATTTATAAACACCGATATTGGTTTGATAAAAATAGAAGTTCTTGTTTTTGTCGATTTCTACCAGAGCGGGAGCAAAGTTGATGCCGAGTGGCGAAAGAATGGAACTCAGGTTGCGGTGGAATTTTTCAGTTTTTCTATCATACATCACATAGTCGGGAGCGCCTCGCATCCAAAGGTTACCATTGATATCCTCCTGTATTTCCGGTGTGCTGTTTTGAATTAAACTGGTGGTGTCGTTCTTTATCGATTTGTATACTTTCATGGAATAACCGTCGTAACGATTGATGCCATAATTAGTGCCAATCCACATGTATCCACGACTGTCTTTAAATACACAGGCAATTTCATTGTTTGATAATCCATTGGTATTATCGAGCTTCGCGAAGTTGTAATTCTGCGCTTCAGCTATGCTGTAGATGGATATGAGTAGCGATAAAAGAATCTTTTTCATCCTGATCAGATTTGATGTAACAACGCAAAAGTAGGAAAATAACCGCTTAAAATGCCCATTTCTGGTAGTGGTTATCAATTCAGGCCTGCACAGATTACATTTAGCCCCCGTTGGTTATCATTTCCTACAGGTTTAAAGTACATTCTTCCACGTCTGTGCCTTTTGATTGATCTATTTTTGTAATGCCTTAAATGACGAAATTCTATTTCAAACAAAATATACTATTCCGAAAAAATATGTACAAGTATAAATTAGTTGTGTTGTTGATAGCACTTGCATCGGTGGTAGGATGCAATGCTGGTTCTTTTCAAAAAAATGCGGATGGAGTAACTATATCTCTCCGACAGAACGTTTCCAATGATGTTCGTTCCATCCGTCTTCAGGTGATTAATAATAATGTGATTCGGGTTTCGGCTACTCCTGCGGCGACTTTTGCTGATGTGCCCAGTTTGATTACTTCCTATAAAAATACTCAAAATGGCGGTTGGGAGGCCTTTCAGAAAGGTGATTCTGTTTTTCTGAAAACAGCAAGTACCAAAGCCATTGTTTCATTGCAGAATGGCCAGATTACATTTACCGATATGAAAGGTCGTGTTTTGCTTCAGGAACAAAACGGTGGTGGCAAAACTTTCAAAGCGATAGAAGTGGAAGGCAAAAAAGGCTACAGTTTTCGCCAAATCTTCGAATCGCCTGCCGACGAAGCTTTCTATGGTTTGGGTCAACACCAATCTGACGAATTCAACTGGAAAGGTCGCAACGAAGAACTTTTCCAATACAATACCAAAGTTTCGATTCCTTTTGTCATTTCCAATAAAAATTATGGAGTGCTTTGGGATAATTACTCTCTTTCCCGTTTTGGCGATCCACGCCCGTATGCCAACCTGGATGCACTGTTTACTGTATTCGATAAAAACGGAGAAAAAGGTGGCTTAACTGCAACCTATATGGCCAATAAAGATCCGAAGAATGTGTTCGTAGAACGTCAGGAAGCAGTTCTTGATTACGAAGATATCCAAACGATCAAAAACTTTCCGAAAGACTTTCCGCTCGATAATGCTGAAGTAATCTGGGAAGGGCAGATTCAGCCGAAGGAATCAGGGCTTTTTCGCTTCAATCTGTATTATGCAGGCTACACCAAGGTATTTGTAGACGATCAGTTGGTGGTGAAAGAGCGCTGGCGTACTGCCTGGAACCCCAATAGCTATAAATTCGCCGTTCAACTCGACAAAAACAAACGTCATAAACTGCGCATTGAATGGTTGCCCGATGGCGGAGTGTCCTATTTAGGATTAAAAGCCCTTTCGCCAGTTCCCGATCGCGAACAGCAAAAACTATCGTTGTGGTCGGAAATGGGACAACAGCTCGATTACTATTTTATTCGCGGAAATAATGCCGACGAAGTGATTAAAGGCTATCGCTCGGTAACCGGCAAATCGCCAATCATGCCTAAGTGGGCAATGGGTTTCTGGCAAAGTCGCGAACGTTACAAAACGCAGGATGAAATTGTAAATACGCTGAAAGAATTCCGTCGTCGGCAAATTCCAATTGATAATATCGTTTTGGACTGGAACTACTGGCCCGAAACTGCCTGGGGAAGTCATGAATTTGATATGAAACGTTTCCCAAATCCAAAAGCGATGATGGATTCAATCCACAAAATGGATGCGCAGATGATGATCTCCGTTTGGCCAAAATTTTACGTAACCACCGAGCATTATAAGGAATTCGACAAAAATGGCTGGATGTATCAGCAAGCCGTAAAAGACAGCATTAAAGACTGGGTAGGGCCTGGTTATGTGGGCTCTTTCTACGATGCTTATTCAGCTGATGCACGCAAGCTGTTCTGGAAACAAATGAAAGAGCATTTGTACACTTTGGGTATCGACGCCTGGTGGATGGATGCCAGCGAACCGAATGTGCGCGACTGTACCGATATGCCTTACCGCAAAGCCTTGTGCGGGCCAACTGCCCTGGGTCCTTCTACCGAATATTTCAATGCATATGCGCTGGAAAATGCCGAAGCTATTTATGATGGTCAGCGTGGCGAAGACAACAACAAGCGTGTGTTCCTGCTGACCCGTTCCGGATTCGCCGGCTTGCAACGCTATTCTACTGCCACCTGGAGTGGCGATATTGCTACCCGCTGGGAAGATATGAAAGCACAAATACCTGCCGGGATCAATTTTTCGATGAGCGGTGTGCCATACTGGACCATGGATAATGGAGGTTTCTGTGTGGAAAAACGCTACGAAAAAGCGAAAGAAGGCACTGAAGATCGTGATGAATGGCGTGAACTGAACGTGCGCTGGCATCAGTTTGGAGCTTTTGTACCATTGTTCCGCACACATGGTCAGTTTCCATACCGTGAGCTTTGGAACATTGCTCCTGAAACACATCCTGCTTACAAAGCCATGCTGTATTATACCGAATTGCGCTATCGCCTGATGCCATACATTTATTCATTGGCTGGTAAAACCCATTTCGATGATTACACTATCATGCGTGGTTTGGAAATGGACTTTGGAACAGATAAAAACGTGTTGAATATCGGTGATCAGTATATGTTCGGAAATGCGCTGATGGTATGTCCGGTGTACGAATACAAAGCCCGCACCCGCGAAGTGTATTTTCCCGCCGGTAAAGGTTGGTATAATGCGTACGATGGTAAATTCATTACCGGAGGTCAAAAACTGACTGTGGCAGCTCCTTATGACCGTATGCCGTTGTACGTAGCTGCCGGAAGTATTATACCCACAGGGAAACTGATCCAAAATACGAAAGAGGCTCAAAAAGACCTGACCATTTATGTGTATGCAGGTAAAAATGGCAAATTCACGCTCTACGAAGACGAAAACGTAAACTACAATTACGAAAAAGGCAAATATGCTACCATCGACTTCACTTATGATGATGCCAGAAAAACCCTTACTATCAGCGATCGCAAAGGTACATTCGACGGAATGGTGAAGGAAAGAAAGATCAAGGTGGTGTATGTGACCAGCAAAAAGGGAAGCGGACTCTGCGACTCTGGGGCAAAATCTATAACAATTGATTATAAGGGAATTAAAATAGTAAGATCTATGTAAAGAACAATCAATAAAATCAATCAACCATTATTAACTTTAAATTAGCATGATGTATGAATCAGAATCACGTGATTAAACGTGTTCCCGGAGCTGCAAAACAGTTCCTGAACAAGTGTGTAATACTCGCGTTAGTGCTATGTTCATTCGGACAGGCAATGGCTCAATCTTCCGGTAAAATTTCCGGAACAGTTTTGTCAAAAGCCACTGGAGAACCACTAATCGGGGTTAGCGTAACTATTGTCGGCACCGGCAAAGGTAGCGTTACAGATATTAATGGGCTTTTTGCAGTACCAGCAAAAGTCGGAGAAACTCTAAAATTTTCGTATATCGGTTACGAAACAACAGAGATTAAGATTACCGGAGAAAAGCTAACCGTACGATTAACCGAAGACTCAAGATCACTTGAAGAAGTGGTTGTTGTAGGGTATGGCGTTCAGAAAAAGAAACTGAATACCGGAGCCACGCTACAGGTGAAAGGCGATGAAGTAGCTAAGATGAATACTACCAGCCCTTTACAGGCTTTGCAGGGGAAAACTCCCGGTGTGAACATTGCATCTACTTCAGGGCAACCCGGAGCCGACATGAAGGTAACCATTCGTGGTTTAGGTACTGTCGGAAATTCAGGGCCATTGTATATCATCGACGGTATTGAAGGCGATATCACTTCGCTGAATGCTTCAGATATTCAGTCGATTGATGTGCTGAAAGATGCTGCTTCGGCGGCCATTTATGGTGCTCAGGCTGCCAACGGTGTAGTGCTTGTAACGACTAAGCAAGGTACCAAAGGACACGGTCAGGTATCATTTGATGCTTATACTGGTGTTCAAAATGTGGCTCGTACTACTCCTATGCTGAATTCTACTCAGTATATGACTATTATGGATGAGCAATCACTCAACTCAAAAGGAGGGGTATATGATTGGAGCTCCAAAGGTTCGTTGGCCAACACCGATTGGGTAAAGCAAATGTTTAAAAGCAATGCGAAAACCGAAAATTATGCATTGAATATTAACGGTGGTTCAGAGGCATCCGTTTATTCAATTTCATTGAACTACACGAATCAGGAAGGTATTGTTGGAGGAAAAGATGTTTCTAACTACGAGCGTTATGGCTTCCGTGTTAACACAGAACACAATCTTTATAAAAATGCATTGAAAGTAGGACAACATCTTAATTTCAATTACATCAATAATCGTGGTGTTAATGTAGGTAACCAATACAACAACACCTTGCGTAGTGCATTTGGAACTTCTCCACTCTCCCCGGTCTATAGCGCAAACAATAAATATGATAACCCATATAATGATACTTCTAATTCGTTGTGGTACAATTCGGACGGGAATCCCTATGGCGCCATGATGGTGAACACTAACAATAGAAATTCTACTCAGAAACTGATGGCAGATATCTATGCCGAGTTAGAGTTGATTAAAAACCTAAAAATTAAATCTACTTTAGGGATTAATTATTATTCTTCCAACTATAGAAGTTATACTCCGCTTTATCGTTTCTCAATCTATTCGTACAACGAAGATCATACCACAACAACTCAAAGTATGGCAACAGGTCAAACATTAACCTGGACCAATACCGCTTCGTATGATTTTAAAATCAATGCTGATCATGCATTCAATGCATTGGTAGGTATGGAAGCTGTGAAATACTCAGGTGTAGGCGTGGGTGGTTCCAACTGGAATTTGTTGAGCCAGTTTAATGATTTTGATCATGCTTATCTAAGCAATACAACAGGGAAGGCTCATTTAAGCGATGATGGTGAATCGATTGTACATACATTGTCGGTAAATGGTGCGCCAGCTGTTGAATATCGCCGTGCATCCTATTTTGGACGTGTGGGCTACAACTACAAAGAAAAGTACATGTTCAATGCCACTTTGCGTGCTGATGGTTCTTCTAAATTTGCAAATGGAAATCAGTTTGGTTACTTTCCGTCTGTATCAGCAGGTTGGAACATGAATACCGAAAGCTTTATGGAAGCAACATCTACATGGTTGGATCAATTGAAACTTCGTGCCAGCTGGGGGCAGGTAGGAAATAATAATATTCTTGATTTTCAGTATACTGCGCCCATCAATACATCAACATTGATTACCAGCGATGATCCTGCTGCCTTTTACAATTTTGGTACAAGTGGTACAAACGTAGCCGGAGCATATCAAAGCCGACTGGCAAACACTCGAATTAAATGGGAAACTTCTGAGCAAACCAATATTGGTTTCGATGCACGTTTGTTGAAAAATCGTTTAGGTGTGAATGCAGATTTTTATATCAAAAACACGAAAGACTGGTTAGTTACTGCTCCAATTCCTGCCACTTCTGGTGCTAAGGCTCCTGTAATAAATGGTGGTGATGTAAATAACACTGGTTTCGAATTGGCACTTAACTGGAACGACCATATTGGTGATTTACACTATAATGTGGGTGTGAACGGAGCTTATAATCGTAATCGTGTAGGTAAGATACCAACATTAGATGGTATTATTCATGGTAAAGATAACATGTTGTATGATAACTCTGAAGAATTTTATCGTGCTGAAAATGGACATGCTATCGGGTATTTCTGGGGTTATAAAACAGCCGGAATTTTCCAGAATGCTGAGGATATCGCAGCCTGGAAAGCGGCCGGAAAAGGCATTCTTCAGCAAGATGTACAGCCCGGTGATGTGAAATATGTGGATACCAATAAAGATGGTGTACTTAATTCGTTGGACAAGACGGACTTAGGGTCGGGAAATCCGGATGTTAGTTACGGTTTAAATATCAGTCTTGATTACAAGAACTTTGACTTTGCTGTGAATGCAACAGGTTCGGTAGGGAACAAAATTGTTCAATCTTATCGTAACCAGACTAACATCTACTCAAACTATACAACTGAGATTTTGAGTCGTTGGACCGGCGAAGGTACCTCAAACCGTATTCCAAGAGTGACTAACACCAATATCAACTGGCAGTTCTCCGATTTGTACGTGCATGATGGCGACTTCCTTCGTATCAGCAATATCACTTTGGGTTATGACTTCGGCAAACTAATGAAATTGAAAAATCTTAGTCAATTGCGCATTTACGGATCTGTTCAGAATGCTTTCACATTCACTAAATACAATGGAATGGATCCGGAGATCGGTTATGGAGTTGAAAACTGGGTCTCAGGCGTTGATTTAGGATATTATCCACGTCCAAGAACATTTCTGGTAGGAGTAAATCTTAAGTTCTAATCGAATTAATTTCAATCAATATGAATAAAATTAAATTTAATATACTGGTTTTTTTGTGCATTAGGCGTGGGATTCCTGTCCTCTTGCTCTGAAAGCTTTCTGGATGTTGAATCAAAAACATCTCTGTCTGATCAAACCTTTTATAAAACACAAGCTGATGCAGAAATGGCTTTGATTGGCTGCTATGATGGATATCAATGTACTACATCTAAAGGTGGGTTCTCCTTTTACGTGGCTTCAGAAATTTTATCGGACAACTGTTTTGGTGGAACCGGAAATGCCGATGGTCGCAATCATCAGGTAATCGATCGTTTTGATAAAGCGCAGTCACCATCGGATAATAATATTTTTAATCTAACATGGACTTATTATTATGAAGGCATTTTCCGTTGCAATACATTATTGCAAAAATTAACTAACATTCAATCATGGTCATCCAGCTCAGATTCAATCAACACTATTGCCAAGAACAGAATAGAAGGTGAAGCTCGTTTTCTTCGGGCAACTATGTATTTTGATCTGGTGCGTTTGTTTGAAAAAGTTCCTTTGATCACTGTTCCTACAACAGCTAATGTGGCTCAATCTGATCCTACAGAAACTTACAAATTAATTGTGTCTGATCTGAAATTTGCAGCGGCTAATATTGCAGCTAATGCTTATCCTAAAGCACAGTCGGCTACTAATGATGGTCGTGTAACCCGCTACGCTGCCGAAGCACTATTGGCTCGTGTATATCTTTTCTACACAGGCTATTATGGTAAAGACGATTTGGGTGTAACCAAAGCTGAAGTTTTGGCCGGACTGGAAGAAGTAATCAGCAGCAATGAGTTTGGATTAATTTCTGATTTCAAAGCATTGTGGCCTGCCGCCAGCTATGTGGCCAACAAGAAAGATAACACACTCGACAAATCAGGCTATGCTGGCAAAGGGAACAAAGAAGTTGTTTTTGCTCAAAAGTTCAACAGCACTCAGGATTACAACGGGAATCTGGATGGTAACCGCTGGTTAGTAATGATGGGTATGCGTAACACTAATTTCTCTCCTTATGGAAAAGGCTGGGGAGCTTGTACTGTTAACCCTACGTTGGTGAGTGCTTATGCTACTGGTGATAAACGTAAGTCGGCATCAGTAATTGATTTGGCTGGTGAGAGTATCGAAAGCATTTTCGATCTGAAAGATCAGCGTGAATACACAGGTTACTCGGTAAAGAAATATACGCCAACGGCATTGCCCGATGGAACTTCTGACACTGGTGGCTCAAAAGATTTTCAAATTTCGCAAGATCAGGATTTTATTGTCATTCGCTATGCTGATGTGTTGCTGATGGCTGCTGAGCTGGGAAGTGCCAATGCACAATCGTACCTTGATCAGGTTCGAACTCGTGCAGGATTATCTTCAGTGTCAGCTACAAAAGAAAATATTCTGAAAGAACGTCGCTTTGAATTTGCTTTCGAAGGACTTCGCTATTGGGACTTGCTTCGTCAGGGGTTGAGTACTGCTGCGAGCACAATTGCTCAAACACAAACGACCAAAAGTGGTGGAGCTGCCGATGTTGTAACCATTACTGCTTCGCAAATAACCAAAACCCGTGGTTTTATGCAAATTCCTAACACTCAAATCACTCTTTCAAATGGCATTCTGGTGCAAAATCCGGGATGGGAAGAATAAACATTAAATGAATAATAGTATGAATAAGATATTTAAATTTTTCACCCTATTGTCTGTTGTGGCGATGATGTTTACATCTTGCTCGCCCGACGAATATGCATTGGGAGCAAAGGATGTTCAACCAGGCGATTTGGTTGAAGGAATTGCTTATAAAATTGAACATGATGCAACTAACCCTAATATCATTTACCTCAAAAGTTTGATGGGTAGCAAATACACACCGCTCTGGAATCACCCCCAAGGTCGAAGCCAGGATCAAACAGTAACTCTAAAAATGCCATTTGCAGGCAACTACAAGGTTCAGTTCGGAGTTGAAACTCAGGCGGGAGTTGTTTATGGTGATACCGTGAGCTTTAAAGTAGATAACATGTATGCCGGTTTTATTAGTGACCCACTTTGGACGAAGCTGTCTGGAGGCGCTGGCAAATCCAAAACCTGGTATCTGGATCTGAATGCAGATGCAGTCAGCAAATATTTTTTGGGTCCATTGTATTTCTACGGCACCAATGATAGTTGGGAATCAGTAACAAATGGAGTAAAAGTAGGAGGGGATTCATGGAACTGGAATCCTGATTATAAAGGAAATTCATGGTTGATGACCGCTGCCGATTTTGGTTCAATGACTTTTGATTTGATTGGTGGGGCTCACGTTTCTGTAGAGCACAAAACCATTGCAGCTCGTGGTACAGAACATGGCACTTATATGATGGATGTAGATAATCATACCCTTAAACTGTCGGATGCCGGAATATTACATGATATTGCGCGGGACGGAATCGTAACTCAATGGGGTGATATTAAAATTCTCTCGTTGACAGATAATTCAATGCAGTTGGCCGTACTTAGAGATAACGATCCTAAAGAAGGTAAGTGTCTGTTGGTATACAATTTTATCAGTAAAGAATATTCAGACGCCTGGACTCCGGGAGAAGTAGCTGAACCAGAACCAACACTGCCTACCGGTTGGCAGGATGATATTTCGAAAACAGTAAATACATCTATCAAATGGGTACTATCCACCAGCACTCCATTTAACTGGGCGAAACTGGATGGAACTTTGATGAATCCAAGTTGGACTGCTGCCGATCAATATGCTGAGTGGACTGGCTATACTGCTGCAGCTGCCGCTAATTTTGCGAAATTCTCATTGACTTTGAACTCTGCAACCAATGCTGCAACTTATGTAGCTCCTGATGGAACATCAACAACAGGTACCTATACATTGGATGAGAAAGGAGTTTATACTTTCAACGGGTTTAAACCAAACTTTGTTATGTGCGGCGGATGGGTAACTCTTTCTACAACCGATGCAAATGAATGGAGAATTACGAGTATTGAAAAAGATGCAACCGGTGCTGTTACAGGTATGTGGGTTGGTAAACGCGATGCAACAAAATCGGAATATATGGTTTACCATCTTATACCACAGTCCACAGGCGGTGAGGTTGATAAACTGGCTGCATGGAAAACTGCATTAATAGGTAAAACATTCAAACCAGATACTAATTGGTTTATTGACTGGGTGAATTATGATCTTAGTGGTGGATGGACCAGTGCATCAACTTTTGGAACGGATTATACGTCTAATAGTTGGGTTTGGACGGCTGCTACTAGTAAAATAGCTCAAAGTGCCAGCATCAAATTTACTCAAAGCGGATCTGATGTTTATGCTACTTTGACACAGGACTTGTATGATGCGAATGGTAATTTGACTACTGCAGGCTATACAGTTACCGGCAAAGTAACCATCAATCCAGATGCTCCTTCTATAGGGTTTACATTCCCATTGGTTGATTATACCGGAAGCCCAGGTAGCTGGTTGAATACTACCAATCCCAAAGGTGCTAACTGGACCACTGCGCTCGGAACCAATGAATGGATCTTTGCATCGCATGGAGGTGCTACACTTAGCAACATTGCTACCAATGGTATGTGGTTAGGTGCAGTTTCAAACTCTACGGCTGCAGGCGATTCAAAAGATGAGGTATTGGTATTCCATTATGTTGTAGCCAACTAAAATAAATTAAATACTGGTTATGAGGTTGTTGCTCGTTTTGTGCAACAACCTCATATTTCCATTTTAAAGTATTCGCTTTTTTATGAAGATTCAAAAATCAATAGCATTCATTCTTATCCCATTTTTACTTGCATGTCATTCAAAGACTGAGGAAAAAATAAAGGTGGAAGAAAAATGTAACAAAGCTAGCGCTCAAATTGAAGATTTGAATATTAGAGCAGCGAAAGATACCAACTTCCGAAAATCAGATGAATTCCGTCGGAAAATGGAAAGTGCGTATATCACCAAAGCGAAACAAGAAAGTGCTTTACAAACTACTGAAAAATGCCTTTTGGAATACGAATTAGCCATCAATAGTCTTCGAAAATATACAGTTAGATTAAAGAAAAATCCTGATTACCGTCAGGATAAGAATTTTATGGCGGCTGTTGAAAACGAAGCTTCAAAAGTGCGGGATTGTTATGGAATATTGCAAAAGTCTAACCTGACATCCGAAGAAAAAGAGAAGTTTGAGCAATTGACACATCAAAAACTATAAATCAGAAAAAAATCATGTTACTATATTTAAAAAGGGGTTCGTTTCTTTTGATGGTGCTATGTACATTTTTAATGGCTTCGTGCAAAGAAGATGCAGCAGTTATTTCCGAAATAACGTTGGCAAAAGAGCAAATTGCCTTCGATACAAATGCGGGAAATAGCATACTGGCGATAAAGACAAATACCGCATGGACCATTTCCAGTGCCGATTCGTGGTGTACTGTTAGCCCATCATCAGGTGGTGCGGGTACAAAACAAATTACAGTTACAGTGTCAAAGAATTTGTCTGATGGTACAAGAACTACTAAACTAACCGTTAAGGCAGGAGATTTGAGCAAAGAGGTGACAATCACTCAGACACTCGAAAAATTGCAGTTGGATAAAGATTCTGTGTCTTTTGATACTAACGGTGGAGAATTTACACTGAATATACAGGCTACAGCTAGTTATTCAGTTGTTACGCCCAGCTGGATTACTTTAAAATCGACTTCGACGGATGGAAAGTCTCAGATTTTCACGGTTAATAACAATGGCCTCATATATTCGCGTCAAGGTAAGATTATCTATACTTCCGGCCTGCTCAAAGATAGCGTAGTGGTTACTCAAACAGGAAAGTCAATTAGCATTCCTGCCGATGCATCGGGAATGTCCAGCGATGCTAAAACACTGGCTTCGAAAATGTATTTGGGCTGGAATATAGGAAATACGCTGGAAGCGCCAGGAGGCGAAAATGCCTGGGGAAATCCAAATGTATCGCAATTACTGATCGACTCTATAAAAGCGGCGGGATTCAATGCCGTGCGCATTCCATGCGCCTGGGATAGTCATTTGAGCGATGCAGCCAACTATACCATTAACCCTACATGGTTGGCTCGCGTGAAAGAAGTGGTGGACTATTGCTATAAAAATAACATGTACGTCATCGTCAACATTCATTGGGATGGTGGCTGGTTGGAAAACAACCCGACCTATGCGAAACAAGCGGCTGTAAATGCGAAACAAAAAGCATTATGGGAACAGATTGCAGTCTATTTCCGCAATTATGACGAGCATTTGCTTTTCGCCGGAACCAACGAGGTGCATGCCGATTACAATACACCTACCACCGAAAATATCACGGTGCAGGAATCGTACAACCAAACTTTCGTCAATGCAGTGCGATCTACCGGAGGTAAAAATTATTATCGTAACCTGATTATTCAGTCATACAATACCAATATCAATTACGCATATTCAAACATGACCATGTCAACCGACGTAGTATCCAATCGCTTATTTGCCGAAGTGCACTACTACGACCCATGGGATTTCTGTGGCGATACTTCTGCTTCGATGAAATATTATTGGGGATCGCCCTACAGTTCCTTGGGAGTTTCGTCCTACGGACAGGAAGATTTCATGCGGGCTCAATTTGCAAAAATGAAAACAAAATTTGTAGACAAGGGTATACCCGTGATTTTAGGCGAATTCGGTGCAATGAGACGATCTACATTGACAGGCACCAGCCTAACGAATCATCTGGCTTCACGTGCTTATTTTTACCAATACCTGGTACAACAGGCACGCAATAACGGAATTATCCCTTTCCTTTGGGATACTGGTATTTCCGGAAATAACGACATGGGAATTTTTGTTCGCTCCACAGGAGTCGCCTCTGACAAACAGGCACTTGCTGCTATAAAAGCAGGAGCAGCAGAAAGTTCTTATCCTTACTAAGTCTTTTAGTTTTTCAAAAAAAGTGTTTATATTCTTACGATCCCGGAGTGTTGTGAAACAGGCCGGGATTTTTTTTAGTTGAACTTATTTTACTCCTTTTTTGGTGTTAGTATTCACTTTGAAGTTTAAAAAAAATCATAGTTTTGTAATCGTACTTATAAAGAAAACACTTATGCGAAATCACGGATTGATTGTCATTGTTAGTATTTTATTTTCAGGCATTTTTTTGCTCTCATGTAACTCTGATAATGTTGGCGATAATTATACCACGTTTACTGAAGATATGATGGGGCGTTTTATTGAGAATGATACTTCTCTAATCGAGTTTAATCGGTTGATGGATACTACCAAAGTGAAAGGCTTGTTGAATGCCTATGGTTATTATACCTGCTTTGCCCCCTCTAATTCAGCTATGAAAAAATTTTATAAGTCGAAAGGCAAGAAGTCAATTAAAGATTTTACTGCTGACACTTTGTTGTTGATAGCCTATGATCATATTATCAATAAAGCCTCGATTGAATCATCAGCTTTTCCGGTAGGGCGCTTGCCTTATTCTTCCATGAGTGATCGGTATATTACGGCTTCATTTGCGTCTAATGAAGATATTTATGTAAATAAGACATCGATTATTATTTCAAAAGATAATCTGGTACATAACGGAGTGGTACACATTGTGGACAAGGTGCTGGATCCGGTTCGATCAGGTGTAGCTGAGGTTATTAGCAAGGATACGCTCTTTAGTCTTTTCAGTGAGGCGTTATCGATAACCGGTCTGGCCGATTCTTTGCAGCTAACAGTGGATGCTAGTTACAATATTACTGATAGTTATGCCCTGGAGTTAGAAAATGCGGTTCAGGGGTCGGTGGCAAGCGAGCGTCACGCTCCAAGGTCACGTAGATATGGCTATACAGTGTTGATGGAGAGTAATAAAACGATGGAATCACACGGAATTAAAAATTTGGCCGACCTAAAAGCATATGCTGCTTCTGTGTATGATCAGGTGTATCCGCAGGATGCGGCTATAGCCAATGTTGCTGACCGTCGCAATAGTCTTAATCGTTTTGTTGCGTATCATCTGATAGATAAAGAGATAAGCTATAGTAAGTTTGTGCAGGATTACTATACAAACCATCAATCACATTTTATGGATTTGTATGAGTATATAGAAACGATGTGTCCTAATACGTTGTTGGAGGTGAAAATGGATTGGGCAACTTTGCAACCTAACCGGTTCAATACAAATTCAGAAACTGGAAAATATATTAGTATAGTTGCCGGCAACTACGACAACGATGCAGCTAATGGAGTTTATCATGAAATTGATAATATGTTGGTATACAGTGCTGATGTAGAGGCCGGGTTATCGTCCAAACGTTTACGTTTTGATTTTGCCAGCCTTTTTCCTGAGTTGACAAATAACAACATGCGTGGTAGGGCCACCGACAACAATGTTTTGTATCGTTATGCGATACCGAGTGGTTATCTAGCCCGATTGAAATGCGCTAATGATAAAACGGTTGTTGGATATACGACACCAAATGATAAACTGATGAACTACGAGGGCGATGAGTTTTTTATTGCGGCTACTGGTGGTAATTTGTATGACTTTACGGTGACTACATTGCCAGTGCCTGCGGGAACGTACGAAGTTCGTTTTGGCTATCAGTCAAATGGGAGACGTGGAGTAGCTCAGTTTTATGTGGATGGGGTACCTACAGGTGTTCCGGTTAATTTAAATACCTTAGGTACTGATGCGTTGATTGGCTATGTTAATCCTGGCGATGAGGCATCCGATCCCAATGGATATGAAAACGACAAAATGATGCGAAATCGTGGCTACATGAAAGGGCCTAATTCTTTTAAAGCAATTGTAGAATCGTGGTATGCTGGTAAAAGTGCTCGTTACAATTCAAGTAATCTTCGTAAAATATTAGGAACCTATCGCTTTTCAACGACAGGGAAGCATGAAATTATGGTACGGGGATTGAGTGGTGGACAATTCCAAATTGACTTTATTGAATTTGTGCCTACAAGTAGTCTTGAAAGTGAAGATATAAATTGATGATTTGGGAAATAACAAAAAATCCCGATGAGAATTCTCATCGGGATTTTTTGTTTTATATAACATGGATTATTTCTGATTGATTTGTATCGACTGAGTAGGGAACCCTTCAACAGAGGCTTTTAGGGTAATGATACCAGCTTTTTCTGAGCCTTTTACAATGGCCAGCGCTTTGCCATAAAACAAACGACGTTCAGGCTTGGATAGTGACACATGGTCATTTTCGTCACCATTATCCGTTCCGGCAATGCTACCTTCGCCTTCGAGGCTGAATTTTACCAGTTGATTGGCCAATGGGCAAACATTTCCATCTTTGTCCAATAATTCTACAGTAACGAAAGATAAGTCTTTGCCATCTGCCTTGATGGTGCTTCTATCGGCTGTCAGGCGGATGCTTAGCGGATTTCCTGCCGTTTTGATTTCCTTAGTTAATACGGTTTTTCCCGCTTTGCGCGAAACGGCTTTCAGAGTGCCAGGCTCGTACTTTACACGCCAAACTACATGCATGTTATCGCCGTCTTTGCTGCGCTTCCCTAGCGATATGCCGTTCAGGTAGAGTTCCACCTCGTCGGCATGGTTGTAATATGCCCATACGTCGATTGTTTTGCCTTTTTCCCAGTTCCAATGAGGGAAAATATGTAATACATCTTTGTCTGTCCATTCACTTTGGTACAGATAATAAACATCTTTTGGGAACCCGGCTAAGTCGACAATGCCGAAGAAAGAGCTGCGCGATGGCCACCAATAAGGAGTAGGTTCACCCAGATAATCGAAGCCTGTCCAGATAAATTGTCCTGAAACATGTGGATATTTGTTTACAATTTTCAGGTTGTTTTCATGAGTCGAACCCCAGGGTGCACGGCAATTGTCGTAGGCTGAACATTGCTGGCTTGGGTCGGAGTAAGGCAAATCCCAGCGTTTAGGCGCTACAATAATGCTGTCTGATGGATTTACATAATAGCCACGGGTGTTGAGCGACGATACTGATTCGGTAACAATAAATGGAGTCTTTGGATGTCGTGAAAGAATACCTGAGAATTCTGACTCATGATAATTGAACCCAATCAAATCCAATGCTTCTGACACAAAAAGCGGGTTATTGTCCTGCGTTCCGTTACACGCTGCGGTGATAGGTCGGGTAGGGTCGGTGCTTTTTACGATATCTGCCAAATGTTTGGTGAGTAAAGCATTTTTCCCCATTTTCCCTAATTTTACATCTTCAGTATCATTCACTTTTTTATTATTCAATGCAATGTTGGCTTGTTGCAAATCAACATCTTCAGCCGGTGTGTCACCCCATTGCTCACCCACTTCATTGCCAATGCTCCATATCATTACCGATGGGTGGTTGCGGTCGCGTACAATCTGGTCTACCAGATCGCGCTCATGCCATTCGTCAAAATCCAAATGATAGTCATATTTGGTTTTTTTCTTTTTCCATATATCGAAGGCCTCGTCCATAACAATGAAACCCATCCGGTCGCAGAGGTCAAGAAGCTCTGTAGCTGGTGGATTGTGAGAAGTGCGGATAGCATTAACTCCCATGCCTTTCATAATCTCCAATTGACGTTCAAGGGCACGGTAATTGACGGCCGCACCGAGTGCTCCCAAGTCGTGATGGTTACAAACACCATTTATTTTTACTGATTTTCCATTCAGGAAAAAGCCTTTTTGTACATCGAATTTGAATGAACGAATTCCCACAGTGGTTTCGTATTCATCCATGGTGATACCAAAAAGATCCAGTTTTGTTACCAATTTGTACAAATATGGTTTCTCTAATGTCCATAAAATGGGTTTTTTTACGCTCAATTTCTGGTAATACTTGTTGTTTTTTCCGCTGATCACCATCAGATTACCTTTGGTTTGAGCCACCAGTTTTCCATCAGCATCATATAAAAACTGACTTACACCTACTCCCTGATTCAGGCGCATTTTGTTGTTGACAACGGTTTGAATGGCAACAGCTGCGCTGTCTTTGTTGATTTCAGGAGTCGTTACATAGGTGCCCCATTGGTCAACATATACCTGATTAGTTGTTACCAGCCTTACATTTCGGTATATTCCTGAGCCGGAATACCAGCGGGAGTTGGGTTGCTTGGAATTGTCAACTTTTACGGCCACCACGTTAGTACCACCAAACTTAACGTAAGGCGTGATGTCATAGCTGAATGAGATATACCCATTCGGGCGTTTGCCTGCCAGTTTCCCATTTACCCAAACTTCGCTGTTGCGATACACACCATCGAACTCAATAAAGATACGCTTGGGCTTGATTGGTGAGTTTTTTTCTAGTGCAAAGTTTTTGCGATACCAGCCCAAACCGCCGGGTAATGCTCCACCTCCGGCAGTAGATGGATAGTCTTTGCTGAAGTCCGATTCGATACTCCAGTCGTGTGGAAGGTTGAGGGTACGCCAGGTGGCATCATTAAATTCGCTTGCCGAAGCATTGAGTGTGCTGTCAGCAAGTGTAAATTTCCAGTTTCGTGTGAAATCCTGTACCTGTCGTGCCGATTTAGCAGCCAAAAGTGTTGAGGCTGCCAGTAAGCTTACGGCTAGTAATTTGAGTTTTTTCATCTTTGAATGTGATTTTTATATTGTTTTTGTTTTGTCAGCAATATTACTGCCAAAAATAATCGGGCAGCGAATACAAAAGTACAAAATTATACTTTGGCTTATCGGTTTTGGGTCTAAAGTATTACAGGTCTATATGGTACCAAAGTAGGTTCTGTTTGTACTTTAGCTACCATGCCAAACAAAAAGAGCCACGGAATAATTCCGTAGCTCTATATTTTATCAGAACTGGTCTGTTTTAATCTCTGCGACCTCCGATGATATTTCCCGGGCCGAGATCCGATACTAAAAGAATATACCCTTTTCCGTGGCGGTTTACGAGGTTTACATCATCGTCGTTGAAGTAGTTACGTATTTTGCAGATGTACACATCCATGCTTCTTGATTTCATGTAAGATGTTTCTCTCCAAATCGCATTCAGGCAATATTCCCGATCAACAAATACGTTGACATTGGCTGCAAAGATGGCCAGCAAAAACATCTCTTTGGTGGTAAGTTTCACGATCTCACCTTTACCTATAAGCTCGCGTGTACGGGTATTTAGCTCATAAGGGCCTATTTCATAGGTTTCTTTTTGCAGTACTTTAATCAGTTCGTTAGAGTAAATCTGATTAGTAAGTTCGTAAGCCGGACTCCAGGTTTCTTCTCTGCGCGACGTACTGAAAGTCATTTTTGATAATTGCTTTACTCTCCTGTTGAGGTTATTCAATTCTACAACTACTTCTTTGTTTTGTTCGTTGAATCTCAGGATGGTTTCTTTTAATCGCTGGATGTCAGAGCTCAATCTGTCAATCTCGTTGTTAATTAGTTCGTCTGCCATGGGTCTGTTAACGTTGTTAATTAAAAAATAAAGGAATTTTAATCTTGCTGCAAAAATAATTAAATATTAGAACATCACAAACTATTTGGTTATATTTTATGATCAGAAAAGTTAAATTAATGTCTTTTTAGAAAAAACGTGTCTTGAGTGGAGTGGGAGATGTGATTCGAAAAATGACATTAGAATGAAGTTGCGAGTCATTCAGTATGAGTATTACTATTTGCTTGCGGTTGGGATGTTGCCTTGAGTTAAATATTCTATTCCACAGTCATTTGGATTCATTTATATACGGATTCAATTTTTTTGTCATGTTGCCAAATTG
>JBJOOU010000300.1:0-6198 GCA_046051105.1 Bacteroidota bacterium
CCCACCGACGTATATAGCATTGATGGACGAATCGTTCGACAGAAGGTGATCCGCAGTCAGGCAACCAAACAGTTGAAACCGGGCATCTACATCGTAGATCATCGAAAAGTGGGCGTTTTAAACTAAAACAACGCCGGCTTACTACCACATTACTGCCGTGGTTTTTATAAGGTTTAGAATTAATTGATTACCTTTGCAGGCAATTTCACAAAGGTATTCACCAGGAAACAAGTGCAAGACGGTACGACAACGTTTTACACTTGTTTTTCAGCATAATAACACACATGAACGATCAATCTTTCGAAACTCAGCTATTGCATACCCCTTATGCAAAACCTGATGCATACAACGCTTTGAGTATGCCGGTATATAACTCAGCAGCTTACGAATTCGACACGGCTGAGCAAATGGAGCTGGCTTTTACGGGGCGTGCCGCCGATCATACCTACTCGCGTATTACCAACCCAACGGTTCAGTATTTCGAAGACCGCATCCGCAAAATTACCGGAGCGTTTGGCGTAACAGCCATGAACTCAGGGATGGCCGCCATTACCAACGCCATCATTACGGTAGCCAAAGCAGGTTGCAATATCGTGACTTCGAAACATTTGTTTGGAAATACTTACTCGTTTTTGGCATCGACGCTGGCCGATTTTGGTGTGGAAGCCCGCTTTGTGGATTTGACCAATCTGGATGAAGTGGAAGCACATATCGACGCCAATACCTGTGCGGTATTTTTGGAAATTATCACCAATCCACAATTGGAAGTGGTGGATTTGAAAGCACTGTCGGCCATTACCAAAGCCAAAGGTGTTCCGTTGATGGCCGACACCACCATCGTACCTTTCTGTTCGTTCAACGCTAAAAAGTTTGGCATCAATATCGAAATAGTATCGAGCACCAAATACATTTCGGGAGGAGCTACCAGTCTGGGCGGTATTATTATCGACTACGGTACGTTCGACTGGATTTCGTCGCCAAAGTTGCATGTGATGGCCAAAGAATTCGGATCGGCTGCGTTTACGGCCAAGCTGCGCAAAGAAATTCACCGCAACATGGGTGCTTACATGACTCCACAGGTGGCTTATATGCAAACCTTAGGGTTGGAAACACTCACCTTGCGCTACAAACACGCCACCGACACCTGCCTGAAGCTGGTAAAAAAACTGCAACAGGTCGCGGCAATCGAATCGGTGAATTACACCGGACTTCCCGATAATAAGTTCAATGCCATCAGCAAAGAACAGTTTGGCGATCGTCCCGGAGCGATGTTTACCATCGATTTGGCATCGCGAGAAGCTTGTTTTGCGTTCCTGAACAAGCTACAACTCATCAAACGCGCCACCAATCTGTTCGATAATAAAACCCTGGCCATTCATCCGGCCAGCACCATCTACGGTACTTTTACTGCCGAAACCCGCAAAGACCTGCACGTTTCCGACAAAACCATCCGCATTTCGGTAGGTATGGAAGATGTGGAAGATCTTTACAATGACTTTGTACAGGCATTGGCGTAAGAATTTATAAAATAGTATCAGTAAAAATCCCCGAATATCGCTTTTGATGTTCGGGGATTTTTAATGATAATATTATTCTATTCGAGAACATCGACTCGATTGATAGCCTCGTATAGAATGCATCGATACGAGGCTATCGATCGAGTCGATACGTGGCTATTGGGTGAATCGATTCGAGGCTATCGATCTAGTCGATACGTGTAAACAAGATTTTTCGCTTGATTAGGTAAAAACAATCCGACTCTTTTTGTGTTTATATTCGAAATGAAAGCACAAATTCAGGCATACGTACTCTTGTTGATATTGGTGGGGCATCTGGCTCGCCCGCTGATGCCGTATATCGACTATGCGCTGAATAAAGCCTATATCGAAAAAAATCTGTGCGTCAACCGCAACAAACCCAAGAGTTGCTGCGCCGGTAAATGTTACCTGCAAAAGGAAGTGGCCAAACAGGCCGACGACACATCCAAAGCCGACAAAAAGCAGGACAATAAAAAAACTTCTACCGAAAAAGACCTCAAAGAATTTATGGGCAATAGCCTGTTGATACCCATTCCAATGGGCATCGAAATTGTGCATCCTTTGGCCCGAAACCTGATTTTCCATAGCATGAACTGTGCTGCTCCCTTTGTACCTCCCCGATGGACGACCTGATCGATTTTATCTAATTTCAAGCATTTCACATGAGTTGTACAGCCAGTATTCCGTTCGTTCGATTCGGGATATTGATACTGTATTCTCGCATGTGAATGCTAATTAACGTGAGTTTGACACAAGATCTCAAAAAAATAAAAGAAACAATTTGGGCCAAAAGTCCGAAGGACTTTAATGTGAATAACCGCGGGTGAATTGAAAATCAGCGAAGCTAAACCCGTGGATAACGGATAACAGAATATTAGAACCCTGAAGGGGTTCAATAACGGTAATTTATACATTGAACCCTTTCGGGTTCTGGTGTATTTGCATTCATATCCACGGGTTTCACCCGCGGTTATTTACATTGAATCCTTTCAGGATTCCAACAAGTAATTAGTTTATTGTAAACAAATTGTAGCTATCGAACTCACGCTATTCCACATCATTATTTCAACTATAAATCGTGCCCGCTCATCCCGTTCGTCAAACAGGATGCGACAGCGGGTACACTTAAAAGTAATCCATCAAAATGAAAACAATTAAAATACAATATATCATCCTATCGCTAATCGCGGCCTTCCTTTTTTCGTGTAAAGGCGATGAACCTACCCTAAGCTCGCCGCTGGACGGGTTGGTAAAACTCAACGAAGGCTATGCAGCAGGAGCTTCGGCCAAAATTCAGATATGGGGACAGAAAAACTACTTTTCGGGCTACAACAAGCTGATTGCAGTGGTATATGATTCGCTCAATCCGTCGAAGAGAATCACCGATGCGCACATTCATTTCAATCCGGTGATGACCATGACCTCGGGCATGATGACCATGACTCACTCCGCCCCCATCGAAAACCCCGACGAGGAAGCTGTGAACGATGTTTTCCCCGGGGCAGTGGTATTTATTATGCCATCTACCAGCACCGGCACCTGGAAACTGAACGTGGCCATCCACAACCACAAGTACGACAAAAAAGGAACAGCTTCGTTCGACATTGTGGTGGACAATCCCACCCAATCGGTGATGAAATCATTTACCTCGCAAAGTGCCGACAGCACCAAGCTTTTTGTGTCGATGGTGCAACCCGCCAGTCCGAAAGTGGGTATCAACGATATCGAATTCACCATCCATCGCAAGGAAACCATGATGTCGTTTCCGGCTGACACGACCTACACCGTGGAAATCACCCCCGAAATGCCAAGCATGGGGCATGGTTCGCCCAACAACGTGAACCCCACCAGCACCGGCAAGGGGCACTACAAAGGCAAGGTAAACTTCACCATGACCGGCGAGTGGAAAATAAACGTAGCCATCAAAAAAGGCGGGAGTACCGTGTCCAATGGACTGTATTATATGCTCAATTTTTAAATAAACATCCATCATGAAGAGGCTACTTGCAGGCTGTCTTCTGGCAGGAATATCGGCTACGGTTTCGGGTGCTCAGGTGCCCGATTCCGTGGCCATTCCCGAAGTGCTGGTCACCGCCACACTGCCATTGGACAACCAAAAGATGATCAATTTTTGCAGAACCAGTCATTTTTCCACCATCGACGACGTACTGTCGAGGCTCGAAGGACTGAGCCTGATCAAACGGGGTGCCTATGCCATGGAACCGCAACTGGGTGGATTCTCGGCCGGACAGCTCAACATTACCATCGACGGAATGAAAATTTTTGGTGCCTGTACCGACAAAATGGACCCGGTAACTTCGTACATCGAACCCTCCAATCTGAAGAGTATTCGGGTAAACAGAGGAACCACGGCCACCGAAACGGGTTGCAACATAGGCGGATCGGTGGATCTCACGCTCAACGACCTCTCGTCCTGCGGCTGCAATTCCTCCGATTTTTCGCTCACCACGGGCTACGAATCGGTTTCCAATGGAAAAAACGAGGTATTCAGTATGGCACTGGGGCGCGAAAAATGGGCCTGGGGACTCAACGCGGTGTGGCGCAAAAACGACAACTATCGGGCAGGAAACGGAAATGAAATTGCCTTTACACAGTTCGAAAAAACGAATCTCCACAATGTGGTGCTGTATAAAACCAACCAGCGCGACCGCCTGAAGGCCGATGTGCTGATCGACTATGCCCGCAATGTAGGCTATGCTGCCCTGCCGATGGATGTAAGTAAAGCGCAGGGACTATTAGCCGCGTTGGAGTACGAACGCGTGCAGACAAATCCTTTAAAAATAAAGCTCTATGCCAATGATGTGCTGCATATTATGGACGATTCGCACCGCGACAGCATATATAGTTTCAGCAATCGCACCACCGGCCAGACCGACACCGTGCTGATGCGCATGGACATGCCCGGGCGAAGCACAACCCTTGGCGCTTATGCCCACTACACACTCCACACCAGCGAAAACAACAAAATCGTGTTCAAACTGGAAAGTTACAGCAACCGTTCGTTGGCCGAAATGACCATGTATATGCATTTCAAAAACAAGTCGGCGGAACTGCCCATGTACATGCAAACCTGGCCCGAAATGCGCCGTTCGTCAGCGGGATTGTTCGTTCAGGATGATTATCGGTTGAATGATCAATTGGCCTTTACACTCAATGGTCGCGTGGATTATAACATCGACATTCCACTCAACGACCTTGCCCGTCAGCAATTTTCGGTACTGAATTATCATCTTCCCAACCGGTTTTCAAACCTGACAAAGGGACTGAATGCAGCCATTCGGGTGCGCATGGCCGAACCACTTACGGCCACCCTCACCAGCGGTTGGAGCGAGCGCTTGCCCTCCATCACCGAGAGGTTTGGCTATTATCTCTACAACGCCTACGATGGCTACGACTATATCGGCAATCCCTACATGAAAACCGAAAAATCGTGGTTTAGCGAAGTCGCACTTTCATACAACAGCCGTCAGTTGAAAGTAAATCTGAGTCAGAATGCCAGCCTGCTTCGCGACTATATTTTGGGCGAAACAGACAGCAACACGCCACAGCTTAATTTTTATGCCAATGGTTTGCGTCAATTTACCAACAGGGATGCCGCCCGGCTTTTCAGTACCAATATGCAAATCGTGTGGCAACCTGTGAGCAGTGTGTCGGTGCTTTCGGTAACGAAATACAGCTACGGAGAACTTTCTTCCGGCGATGCGATACCGTTAATACCGCCTCTCAACCACCTGCTGGCCGTCAGCTACGAGTCGGGCACATGGATTTGGATTGTCGAGAACGAATCAGCCGCTGCTCAAAAGCACATAAATACAGATTATGGCGAAAAAGCATCGGTGGGTTATAGCATTTTCAACCTGCGGTGTAGCTACGAAATTCCGTTCAGCCACAGTCGGCTGGCGTTGGCGGCAGGCATCAGCAACCTGACCAACAAAACCTATAGCACCCACCTCGACTGGGCACGCATCCCCCGCCCAGGACGCAATGTGAACATCGTTTGCAAATACAGTTTTTGATTTTCATCAACAACCCTGCACATTTTTTCAGATGCAGGGTTGTTTTTTCAGAATAATGTTCGTAATTTTGCGAACAACAAACAAAATCATATTCAACGCTATGGATTGCTGCAAAAACACATCAACACCTGTCGATAACGAAACGCTGTCCCGCTTTGCCAAGGCCATGGGTCACCCTACACGCATCGAAATTCTGCGCTTTCTGGCCTCGATGGACAGTTGCTACTTTGGCGACATCAACAACGAGTTGCCCATTGCCAAAGCCACCGTATCGCAACACCTCAAAGAGCTGAAAGATGCGGGGCTCATTCAGGGAGAAATTGAAACACCCAAAGTAAAATATTGTATCAATCGGGAAAACTGGGAAAAAGCGCAACAAATGTTCAACACTTTTTTCACCCAATGTACCGAAAAAACCAAATGCTGCAACTAATTTTTAGCTCAATATACATATGGAAATTAAAGTATTAGGCACCGGATGTGCCAAATGTAAATCATTGGAAAAAGCCGTACGCGAAGTAGTGGAAACCAATCGCATCGACGCCACCGTCACCAAAGTGGAAGACATCATGGAAATCATGAAGTTCAATGTAATGACCACTCCTGCCCTGGTGCTGGATGGT
>JBJOOU010000301.1:0-17875 GCA_046051105.1 Bacteroidota bacterium
TGGCAGTCACTGTGTACGGAACATCGCGAAATGTACGAACTAGGTAGAAATACATCAAGGACCTGATACATGTAACTTCAGCCAAATAGGCCTTTAGTTGTTTGTCGGTAAACGATTCGTCAAGCTTCAATACATTTGGAGCGAGTTCAATAACAGTATTACATTGATTGATGACTTTGTAAAATGAAGCCCAATCTGAATAGGTGTTGGTGGAAGTAATCTCGCCGGTATTTAATGCAAGTAAGGAAGGAGCCGCTCCACTTGCTGGTGATGCCATGTCAGCTCGCATTTCGCCCCAAACAAAATATTCCTGCATCATTTTGTAGTCAAGCATTTGAGAGTAGCAACCAAGAACAGCTGCTCTAACCTCTTCCTTCGTTTTCCAGTAACGATCACGTACTACACCATCTTCAGGTTGTACATCCAGCCAGTTGCTACAAGAAGTACTTGTGATAATAGTTACCAGTAGTATGATAATTTTAGTGATTTTCTTCATCTTTTTTCTGTTATAATGTGAAATCAAATTTCATTATGTTCTATATCTGTGCTTCTGTTTATAGAGATAAGCTAAATCCCAGCATATAGCTTTTAGGAATTGGGGCACGAGCGTTATCAAGATACTTTCCTATTTTTATTTCCGGGTCCTGACCTGTATAGTTTGTGAAAAGCATAACATTTTGCAAAGTACAATATACATATGCTTCCTGCAGCTTCCAAAGAGAAATAAGTTTTTTAGGAAGATTATATCGCAAGGTAAATGATTTCCAACGAAGGAAAGAACCATCTTCAACAAATCTGTCAGAAGCTAACCAGTTATAGCCCGATGCATGCAGAGCTCTTGGAAGAAGATCCTTGGGTGCATCAGATGGATTTGCATATTCGTGATGCCAGCGTCGTAGTACCGATGTCGCTTGATTGTCCATCCCATACATGTTTTCTAATGACATACGAGCTGCGTTTACAATATCGCTTCCGTAGCGATAATGGAATACATTGCTAACGCTCCAGTTTTTCCATTTCACAGTAGGAGTGATACCGCCATAGAATATAGGATTGTAGTCACCTAAATACACTATATCCTGATAGTTGATTTGTCCGTCTTTGTTGATGTCTACATATTTTGCATCACCCGGTTGGAATGTATAATTCACAGTAGGATACCCAAACTTCATGTAGACAGGTACAGTTTTCCCGTTTTCATCGGTGGTGGTAATTTGTTTACCATCCTTGCCTCTGGCAATGGTCTGATCTTTATTTAAATATACTCCATCATATTTGTAGCCATAGAAAGAGCCTATTGGTTGTCCCGCCAGGATGCGTGTAATATAGGTTCCGTTCAAACTCCAGTCTTCAAAGTTGTCAAGATCCGCATATTTCGATAGTTCTGTAATAGCATTCTTTTCTTTTGCCATGTTGAATACCACGTTTACATTCCAATCTTTTGTTTTGATAGGAGTTAGGTTGACACTTAATTCCCATCCTTCGTTTCTTACAGTTCCATAATTTAATGCCATTGTTGAGAAACCAGATGATGTAGGAATATCAGTTTTATCGCTATACTGATCTTTAGTTGTACGAATATAGTAATCGAATTCAACGTTCAATTTATTGTTAAACGCAACGAAGTTTAAACCATAATTGTTTTGAAACGAACGTTCCCAGCGCAGTTGCTTTAGCTCTAATGAAGATGGGTAAGAAGTTGATTCACCCAAATAACCATAACTGTATGTGCTGTATCGATTGAAATATAAATAATCATTATCAGGACTTTTACCTGTAATACCGTAAGAAGCTCTTAGTGAAAAGTCGTCCAACCATTTTCCTTTTATTTTTTTCAATAATGGTTCGCCCGAAATTCTCCAACGACCTGATATTGCTGGGAAAATACCATAGCGATAGTCAGCCCCAAAGCGGGAGTCGCCGTTCATAGCCAGGTTACCAAATATGGTGTAGCGATCTAGAAAAGTGTAGTTCACATTTCCGTAAGCACTCATGCTTCGTTGCTGACCATAACTTGAGCTCAATCCACCATTTAAAATGTAATAGTTTACAGGGTTGGTCAGATAATTGGATGGTGAACCAGCGGTAGCTACATCAAAAGAATAACTTTCGCGGGAATATGTGTTGAGCCCTACCAATGCAATCAGTCGGTGTTTTGCTTCATCCAGTTGCGGAGTAAAGTACAACTTGTTGAATGTTTGAATAACAAACGATTCAGGTTCAGCCATGCTTGCAGAGTTAAAATAGGTGTTGTCATACCAGTTGACACCCGATGCCGATTGGGTCAGAAATTTTTCTTTTCGATCGTTACCTACGTCAAAACCTACGTCAAATGTATATCGCCATACAGGACTTGGAGTGATTGAAACAAGTAAGTGGGGAATGATCTTTTCACTCTTAATTTTGAAACTTCCAAGGTTTGCCAAAGCTACCGGATTGAAAATGTTGGGATACGACCCTTGTGGCCCATTCAGTGGTGTAAAATAGCTGGACATTTCTGTACCAAGTTCATTGTGCTCATATATGCCCTGGTTAGGCATCATTATATAGGCTTTGGATCTTACATCATTCTTTTCATCTCCATTTGGCAGGTAGTTACGTCTGTTGTCGGAATGAGTATAGGCAATGTCAGCCGAAAAACGAATTTTATCCGACACGAAATAGTCCAGATTAAGACGTGTATTGATACGTGTGAGGTTGGTTCCTATTGTATTCCCTTTCGAGTTATAGTACCCAGCCGAGAAAGAATAGCGAACTTTTGAGCTACCACCACGTACAGATATGTTATAGTCTTGTGAATTACCTGTCTGAGATATAGCATCTACCCAATTGGTGTTGTTGCTATAGTTATAAAATGTATATGGATCGCGAGGATCGTATGAAAAAGGTTTGCCTGTAACAGATAATAAATCAAGCGGTTTACCAGTGTTCATATATGACTCAAGAATCATAGTAGAATACTCATTCCCTGAAAGTGTGGGTATAGCTTGGGGTTGTGGAGAAAGACTACCTTTGGCTACAAAAGAGATTTTGGGTGGTGAAATACTACCGCGTTTTGTTGTGATTTGTAATACCCCATTTGCAGCCTTTGCGCCCCAGATAGCAGTGGCGGCAGCATCTTTAAGAACAACAATGTCCTTAATATCAGCCGGAGCTACATTTAATAACTGAGAGTATTCTTCTTCAGTGGCACTGGAGAAATCGAAATCGGCCCCTACAGTTGTTTCTAATGGTATACCATCAACAACAATCATTGGTTGGTTGTTACCGCTGATAGAAGTAATACCACGAATACGGATAGACATACCACTACCTGGGTCACCTGAGTTAGCCATAATATCAACCCCGGCCATTCTACCCTGAAGTGCTTCATCTACTGAAGCTACATTCAGATCTGCAATTTCATCAGCACTTAATCTGGAAACTGCCATGGATATATCACGTTCTTCGATATCAAGGGAGCCAACTTTGTGTTTGGGTTTGGCGCTTACTACTACTTCCTGAAGTTGTCCTTTTTCCTGAAGGGTTATTTTGATATTTGACTGATTTCCTATGACGAATTGTTGTTTTACAAATCCTACATAGCTGATGGATAGTTTATTGCTGCTACTGGAAACTAACAAGCTGAAGTTCCCGTCAAGATTCGTGATTGTACTGGCCACAATACGATTCTCTGCATTCATTTCTATGACAGTAGCCCCAATGATGGGTTGCTTGTCTGTTCCGGAGATAACAGTTCCACGCACAAGAAATTTCCCTTTTTGTGCATTTATATTACCTGATAACAGAAGAAGTATAGTAATGAATATATAGATTATTCTTGTATTTTTCATACGATATATATTGTTTAATTTCGAACTCGTAGTTAGTCGAGTCTATATATACTGAGTTGTTTAACCGTTAGTTTGCTTTAAATGTAAAGTAGTTGTTTACTTCATGCAAAATGGCTTTACATGCAATACGGTTACTTCTGTAATTGTTGAGGATGGTAGTTCCGGTTGGTTTACCTCTTTGCACGCGCATTGTTCCCGAGGATGCTCCTGAAACAAGCACTTTGGTACCCTGAGTCACATTTTGAGGTAACCAGTTTAGGAAATATGAGGATCCGGAAGCCACTTTGCTAACTTCTATCATCAGGCTTTGGTTGGTTAAGCCGAGTCGTTCGTTATTAACTTTGGCTACAACTGGCACTAACGCTTTGTTCAACGATGTCGCATTGGCAGGATACAAGTATGATTTGTTATCATCAACAAGAACGCGCCCTTGTATAATATGCGAATTGATAAAGAATGCAGCTCGAGCAAACGCAGTAGGGAAAGCGGAGCCAACTGAATCAATTGGTGGTATTACTTTTGCCGATAAGGCCGCTTGCATTGCTGTGTTGTTTGGCATTAATACTGTGTAGAACTGTTCAGCACTGATACCATCAAGAGCGGTACTTGTAGCATCATCAGGATATGTTTTGATACATTTCTGAAGATAATCAACAAATAATTTTACGTTTGGATTTTGCGTCCTTGCGCGATCGAGGTATTCCCACAACGACAACTCTTTAAACTTTTTGTCATCGCTTGTACCTGTAACGCGTGGAGAGTATTGCAGGGGCTTGTCAGCTTTCCATACGGTACCATTGAGATAGGTGTCGTTAATCTTAGTCAGATTGACAAAGCTATTGTCTTCAATATTACCCGCAGCTTGCATCTGATTGTTTTTGTATCTTACAGGATCGCCATAGCTTGTAACTGTAAAATTCCAGTTATCTTCATTCGAAATACCTGTAGTTGCAAAGTCGCTGATTTCTGATTTTACTTCATTGTTTTGAAGTCCTTCGAATACATGTTCTCGTAAAAGGCGAGTCAATCGATTGTTCGCATTCACACCGCTTACGGAATGAGAGAAAGTATTATCAGTGCTATTGTATGAGAATCCATCATCTTTTAAAAGTTGATCATCAAAAGTTATTAATGTATATCGCTCAGACATAAATCCGTTTAACGAACATTTCTGTAGATCTTCGCGTAAAGAGCTATTGAAGTTATTGACAAATCCGATATTCGCCCATTTGTGAGCCGGGTTGATAAAAAGTTCGGAATACACCGACTCGAAAATACGACTGCTGATCGCTTTTGAACTGTGATATACAAAACCATTACTTGCCAGGGTTGCTCCCGAAATTCCGCTTTGTGAAAACTGTTTTCCAGTGTTCCCCTCTCCGTTTAAGTAGTCCCCATTCCCGTTGACAGACGAAGCATAGTTAGCCGGCCAAACCAATGATGGTACCATATGAGCCATTATTAGCGTTTGTACAATATCTGAAGGTAATGATTGTGCGTCAGCATAATATTTCAATACTCTAAGATTCATGTATTCAGTGAGCGCGTCATTTGTAGGAACGATCATTGTATACCCAGATTTCTCAGGTGTATACTTGCCACTTTCGTCCAATACATTTTCAAGATTGAGTGAGTAATTAAGCCCGGTATAGAATTTGATAAATACCCGATCAATGTTCTCTTTGGGCATAATCTTTTGAATTGCCTTGAGCATGGTAGGAGAGTTGATGTCAAGATAAGTTCTGAAAAGGTAATCTCCATAATTATCTTTTGCATCAACCAACGATCTGTAAAGACTAAACTCAGGTTTCTTTATGATGTCAGCAATGTTGTTTAATGGTAGATTTACTGTGGAAACTTCATGCACAATACCATTTTCGGCTCTCATGTCGGCATTTAAAATCTGACCACCCTGAACATTTTTTCCATTGAAAGTTACATTGGGAAAAAATACATTGTAATCAGCTGCCGTAAGTGCCGGAGTGTTGGAGCTAAAGAAAGCATTAGTGAATGTGGGCAGGAACTTGTAATTATTATATGCCGTAGTCCATCCATTCTCCATAGTTTGGTCTACCACCCACTCATTGTTGAACTCAGCATCACGATATGGGAGTGCGTAATATTGAGTTTTATATTTGTACCCACCTCTTACGCCCAAAGAATCGAGAGTATAAGTGCTGTAGCAAATTGAATAGGATACAATTTTTTCAACGGTAGAATCTGGAATGTCTGCAATTGAGTTGTATCCATTTTTAGTAAGAAAAACATTAAAGGCACTATCGTTTGGAGCGAATACTGTGTAGAGACCTGCTCCTTGCAAAACTGAGGAGTATAATGTTTTGTCTACGCATTTGAGGTAGTTAGTGAAATGCCCTTTTTCTTTTAGAACATCATAGATAGGTGGCTCTAGCCATCCGGGACGAAGGAAATATGCATCCTTATCGTTAGAACATCTTACTGTAAGAATCAGGATTAGCGATAACAGGCCTGATAATTTGAGTAGTTTTCTCATGAACTGTATTTGTTTAAGGAATTGTTTGAAATTACTTGTGGATATTTTTTTGTCTATGCAAAAGTAAGTTGTGACAATTTTTCGTCACTGTCTTTTTGTACAAATGCCTAGAAATTTATACAAGCAGTTTTGAAGACTCCCGAGGGGTGTTATTTGACATATATTAAGGTATAAGTGGGGTTGTGTTGATGCTTTTATACAGAATGAAACATTTATTAGGTAACAAGCGCTTGATATACTATGTTTTAAATAGTGTGCGAAAATTGTTTGAATTTGGGGCTTATTGTAGTTTACCCCCATGTAATTGTATTCAAAATCGTGCAGAATGTACTTATAGCCATGTATAAAGAATGATTTTGATCATTTTTTACCCGGTTTTTTAGTGCATAATTGTGAAGGGATTTCGTATTTTTGCTCTGCCGTTTAAAATATGGTAATAATTATAAAACATTAATACTAATCAATGAAAAAAAACGATTTAGGACGTATTCTTGTGTTTGTGATGGCGATAATGACTATCCAAACCTATGGACAATTGTCCACCCAAATTAAATTTAATCGCCCGGCTGACTTTTTTGAAGAAACGCTCGTACTTGGAAATGGCCGCATGGGTGCTTCCGTGTTTGGTAATCCGGAACACGAGAAAATCTATCTCAACGATCTTACTTTATGGTCAGGTGAGCCAGTGGATGCAAACATGAATCCTGAAGCATACAAAAATGTTGCGTTAGTTCGTGAAGCTCTTCGCAACAATAATTTTCAGTTGGCCGATAAACTGAACAAAAAGATTCAGGGTAAATATTCTCAGTCCTATGCGCCCTTGGGTACAATGCTCATTGATTTCAAATATGACGGTAAATATAGTGAATTGTCACGTGTGCTGGACATCGATAATGCAACTTCCCATTTACACTATGTTGTAAATGGTGTTCAGTATAGCCGTGAGTATTTTGTGTCTTACCCGGATCGGGTGATGGCAATCAAGCTTACATCCTCTAAAAAAGGCATGCTTACTTTCGATTTAAAATTTCTCAGTCAACTCAGGTATAAACTCTCTTTTGCAAAGAATGTTTACGTTGCCTCGGGCTATGCTCCTTATTATACCGTACCAAGTTATGTGAGAGCCGAAAACCCGGTTCGATTTGACGAGTCAAAAGCTACACGCTTTGCATCGTTGTTCGGTATTAAAAATGTGGATGGTGCTGTAGTTAAAACAGATTCGACCATTGGGGTTAGAAATGCATCTCAGGTTATTATTTATGTTGCAGTTTCTACAAGCTTCAATGGGTTTGATAAAAATCCGGTAACACAGGGTGCTGATTACCTTAATATCGCCAAAAATAACCTGACAAAAGCAATGGCAAAACCCTATGAAAAACTGCGGGCTGCGCATATTGCCGATTATCAGCAACTCTTTAATCGGGTGAAATTGAATCTTGGGAAAACAAACGCACCTGATTTGACTACTCCTGAACGCTTGAAACGTTATGCGCAGGGCAAAGAAGATAAAAACCTTGAAGTGCTTTATTTCAACTATGGCCGGTATTTGCTGATTGCGAGTTCGCGCACTTTGGGTGTGCCTGCGAATTTGCAGGGATTGTGGAATCCGTATATGAGACCTCCCTGGAGTAGTAATTATACCACCAATATTAATGTGCAGGAAAACTACTGGCCGGCCGAAGTTTGTAATTTGTCCGAAATGCACAACTCGCTGCTTACCTTTATCAATGGATTGGCTACAACAGGAGCTGTTACGGCCAAAACCTTCTACGGATGCAATGGATGGGCAGTGGCGCACAATTCGGATATTTGGGCGATGTCCAATCCTGTGGGCGACTTCGGAAATGGTGATCCCGTGTGGGCGTGTTGGAATATGGGCGGAGCCTGGCTGAGTACTCACCTGTGGGAACATTACGCATTTACAAAAGACGAAAAATATCTTCGCGAGAAAGCCTATCCTTTGATGAAAGGTGCAGCTCAATTTTGTTTAGAATGGCTGGTGGAAGACAGTGTGGGCAATTTGATTACCTCGCCATCTACTTCGCCAGAGAATAAATATAAAACTCCATCGGGCTACAAAGGAGCAACGCTTTATGGTGGTACAGCCGACCTGGCGATGATTCGCGAATGTTTTCTTCAGACGATAGAAGCTTCGAAAATACTGAATGCTGATGAAGAATTCCGTGGAAAAATGGAACAGGCACTGGATCGGATGCATCCCTATAAAGTAGGCAAAAAAGGCAATTTACAGGAATGGTACTTCGATTGGGATGATGAGGATCCTCAGCACCGTCATCAGTCGCATTTGTTTGGGTTGTTCCCAGGCAATCATATCACTCCTGATAAAACACCTTTGCTGGCCAACGCTTGTCGTCGTACGCTGGAAATTAAAGGTGATGAAACGACAGGATGGTCTAAAGGCTGGCGTATTAATCTTTGGGCGCGTTTGTGGGATGGTAATCATGCCTATAAAATGTTCCGCGAACTGCTGAAATATGTCGATCCGGATGGTTACCAAGGAGCCGACAAGCGATCGGGTGGGGGAACGTACCCGAATCTGTTTGATGCGCACCCGCCCTTTCAGATAGATGGAAACTTTGGTGGTACAGCGGCGGTGGCCGAAATGTTGTTGCAGTCCGATGGTGAGAGCATTCGCTTGCTGCCGGCTTTGCCCGAGGCCTGGGACGAAGGTTCGGTGTCGGGACTGAAAGCCCGCGGCAACTTCGAAGTGTCAATGAGCTGGAGTTCTAATAAATTACAAGCAGCTTCGGTGAAATCATTGGCGGGTGGTGTGTGTAAATTGATTACGCTTCAACCCGTTCAGGTGGAAGGTGTTGCGGTTAAAAGCGAAAAGAACGCTTCCGCTTTTTATGTAATTTCATTTCGTTCAGAAAAAGGGAAAATATACTCCGTAAAACCAACTAGCAAAGACCATTACGTATTTGCTTATTTCAAAAACAATGGTCAGGATGGTTTACATTTGGCTACCAGCGAAGACGGGCTGAAATGGACTGCGCTGAAAAATGATCAGTCTTTTCTCACCCCACAGGTAGGAAAAGACAATATTATGCGCGACCCGTGTGTGGTGCGGGGGATGGATGGTGTGTTTCACATGGTGTGGACCGATAGCTGGACCGACAGAGGTATTGGCTATGCCAGTTCCAAAGACCTGATTCATTGGTCGGATCAGCAATTTATTCCGGTAATGATGCAGGAAGATAGTGCCCGCAATAGCTGGGCGCCCGAAATCACCATCGATCCGATTAGTCAGACCTATATGATTTATTGGGCTACAACAATTAAGGGTAAGTTTACCGAAACAGCTTCAGCATTAGAAGCGGGTTACAATCACCGCATTTATTATGTTACAACGAAAGATTTCAAAACCTTTAGCGAAACAAAATTGCTCTACGACCCGGGATTCAATATCATCGATGCGACGATTGTAAGAGATGGAGGCCGCTATGTGATGTTCCTGAAAGATGAAACCCGTGTGCCTGTGCAGAAAAATCTAAAAATAGCCTATGCTGAATCGTTAACCGGACCGTATGTGACCAATGGCAAACCGATCACCGGGAATTACTGGGCTGAGGGGCCAACCTCGATGCGTAAAGATGGAAAATGGCTGGTGTATTTCGACCGTTACCGCGATCATCGTTACGGTGCTATTTCATCGCCCGATTTGGAGTCATGGACAGATATTTCCGATCAGATTTCATTGCCGAAAGGCATTCGCCACGGAACTATTTTTACGGTTACAGATGATGAATATCAAGCTTTATTGAAGCAATAAAAAACAGGCAACGCTCATTATGGGTGTTGCCTGTTTCCTTATAAAGCTGCTGTTGTTATTTTTCAATAAAAACAGTACGTGTAGGGTACGCAAAATTGAGTTGAGATGCGTTGAAGTTGGTCAGAATATCGGTGTTTACCATCGACTGTGTGACCATAATATCGCTTTCTTTTTTGATAAAGTAGATGAAAGTAATGATCATTGCTGAATCGGCAAATTCGTTGAATGAGGCTACCAATCCAGTTTCGCTGATTAAGCTAACCCGCTCGGGCATCGACTTTAGTATAGCAATGGCTTCCTGCATCTTTTCGGGGGTGGTCTGATAAGTTAGTCCTATTCTCAACATTACCCTGCGCATGGGCTCTTCTGTTACATTTTCGATGGGTGCATCCACCATTTTGTAATTAGGGATGGTTATCAGGCGCTTTTCCAACGTACGAATACGGGTGCTTCTGATACCAATATCTTCTACCACGCCTTCGTATTTATCTACTTTTATCTGGTCGCCGATACGGAAAGGGCGGTCGGTAAAAATAGTAACACCTCCGAAAATGTTTTTAATCGTATCCTGAGCCGCTAAAGCAAATGCCAAACCTCCAATACCCAGCGTTCCAAGCAGAGCTCCCACATTAACACCCACATTGTTCAGAGCCATTACCACTCCAAGAGCCCAAATCATTGTCAGAATGGTGCGGCGTAAAATCGAAATCAGGTGAGTGTCCAGGATTTTGCTGGTACCTTTGTCAGCTTTGGGTACCCAGTATTCTTCTATTAATGCATTCACTAGTCGGGCTACAAACCAGGTAATATTGATGACAGTAAGAATTCTGTAAGATTTGGCAATAATGTTTTCTACTCTGATGTCCAGATTCAGTCGTTTGCCTGCAATCCAGATAGCAAAGAGCGCAATCCCCAGCAAAACAGGTGCCTCCAACATTTGGAACAGGATATCGTCCAAACGATTGTTGGTCTTCGATGTTATTTTTTTGATAACATGTTTGTTCAAAAGAACTATGATTTTGTTCAGTATCAATGCTCCGATAATGATCGTGAAAGATACTATCCAGCTATAAAGGGTATTTCCGTAAAATTGTTGGTCTAACATAATGTTCAAGTTGTTTTATAGTTTAAATGCAATGGCATCACTCGGCATACGCCAGTCGCCGCGGGGCGAAAGGTTGATGGATCCGACTTTAGGTCCATCGGGAATGCACGAACGTTTAAATTGCTGCTGAAAAAATCTTCGAAGGAATGTCTTTAGCCATTTTTCAATAAATTCCTCGCTATATGTATCTGCAAAAGCATTTTTCGCCAGATAGAAAATCTTTTCAGGACTAAATCCGAAGCGCACCAAATAGTATAAATAGAAGTCGTGCAGCTCGTAGGGGCCTACAATATCTTCGGTTTTCTGTGCAATTTCGCCATTTTCATCGGCAGGTAACAATTCAGGACTTACGGGTGTGTCCAGTACATCTTTCAGAATCTCTTCCGAAGTTTTGTCGAGCTGATGAGCGGCCCAGTCTACCAGATAACGCACCAGGGTTTTAGGTACACCTGAGTTCACGGCGTACATCGACATGTGGTCGCCATTATAAGTAGCCCAACCTAGTGCAGATTCCGATAAATCACCGGTTCCAATTACCAGTCCGTTATGTTTGTTGGCAATGTCCATCAATATCTGAGTTCGTTCCCGGGCTTGCGTATTTTCGTATGTCACATCATGTACTTTTGGATCGTGATTGATGTCTTTGAAATGTTGAATGCAAGCGTCTTTAATAGATATTTCAAGAAGCGTAATCCCCAGTGATTTCATCAAATTCACTGCATTCTGATAAGTGCGGTCGGTCGTGCCAAATCCGGGCATGGTGATACCGATGATTTGTTTACGATCAAGACCCAGTTTGTCGGCCGTTTTTACACATACCAGCAATGCCAGCGTAGAGTCCAGACCGCCCGAAATACCTACTACCACGCTTTGGGCATGGGTGTGTTTCCAACGTTTAGCCAAGCCGCCTACCTGAATGGAGAAAATTTCCTCACAACTGGCATCCCGATTGGCTAATGATGGAACAAAAGGATGCTTGTTGAAACTACGTTTTAGCTCAAATTTTACAAAATGAGCATCTTCCAGTTTGATGATTCTGTATGAGTCATTCGAACGGGAGTTTGTGTAATTGGTATTGCGCAAGCGATCGGCCTGCAAACGTTCTACATCTATGTCATTCACAATGATTTGAGGCTCCATCGCGAAGCGCTCGGATGTGGCTATCATTTTGCCGTTTTCGGCTATCAGGCCATTGCCGGCATACACCACGTCTGTGGTTGATTCTCCTGCTCCTGCTGATGCATACACATATCCGGCAATGCAACGAGCTGATTGTTGTTCAATAAGTTGGCGCAGGTATTGGTGCTTGCCTATCAGCTCATTGGTGGCCGACAGGTTGAAGATGATCTCAGCCCCATGCAGCGCATGTTGCGAACTGGGCGGAATGGGCACCCACAGGTCTTCGCAAAGTTCGATAGCGAAGCTGAATTTATTATCGCTGAAAAGCAGATTCGTGCCAAACGGCACTTCTTTTCCGGCGATACGAATGCTTTGAATATTACTTTCTGATGAGGAAGTAAACCAGCGCTTTTCGTAGAATTCGTTGTTGTTGGGGAGGTGAGTTTTTGGCACAACTCCAACGATATGACCACCTTGCATCACCACTGCCGCATTGAATAACTGGCTCCCTGACTGCACGGGCATACCCGCAATAATTACAGCTGTTGTGCTGAAACTGATTTCCAGTAGCTGTTGGATGGCTTTCTCAGCATCACGAAGTAGCTGTTGCTGATAGAATAAATCGGCACAAGTATAGCCCGTTACCGACAATTCAGGGAAGCAAATTACCTGCACTTTCTCCTGCTCGGCCTTTTTTATCAATAAAGCCATTTGCTCAGCATTGTAGTTGCAGTCGGCCACCCGCAGGTCGGGGACAGCTGCTGCTACGCGTACAAATCCGTTATTCATTGTTGTAAAGGTGTTTTTATGTTACGCAAAAGCGCAAAGCCCGGCAAAAAATCAGTGTTTTGCGGACTTTGCGGCTTCATGCAAAAGTATAAAAATATTGTGATTCTGAGTAATGGTCAAATTTTAGATCTGATTACACGCAATGTGGCGGCTCATCCACGAAGTTTTTCATCATTTCGCCTACCTGACGGCCCAGTTCCAGACATTCTTCGTATTTATCTTTTTTCAGACCTTGTTTTTCGTCTACATTCAATCCTACAGTTGGCCATTTCATGGTTTCTACGAATGTAGTCAGACGTTTAACCGCGGCACTGGCCCAGGTATAAGATCCGAAACAGCCAAAAACACGGTTTTTTACGCCACGAATTTCAATCTTACGAATCAGCGACTCTACTTCAGGATACAGTTCGTTGCTATAAGTTGGACTGCCAATAATCAAACCACGGTATTTAAAGATGTCGCGGATAATAACCGTTGGGTCTGATTTGGATACATTGTGAATGATCACTTTTTGCACACCTGCTGCGGCTACTCCCTGAGCCACTGTTTCGGCCATCAATTCGGTGTTGCCGTACATTGAGCCGTAGACAATTACAACTCCTTCTTCGCCATGGTAGCTGCTGTACTGATCGTATTTAGCCACTACTTCGGGAATGTATTTTCTCCAAACCGGGCCGTGGGTGCTACAAATAGCTTTAATTTCCAGACCGGAAAGTTTTTTGAGTGCTTTCTGTACCGGATTTCCGTATTTTCCAACGATGTTAGAGTAATACAATGCAATATGATCCCAGAAAGGTTCAATGTCCAGTTCGTCGTCGAAAATGGTACCATTCAATGTGCCAAATGCTCCAAACGCATCTCCTGAGAATAAAATTTGTTTGGTGGTTTCAAATGTCATCATCGTTTCAGGCCAGTGTACCATCGGAGTAAAGTGAAACTGTAGCTGGTTGATACCCAGTGATAAAGTTTGACCATCTTTTACTTCCATCGTTTTGTCAGTTAACCCATAGTAGCCTTCTACCATGCTTAGTGTTTTGTTGTTGCCAATAATTACCACTTCCGGGAAATATTGACGAAGCAAACGAATTGAACCGGAATGATCAGGTTCCATGTGGTTGATTATCAGATAATCGAGTGTGCGGCCTTTTAGTTGAGCCTGTATTTTTTCAATAAAAATATCTCCAAAAGAAATTTCAACAGTATCTACCAATGCTGTTTTTTCATCAACAATCAGATACGCATTGTACGAAACTCCCATGGGAATCGGAATCATATTTTCGAACTTATGTTTCTGTCGGTCGTTGACACCAACATAAAAAATGCCTTTGGCAATTTCTTGATTTTTAAACATGTAACTAAATTTTTTGTGGAATCTATTTATACCTATGTGTGCCCATTTTTCAGGGTCTCGAATTTGGGCGCAAAGATACGAAAATTATAGAAATTTTTCTCTAATTGACGCTGATACATATTGCTTATATAGGAATAGATGCTGTCTATAGCCTATATATTATTGAATGCAACACTTGAATTGTCTGATGTTTTTTCTTGTTTACCGGCTGTTTCGGAGAATTTTCCTGCATCTGATCTTTCTATTCAGACGGATGAATGATGTGAATGTACACATGACGTCGTTTTCTGGTACGCTAATTTGTTGAGTTGATAACTATCTGTTGGTGGTTGTTTCCTGACGTTTATTTTTTACGTATTTTTGTAACCCCGAAAATAATTTACAGCTTAGAAAAAGATTGTTTTCAGGGTGATTATTCTGTTTTAGCTGAATAGCTTAACTCTAAATTATTATTACCAACACACATGATTGTTTGCATTGCCGAAAAACCAAGCGTAGCCCGCGATATTGCCGAAGTATTGGGTGCCAAAACCCGAAAAGATGGATATATCGAAGGAAATGGATACCAGGTAACCTGGACTTTCGGTCACCTGTGCGGACTGCTGGAACCACACGAATATACCCCCGACTGGAAGGGCTGGGCGCTGAGCCATTTGCCCATGATTCCTTCGCGCTTTGGTATTAAAGTGATGAACGATAGCGGTGTAATGAAGCAATTTAAAGTCATTGAATCATTGATGGCCAATGCCGATGAGGTGGTAAACTGCGGTGATGCGGGGCAGGAGGGAGAACTCATTCAGCGCTGGGTGATGCAAAAGGCGATGTGCAAGTGTCCGGTGAAGCGGCTTTGGATTTCCTCTCTGACCGAAGATGCTATTCGCGATGGATTCAAAAAGTTGAAAGATCAGGCTGAATATCAGCGACTTTATGAAGCAGGTCTGTCACGTGCCATTGGCGACTGGCTGCTTGGAATGAATGCTACCCGGCTTTATACCCTCAAATACGGCAAAAATCGCCAGGTGCTTTCCATTGGTCGTGTGCAAACGCCTACTTTGGCTTTGATCGTCAATCGGCAACTGGAAATCGAAAACTTCAAGCCCGAGGCGTATTGGGAGCTAAAAACGGTTTACCGAAATACGACTTTTTCGGCAGCCAAGGGGCGTTTTTCGAGTGTGGAAGAAGGAACGCAATTTCTGGAAACGGTGAAGAATGCCGACTTTGTGGTAACGGATATTGCCATCAAAAAAGGAACAGAATCGGCTCCCCGGCTTTTCGACCTGACATCGTTGCAGGTGGAATGCAACAAAAAGTTTGGCTTCTCGGCCGACGATACCCTGAAAACCATTCAAAGTCTTTACGAAAAAAAGATAACCACCTATCCGCGTGTGGATACCACCTATTTGAGCGACGATATTTACCCGAAAATACCCGATATTCTGAAGGGAATTCGAGATTATGAAGCACTGACGAAGCCATTGTTGGCGGTCAAAATTCCCAAGACGAAAAAGGTGTTCGATAACTCTAAAGTGACTGATCACCATGCCATTATTCCAACGGGCGTACATCCTACTGCGTTGAGCGATCCGGAGAAAAAGGTGTTTGATCTGGTGGCGCGCCGCTTTATCGCCAATTTTTACCCCGAATGTAAAATCTCGACTACCACAGTGCTCGGCGAAGTCGATAAAGTGGAGTTTAAAGTGAACGGAAAGCAGATTCTGGAACCGGGATGGCGTGTGGTTTTCGAGAAAGCGAAAACCCAAGCAGATGAAGACACGCCAGCTGATGACGAGGAATGGACTTTGCCTATTTTCGAAAAAGGCGAAAGTGGACCACACGAACCTACGCTGGCCGAAAAGTGGACATCTCCGCCCAAACCATACACAGAGGCAACCTTGCTGCGTGCCATGGAAACAGCTGGTAGACTGGTGGATAACGACGAATTGCGTGATGCCCTGAAAGAAAATGGTATCGGCCGTCCGTCTACCCGTGCGGCCATCATCGAGACGCTTTTCAAGCGCGATTACATTCGCAAAGAGCGCAAAAATCTGATTGCTACCAATACGGGTGTGGAGTTGATTCTGATTATTCAGGAAGAGTTGTTGAAATCAGCTGAGCTGACCGGGCTTTGGGAAAAAAAGCTGCGTCAAATTGAAAAAGGCGAATACGAGGCTAAAGTGTTTTTGGAAGAATTGAAAACCATGGTAAAAGAAGTGGTGTACAATGTAAAAGCCGATAATCGCCGACCGGGAGAGGCAATAAAAGCATCGCTTGATGCTAAATTTAATACAGATTTGACCGGTCAGGTGTGCCCGCAATGTGGCAAAGGAACGCTGCTAAAAGGAAAAGCAGCTTACGGTTGTAGCGAATGGAAAACGGGTTGTACGTATCGAAAACCCTTTGAGTAATTGAACTGTCCTGAAAATCCAAAACATCTGATGAAAAAACAACTCATACTTTTGTTGTTGGCAATGAGCATAATGGCGACGGCTCAAAACGCCACAATTAATGGCCGACGGGCTGCATTGCGAGATTCAATTCTTTCGCAAATTCACGAACCAGCGCAGCCTGTTTATACAGTTTCTATCTTGAAATATGGTGCTAAAGGTGATTCTGTAACCGATTGCAAACCTGCATTTGATAAAGCATTCCGTGAGGGTATTCGTCGGGGCGGAATCAAAATCGTTGTTCCGGCCGGGATCTATTTTTTGAAGGGCTCATTGCACCTGATCAGTAATTTGTGTATCGAATTGCAAAAAGGTGCCCACCTGAAATTCAGTTCCGATCCGTCTTGCTATTTGCCTGTGGTTCTCACGGGTTGGGAAGGTACGATGATCTACAATTACAGCCCGTTTATTTATGGATATCATCTTCAGGATGTGTCGATTATTGGAGAAGGTACGATCGATGGAAATGCGTCTCAGGTAATTCAAAGCTGGAAAAAACAGCAAACGCCTGATCAGATGCTGAGTCGCGATATGAATCACCAGTCCGTGCCATTGGAGAAACGACACTTTGGTGCGGGACATTATTTGCGGCCGCCCTTTGTGGAGTTCCTGGAAAGCAAAAATATCCTCATTCAGGGCATCAAAATTACCAATTCGCCTTTTTGGTGTGTGCATTTGCTCAAATCCGAAAATATCATCGTTCGTGGAGTACGTTATGATGCCAAAAATATCAATAATGACGGTATTGATCCTGAATATTCGCGCAATGTATTGATTGAAAATGTGGAGTTTGATAATGGTGATGACAATGTGGCTATCAAAGCCGGACGCGACCATGAAGGTCGGCAAACTGCCATGCCATCAGAAAATATCATTATCCGCAATTGCCGCTTCAAAGGGCTTCACGGCGTGGTGCTTGGGAGCGAAAT
>JBJOOU010000302.1:0-18712 GCA_046051105.1 Bacteroidota bacterium
TTTTACTACCCGATTTATCATTCCATGCTTTAATATCTTCTACAGAACAATCATATTTTTGAGCAATTGTATAGAATGACTCACCCGACTTTACAGTATGATGAATTGTACGTGTCTTTGCTTTGAGTTCAGGCTTAGCATCCTTTTCTTTTGATGACCTTTCAGATGAGCCTTTTTTTACGTTCAGCTCCATGCCTGGTCGAAGTCCGCTTTCTGAAAGATTATTCATCTCTTTCAGCTCTTCTACAGTAATATTGTATTGCTTAGCGATAGTATACAAACTTTCGCCTTTCACAACAGTATGAACAGAACTACCTTTTGCTGGTTCCACTTTTTCAACTGAAGCGCCTTTGGACGAAGATTTGTTCGCATCGACAGCTGCAACTTTTAGCTGCTGTCCGATACTTATTTTGTTTCCTTTAAGACCATTAATGTCTTTAAGCTCGTCAATCGTCATTTCATGCTCTTTTGCAATAACCTCTAAATTATCCCCTTTACTAACGATATAAGTCTTCGTTTTCAGGCTATGTACTTTCTCCTGTCTGATGGCACTTTTACTTTCAGGAACACGTGATACTTTGAGCTCCTGTCCGATATCTATTTTGTTGCCATCGATATTATTAATTTGCTTCAGTTCCTCAACTGTCAGATTAAACTCTTTAGCAATCGACCCAAGATTGTCACCTTTACGCACTTTATAAGACGACGCCAACTCTTCAGGTTTGTCGGTTTGCTTAACGCCCTTTGATGAAGATTCGACATTCGCAGCATAGACTTTTATTGATTTACCAGCTGTGATTTTTTTGCCGGAAATTCCGTTGATTTCTTTTAGCTCGTCAACAGTCATATTATATTTCTGCGCAATTGCCTCCAGGTTATCTCCTTTACGCACCTTGTATGTGGCGTAATCTTTAAGTTTTTCTTGTTTAGAAGATTGGTTTAGCACTTCTGTTGTTTCAACTGCATACACTTTAAGGCTTTTCCCAACACTGATTTTATTGCTTTGAAGATTATTCAATTCTTTCAGTTCATCAATACTCATTCCGTGTTGCTGAGCGATTGCCTCAAGATTATCGCCTTTGCGCACCTTATAAGGCTGGGTTTTGGCAATTTTTGCTTTTTCAGCCCTTGCAGCTTCTTTAGAGGGCTTAATTTCAGCGACATCAGCACTCACTTTCAGCACCTGACCTCTTGCAACCTTATTGTTTTGAAGGTTGTTGATTTGCTTCAACTCTTCGGCGGTGAGATTGAACTTCTTAGCAATCATCCCCAAATTGTCGCCTTTTCGGACTTTATAGGTAGTCGCAATTGGCTTCTCAGTCATTTCAGGGGATACTATTTCCTGCTTTTCGGCCGACTTACTGTACACTTTTATGCTTTGACCAGCAGCGACACGATTATTGGTAATTCCATTAAGCTCCTTTAGTTCATCAGAAGTCATATTATGCTTCCTGGCAATTGCATATAAGCTCTCACGGCGTTTTACGACATAAGTTGTAGTAAGAAGCTCTTTATTCTTCTCCCCTACCTTAGCCGTATTCTTCACAGACACACTATTTTGCGATGACAAAGTCAACTCCTGCCCCACTTTCAGACTATTGCTTTTTAGGCCATTGAGTCGCTTGAGTTCCGCCGGACTCAAATTGAACTGACGAGCAATGGCACTCAAATTATCATGTGGTTTTACAGTATAGGTTAGTACCTTTTCTGCAACAGATTCTGCTACGGACGTTTTTTGTTTTGTATTTTTTTCTTCTTTGAGGGCTTCTTTTGCTATAACTGGCTCTGGCGTTGATTCTGCATTCTGTTTGTATTCAGCTGCCATTTGAGGGTTTTTGCTCAATACAACCGGAAGGTTCTGTTTCGGTGAAGCAGTTTGTATATTGTTGTTTATACTTACACAGATATAGATCGTCTGCCCCACAGTCAGGCCAGTGGATTCCATATTATTGATTTGCTTAAGATCTTCCAATGGAACTTTAAAATCACGGGCAATTGTCATCAGATTCTCTCCAGCATGAACTTTATGACTTATTATGCGTGTGTTAGCTGCCGTACGAACGGGCGCAGGTTTATATTCCGGTACTTTTATCGCTTTTGCCTCTTCACGCGCCTGACTTTGCAGAGAGCGTATCGCAGCAGTAGAAGGCTGCGAATTGGCCAACGCCGTCATTTCATTGGCTGCCTCTGCATCCACCCACTGATTTATTTTCAGTATTTGCCCACGACTAACACCTCTTCTACCAATATTGTTATTTTCTTTTAGCTCAGCTACACTTACAGCATATTTCTTTGCTATACTATATAATGTCTCCCCTTTTTCTACTTTATGAGATATCTCTTTTTGAACTTTATCCTTAGTTACATCAGCCTTCGCGTTGTCGGCTGTGGCTACAGTTGTTGGTTCAACTTCGGTATAAGTCTCAGCATCTTTGATTTTCAAATTCTGCTTGAGTTTGATTTTGTTGCTTTTCAGGTGATTGAGCTCTTTGAGTTCAGCAACAGTCAGACTGTATTTCTCCGCAATATCAGCCAACGTTTCACCTTTTCTAACTTTATGATACTGAGCAGGTGTTGTTTTTTTCGTCTTTTTAGAAGGCACAGACATTGGCACTTCAACATCATCCTGACTTTCATCAGTATAAGGATCTTCAGTGATGCTTGAATTGGCAGCCAATAATTGCGTACCGCCAATTACGCGATTGGCCTTGATAAAGCGACTATTATAATATGGCTCAGATGAGCTGGAAATCGTAATTCCACGGTCGTTGGCAGCATGAATAAAATCGAACTGTCCGTTGTCCTTCACTTGTGTGACAATTCCAACATGACCTATCCGTTTGCTTTTACGCGACCCTGAGAAATACACAAGATCCCCTTTTTTAAGATTACCACGTTTTACAGTATCGAACTGGTTGGCCTGAGCCGAAGATGAATGGGTGAGATTGTAACCAAAGTTACGATAAACGTATGAGGTAAATCCTGAGCAGTCAAAAGAGTCGGCACCCGAAGATCCAAATCTGTAGGGACGATTCAGGAAGGTTTTACCATAATTAATCACCTCGTCTGGCAAATTAGCATTATCAGCAAACGTGCGCACTTTGGAATTAGTTGAAATTGAATCGGTTGCCGCTTCTGATTTCGCATCAGGGTTTTGCAGCGCTGCAAATGAAAATGAGCACGAAAAAGCGAGGGCAAATATGGTGAGTATTTGTTTTTGCAATGGCATAATTGATCTGGTCAGATAATGTACTATTGCAAAGATACCTTTTTTAGCCTAGAAGACCTTGTAAAAGACGGTCATTTTAAGAATTATAGAGATTCTTTTCAGAAATTATCATACCTTAACAAGACACCTGTATGACCTACCTGAAGCGACGCCATCGAGCCCATAATCAGCGACAAATTATAATCAACATGACCTGCCGGAAAGTTGAAACATACAGGATAATGATGCTTACCGACAGCACTGAAAATGATCTCGGAAATGGTCTGCTTCATCGATGCATCTTCCTCGCAATCGCTAAACTGACCAACAATCAATCCACTTAATTTTGCCAGTGCTCCACTCATGCGCAGGTTTTGTAGCATCCGGTCAATATGATATGGATTTTCAGCAATATCTTCGATAAAAAGTATATTGCCATCATACTCTAAATCGAAGGGGGTACCACGCAATGCACTGAACACTGATAGATTTCCGCCAATAATCTTCCCGTTGCATTCTCCATATCTATTCAGTTCATGCGGCTGTACTTCATAGTTTGGCAATTTGCCAAACAAAGTATTTTTAAGCGAAAGTACCTGGTCGGAATTTGCAGGCAACTCAGTCAAATGCTTAGCCATGATAGCATGGATAGATGCAAAATTGATCTTGCTGATGGCGTTGTGAAGTACGGTTATATCGCTAAAACCAATGAGCCACTTGGGACTTTGGACGAAATTGCCAAAGTCAATACTGTCGATAATTTGCGCAAGGCCATAGCCACCGCGGCTACACAAAATAGCCTTCACGCCGCAGTCATCAAGAGCCTCCTGAAGATCAGCAATGCGCTGCTCCTTCGTCCCTCCAAATCGACCGTAGGCTCCACGAGCAAACTTACCCTCTGAAACTTCGAGCCCCCAACTTTGAAGAACAGCCGTGGCTCCATCAATGAAAACTGGATTAATTGTTCCAGAAGGGGAAATAATACGAATTTGATCACCTGGTCGCAAAAAAAGAGGAAGCATATAAATTAGTATTGATAGTTAGCGTAATAATGAATCATTTTCATAAAGCTTGTTGGTTTTTCCATGTCGCAAATCAGCTCCGATCTGCTGTAAACCATCAGCTCGAAGCGGTTGTTGGTTGATTTTTGAAGATTTTCCAATTGATCCAGACAAACAAGCCCGCGACAAATTACAAGCATAAGTACCCGCATTGCTTTTGCAACTGCTTTGGGATTAACTGGTAATTGTTGCGCGCCCTCAAACAACTCATTGATGAGATAAAGGTACAAATTTCGGACGGGTTTTATATCATGACAGGCGGTAACGAGCGTTCGTATACCCTCTTGGCGATCTTTGTAAACATCAAAAATATCATTTTCAAGCTGCATGATTGCGCCTAATGTATAATAAAACCTCTCCTCGCAGCGTGTTGAAACTTCGCCAAATGCTTTACGATAGAGCAAAAAAGCGGTTCCTCCTTTTGCAAAGGTAATGTCCTTAATTTCCTCTTCAGTCTGGTCTGAATTTTTCTGCTTTTTACTTCGGACTTGTTCCTGAAAAACATCATTTAGCGCCTGTTGAATATTTTCTGAATGTTGAATACCTTCCAGCAGTTTGCTATAAAGCTGAATTGCCAGTTTTACAGAATTATTGGTTGGTTCAATATTTTTGGGGTTATTAATGAGTTGAGTGATGTATTCGTCTGTTAAGTTGTCGTTGTCAAAAAAATCATCAAATAACACAGAGCAAGCGCCTATAAGTGTGCCGGCTCGTCGTTCGGTGGTTGTCATTGCCTTGCGATGAAGCGTGCAATGGGTCTCTCCAATGATTGCAGAAACGGCCAGGGCATAATAGTTGGTTATTCTTTTATAATCAATATCCGGAGTTAAATTGTTTGCAGCCTGAAATTCCAAAAGAATTGGCTGGAGATGGCGGGCTATGAATTTTTTCTGCGTATGTAAATCACGCAAAATTTTGATCGCAACCAACGGTATATGAAGAATATTAATGATATAAGAAAAAATCACGACGCTTGAATTAATAGGTCAGCCATTTCCAAAGCTCTTTCCATGTCACTTTTTTACCGTACATCAATATGCCTGTCCGGTAAATTTTCCCTGCCATCCATGTTGTGCCAACAAATGAGACAAACAGGATAGCCAGAGATGCAATTATCTGCAATGCAGGAACACCGTATGGTAAGCGAACCATCATTACCACCGGAGAGGTGAACGGAATCATGGAACACCAAAGCGCCAGTGGTCCGTCGGGATTTTGAGCACTATAAATGGCTGCATATATAGCGAAAATAATTGGCAGAGTGAGCGGTAAAGAGAATTGCTGTGTGTCGGTTTCGCTATCTACTGCCGAACCTACTGCTGCAAACAAGGAAGCATAAAGGAGGTAGCCGCCCAAAAAGTAGAGCACGAACAGCGCCAGAATTGTAAAGAGATCAAATCCACCAAGTATCTGCAAGACATTGTGGAATTGACTCATTTCCGGCATCTGACCACCCCCCATCTGGTTGGCCTTCTGAACTTCGGCGAGGTCAACTCCGCCACCAAGGAAGTTTGATGCGATGGCAAATATTGCTCCGGTGAGTACTCCCCACATCACTATTTGAGTGAGACCAACCAATGCAATGCCAACGATTTTACCCATCATCAATTCAAATGGCTTTACGGACGAAATGATGACTTCCACAATTCGATTGGTTTTTTCCTGAACCACCCCGGCCATCACCTGTGCACCATAAATGACGATGAACATATAAATAATGAAGGCCGAAATCATTCCGATACCCAGAGCCAGCTCAGCCGACCCCATTTTTTCTTTCCCATCGCTATCCCATTTGATAGTAGGAATGTCGATGTCTGATTTCGAATCTTCCACCATTTTTTTTAGGTTGGGGATGTTGTACGAAGCCAGTTTTTGCTGTTCTATGTAGCTGTTGAGCAACCCGGAAATATATTCCTTCAGTTCCATATTTACCTGCTCCTGCGAGTAAATAGTGGCCGCCTTGGGATTCTTTGCCAAATCATCAGTAATCAACAATAGTGCTGTAAAGTCATCTTCTTTGGCCTGGCTCTGTTTGATCTCGCCTACAGGTTTGTCTACAAAATCAAACTCGTAGGTTGCATTGCTCATCAACACCGACCGGTAACTATTAGTCTTGTCTACTACATAAATATGTTTTTTTGTATCGTCCTTAATCGAGGCCAGCCAAAGTGGTACGGTTATCATGCCGGCCATCAGTAATGGAACCAAAAATGTAAGAATGATGAATGATTTTTTCATCACACGGGTGCTGTACTCGCGCTTGATGATCAGATTTATTTTGCTCATAATGATTCGCGTGTTACAGTTTGGATAAAAATATCGTTCATGCCTGGCAGGATTTCTTCGAATGACTGAATCTCGGTTTGACGGATGATGTCATTAATTAGCTGGTTGTTGCTGGCAGATGGTTGCTTTTTTATACTGTATTCGAAAATGCCGGCGTCGTTCGTTTGAGTAAGTATTTCAAAATCTCCGGCTACGATTGCCGAATTGCTGCGCACCCGATAGGTATGGGTGGCATGCGCCTTGCGTATATCGCTCACTTTGCCTTGCAGCACGATTTTAGAACGATCGACCAACGATATGTTTTCGCAAAGATCTTCTACGGTTTCCATATTATGGGTCGAAAAAATGATAGTAGCACCTTTTTCGCGCAATTCGAGAATTTCCCGTTTGAGCAGGTCGGCATTGACCGGGTCGAACCCGCTGAATGGTTCGTCGAAAATAAGCAATTCGGGTTGATGAAGTATGGTTGTAATGAATTGCACTTTTTGAGCCATTCCTTTCGAAAGTTCTTCCACTTTCTTATCCCACCATGCCTGGATCTCAAATTTTTCGAACCAAAATTTCAAGGCTTTCAGTGCGTCGTTTTTCGTCATTCCTTTCAGTTGGGCAAGATACAGCGCTTGCTCGCCCACCTTCATTTTTTTGTACAATCCTCGCTCTTCGGGCAAATAACCGATTCGCTGAACATCAGCCGGCGTGAGGAGCTTGCCGTTCAGACGCACTTCGCCACTATCGGGGGCAGTCATACAATTGATAATGCGGATGAGCGTGGTTTTGCCTGCTCCATTCGGGCCAAGCAGTCCGTATACCGTGTTTTCCGGAACGGAAAGGCTCACTCCATCTAACGCACGGTGCCCGGCATATTGTTTTACTACGTTTTCTACTTCAAGAAATGGCATTTTTAAAATGATGTTTAATGAATTTTCGGTTGAATGGTTGTGATCGTATCCTTCGTGCCGAAATTCGATTCAAAAGTAAATGTTTTAGCTGAAAATGTTGTTTGTATTTACAATTTTCCTTCGTCAGCAAAGCTGTAATAACTGCCTCTGGCAATGATAATGTGATCCAGAAATGTGAGTCCAATCGCTTCACATCCGGCTTTTATCCGCTTGGTGATGTGGTGGTCTTCCTGACTTGGGTGGTTTTGGCCTGATGGATGATTGTGGGCTGCTACCACAGCCTGAGCCGATTTTTCAAGCGCGAGTTTGAGCAACATGGGCAGATCTACCACCGTTTGGCGGCTTCCACCTTGCGTAAGTCTTCTGATTTCTATTACCTTGTTGGCTCCGTTCAGAAAACCCACCCAAAACTCTTCATGGTACAGGTCAATGAGTTGAGGTTCAAAAAGTTCGAACAAGTCCCCGCTGCACGAAATCTTCTTACGCTCCAGCACTTCGCTGGTTTTGCGTCGCTTGCCCAGTTCCAATGCAGCCATAATGGTAATTGCTTTTGCCTCGCCTATGCCTTTAAATCGTTTACAAAGATCACTGATGCTTAGTCGGGCCAGTTCATTCAGATTGTCGCCACACTCGCGCATGATACGTCGTGAGAGTTCTACAGCCGATTCGTCGCGGTTGCCCGAGCCAATCATGATGGCTAGCAGCTCTGCGTCCGATAGGCTGCCACTCCCTTTGTGCAGCATTTTTTCGCGTGGTCGGTCGTCTTCGGCCCACTCGCGGATAGTCAGTCGTTTATCGTCGGTTAACATGCCTCAAATGTACAATATTTTTCAAAAACTTAATCAAAAAACTTCAAAAAAAGTTCCTTGAATTAAACTCATGCATGCTTTTGATGTCATAAGGTCTGAAAATTATATATGATTAAACTAGATATTGAACAAAAGGTATGATTAAAAAAGGATTGTTGATGTTGGTTTTGGTAGCCAGTGTGGGTTTTGCTCAGCGTGGAAAAGACCGAAACCCTGTATTACACGAAGTGTCGAATAAAGATGTTGTCGTTAGCGTCTTTCCTGAAGCGGTCAAGGTGGAAAAAGTAAATGACTTTTGGTACAAAATTCTGAACGGAAAAAATAAGGTGATTGGCTATGCAATGAACAGTACTCCTTATTGTCAGGATGTGAAAGGCTATAACGATCTGACTCCGGTAATGATTGTTACCGACAAAAAGTATGTGATCAAAAAAGTGGCGATACTTTCAAACTGGGAGACTGCTCGTTTTGTGGCGAAGCTGGATGCGCAGAACTTTTTTGATGCATGGAACGGTAAAAAGATAAAAGATGCACAAAAAATCGAAGTCGATGCGCATACGGGAGCCACCTTTACGGCTTCGGCGGTGATTAAAAATGTGGATTATCTGCTGGTGAATGGTTCGAAATTGACGCCCAAATAATTTTCTTTGATCGGAAACTAAAAATCGCCCGAAAGTGAGTTTGTAAAACTCTTTTCGGGCGATTTTTTATGTGTGCTGAAAAATGACTTTGGTGAAGTTATACTTCCGAAATTTTTAATGGATTGTAGGACACTTCGTTGTCGTAAGTATCCGTTTGCTCGTGTTTTTTTACCCACTTCACAATGATGTTAGTAATCGGCAATGCTAGAATTTCGTAGGCAGTTTTCATTCCTGTTTGCGTAAGAATGAGGGTAAGCAGCACTTCGTTGGGCACCTGACCAATAAAAGCAATGCTGAAGAATACAATGGAATCGGCACCTTCGCCAACCAGTGTAGAGGCTACTGCCCGAATGGAAAATCCACGGCCGCGTTGCATGATTTTCATTTTACTCATTACGTAAGCGTTAAGAAATGAGCCGCAAAGAAATGCAATGAAACTAGCTATGGCAATTCGTTGTGTGTTACCCAGTACGGATGCAAATGCCGACTGGTTGCTGAAATGCTCAGAGCCGGGCACACGAATGCTCAGCTGGAATACCAGTACAGCAAAAAAGTTGAGGGCGAAGCCATTCCAAATTAAAAATCTGGCTTTTCGATAGCCCCACACTTCAACAATCAGGTCGTTGATAATATACGAAATTGGGAAAATGAGCAAACCGGCGGTGCATTCGATTCCGAAAATGCGAATCATTTTTTGCTCAACGATGTTGGATACAATCAGGCATACTGTAAAAAGCAGCCCACTCACCATAAAGGCGACAGAAACTTGTTTTTTCATTTTACTCTTGTTTTTTACGTGGTATTCAAGCACACGTTTCTGCATGCTTATGCAGAAATCGGCTGCAAAGATAGCAGAATATTAGCAACGAACAAAAAAGCAGCCGAACATCACGTCCGACTGCTTCCATCTATAATTAAACGCAATTTAAACAAGTTAGCGGATATTCAGGTCATACGACATGCGTGCCTGTATACCGTTTGTCTTACCCAGGTCTTTTACCTGTTTGAATAATTTGTATTGTTCGTCACCAAGCTGAGCTTTCATAAAGCTGGCTTCTACGTCTTTGCCCAAACTTTTCATCAGTTTGGCAGTAAAATCTTCTTTTTCGGGATATTCGCTTACATTATACGATTTTAGTTTGGCTTGCTTTGCAGCTATAGCAATCGCATCATTCAGCGTTCCTAATTTATCAACTAGCCCAATGCGAAATGCTTCCTGACCGGTCCATACACGGCCTTCGGCAATGTTTTTGATTTGTTCGGCTGTCATTTTTCGTCCGTCAGCACAGCGTTGTACAAATAGTTCGTAGCCGCGATTCACATAATTTTGCATCAAATCGCGCTCTGCCGGTGTGAATTTTCTGTTCAGCGTGATAGCGTCACTCATCTTGTTCGTATTCACCACATCGTGACTAATTCCTATCTTATTGTTCAAGCCTTCAATGTTTGGAATAATGCCAAAGATGCCGATAGATCCGGTAATGGTAGTAGGTTGTGCCAGAATTTGGTCGCCGATACAAGAAATGTAGTAGCCGCCCGACGCTGCATAATCGCCCATCGAAATGATTAACGTTTTTTTATGCTTGAGAAGTGCCAATGCGTGCCAGATTTGTTCTGAGGAATAGGCGCTACCACCAGGCGAGTTCACGCGTAGAACTACCGCCTTCACCGCCGAATCTTTGGCCACATCATCAATGGTTTTTACCATATCCTTTTCGATAATTCCCTCTGTGCCCATATCCGAAATTTCGCCCACAGCATAAATCACGGCCACTTTGTTCTTGTCGTATTTTTCGTTATTGGGCAAATTCTTCATTTCTTGATGGGTAACATATACCAATTCGTCGCCTTTTGGTAATTTCTTAGCCACGGTTTTTAGCATACTGTCAACACTTTGCGAATAAAGCAATTTGTCAACCATTTTGTATTGAAGTGCTTTTTCGGTGGCCTGAAACATCATCATTTGGTCGGCGTAGCTGTTGAGCGAATCGGTGGGAATGTGACGAGCTGCTGAAATTTCGTTCAGCATATTTTTCCATATCGAACCCATAAATTCAGTTACCTGCAAGCGGTTAGCATCGCTCATTTTTGTGTCGATAAACGGCTCTACAGCCGATTTGAACGTTCCTACACGCACTACCTGCATTTCAATGCCCAACTTATCGAGTGTACCTTTGAAAAAAGTTGGTTGAGCCGATAGGCCTTTAAACTCAAGCATCCCAATGGGATTTAGCAAAATTCTGTCGGCAACGGTTGCCAGGTAATACATTCTCTGAGAATAATTGTCGGCATAAGCAACAATAAATTTTCCTGATTTTTTGAAATCGACCAGTGCATCTCTCATTTCTTTTATCGATGCAATACCAGCTTCCAGCGAACCGCCATTGAGGTAAATCCCCAATATGTTCGGATCGTTTTTTGCCTTTTTTATATTGGATAGCAGATCGTCTAATCCGATGTTTTGTTGTTCGTCCTGCCCGAGTACTCCTGCCAGCGCTGCTGATAAATTATCATCCTGAGATCGGTCGACGAGCGTACCTTCCAGTTTTATTTCATACACAGAGTTTGGCTTCAGACTAGTAGTTTTTTCTGCCGAACCGGCCACTGCGCCTAATATCCCAAAGAATAAAAGTGTCATTAAAACCGATGTAATAATGATTCCAACAACTGTTGCCAGCGTGTACTTCAGAAACTGTTTCATGCTTTATGAGTTTAATTAAGATGTAAATTGAATATTTCTAAACAAATAGCTTACAAAGAAAAGTATATTTTTTCGAATAACAAATGAATATTATTGTTTTTCGATAAATATATGTGAATTTCAATGCTAATTTTAAATGAATCGGCGTATTTGGTTCATCAATGATGCCTTGTCAGCACCACCGGCATTTTTCCAAACCACTTGTCCGTTTTTGAATATTAGCAAGGTAGGGACGGCTTGTATCTGAAATCGGCCAGCAACTGCCTGATTTTTGTCTACATCAATTTTTAAAACCCGCGCTTGCCCTGCCAGCTCCTTACCAATCGACTCTATTACAGGAGCCATCGCCTTACAAGGGGCACACCAAGTGGCAAAAAAATCGACCAACACAGGCTTATCACCGTTAATTATATCCTGAAAAGTTTCCATAGAATTTCTTTTGTTGCAAATGTATAATAAAAACACGGAGTGCCGAAAAAGATTCTACACTCCGTGCTGATGTTGGTTTGATTAGTTGATTTCAATCAAGCGCGCTGGCTTTGGCTTTGCTTCTTCCTTTTTCGGAATTCTCACGTTCAAAATGCCCTTTTCGTAGTTTGCACTGATTTGCTCGCTATCGGCTACTTGCGGAAGTGTGAATGAGCGAGTGAACGATTGATAGCTAAATTCGCGTTTTGTAAAGCGTTCGCCATCCTTAGTTTCATTTTCTACTTTCTTTTCCGATGAAATAGTGAGTGTATCGCCATCCACCTGAAGTTTGAAATCTCCCTTGTCGAAACCGGGAGCAGCCACCTCTACCTGATATCCTTCGCTGTCTTCTTTGATATTGACCGAAGGTAGCGTGGTGTTGGTTAGCGAAAAGTTGCGATTTGACCAATCAAATAGATCGCCTTCAAAAAATCTGTCGAATACAGAAGGCATTGGATTGTTGAATTTTACGAGTGACATAGTTTTTCCTCCTATATAATTAATGTTAGACAATAAATGTATTTAATGAATCTCAATTGTTCTTACTGGTTTTGGCTTACTCTCCTCCAGCCGGGGAATATTTACTATAAGTATTCCCTGGTGGTAAGTGGCTGATATCTTTTCTGTATCGGCCGATTGTGGTAAACTAAATGAACGGACAAACTCGTTGTAGGCAAATTCTTGCTTGCTGTACATTGCATCAGCCTGTTCATGTTTTTTCTCCGATTGAATTGTAAGAATATTCTTCTCAATTTTAAGCTTAAAATCATCTTTATCAAGACCTGGCGCTGCCAGCTCTATTACAAATCCTTCTTGATTTTCTTTTATGTTGGTCGCAGGTTGACTACGGATGATTTTATACAGATTGTGTGTAGCGTAGTCCGACATTCTTTTGTCGGTATAGCAATTGAAATTTGTTGGTTGCAATTTGCTGAAATGGATTAATGACATATTGTTTCCTCCTTATAAATGATTATTATCAATTTTCTTGTTGTTTTGTCCAGGTCTTTTCAAACTCGATGCCAATGCTGATTCTATGACTTTATGTCATTGACGACCAGGGCACTACTGACTAAATTGCAGTTTACTGTAATGCACTTTTATCAGCGTATTCATTTCCGTGATATGAAAATGCTTTATATTCTGATAAATATCATCTGTAACTAAAATGTTACATCAATGTGAGTTTTTCTGAAAAAATGTCAGTAAAAATGAGTTTTCCCGCCTTGAAAGGAGAAATATTTCCCGTATAAATATCCACAAACAAAAAAATATTTCTACATTTGCCGTTCGCGTTGTGTATTAATTATATTTTTAATAGATTTTTATGGGAAGAAAAATTCTACTTCTGGCACTAACTGTGCTTATTTTCCAGTTTCATTTCGATAAAGCGTATGCTATAAAAGCTTATCCGTTTCCAATTCAGTTAACTCAGCCGGACGGCACTAAAATTACAGTCAAGGTGCATGGTGACGAGTTTAACCACTACCAAACCTCAGAAGATGGTTATTTGCTGAAACAAGACGCTAAAGGTTATTTTAAATATGCCACCGTAGACGCTGGCGGTAAAGTTACCGAAAGCGCTTATGTGGCGAAAAATATAGCTGAACGTTCAGCTGCCGACCGTTCATTTTTGTCAGGCATTAATAAAGCGAGTGCAGTAAAAGCCGTTCAATCTACCCGCCAAAAGTCGCGCATGCTTACTACCAGCGCAACATCACCTCGCAAGGCCTATCCATTAAATGGATCTCCGAAAGCTCTGGTGATTCTTGCCAATTTTAAAGACAAAGCATTTGCCGTATCAAGCCCACAGAGCTCATTTCAGAACCTATTAACACTGAGTGGTTATAGCGCAAATGGTGGAACCGGCTCAGCGAAAGATTATTTCATGGCAAGTACCTATGGAAAATTTGCTCCCGATTTCGTTGCGGTTGGCCCTGTTACTTTGCCACAAAATCTGTCTTACTATGGAACCAATGATGCAAATGATAATGATAAATATCCAGCTCAAATGATTGTGGATGCCTGCGCCGCTGCTGATGCCGCCGGATTAGACTTTACTCAGTATGATACTGATGGGGACGGATATGTAGATAACGTATTTGTATACTATGCAGGCTATAATGAGGCAGAAGGTGGCGCTGCCAATACTATCTGGCCACATCGTTGGAGTGTGTCGGATGCAGGTATTACTTCAGGTATTACTTTTGACGGAAAAAAGATCAATGATTACTCCTGTACTTCCGAACTAAAAGGAACAAGTGGCACAAACATGTGCGGCATTGGTACTTTCTGTCACGAATTCGGACACGTACTTGGGCTGCCAGACTTCTACGACACTTCGGGTACTCAGTCCAACACATTGGATGAATGGGACATTATGGACTACGGAGCTTACAGCAATAGCGGTTGCACTCCCCCTGCCTACTCTGCATACGAGCGGTTTTTCCTGGGATACCTGACTCCTCAACAGATCAATACAGCATCGGACATCACATTGCAACCCATGTATCTTGGTACGACTCAGCCTGCCAATACCAATCAGCAAGCATATCTCTTATCAGCAACAGATCATAACCTGAGTGCTACCTCACCCAGTCCGGCCGAGTTCTTTATTTTAGAATATCGTAAAAAAACAGGTTGGGATGCTTACTTGCCAGCCGAAGGATTATGTATTTGGCACATCGACTATTTGCAATCGGCATGGGACAATAATGAACCTAACAATTTCACAGGTAGTACACAAACTTCCAGCAGCCACATGCGCGTGTATCTTCAACCATTGAGTGGCCAAACAACTACTCCGGGTACTGCGTTTACAACAGGCTCGTACACTCCAACTACATGGAAAGGTGTAAGTATTAATCGCCCGATTACTGAGATTACGAAAGCAGCTGATAAGATTACTTTTAAACTAATGGGGGGCCAGCAAGGACCTGCACTAAAAGCAACGGGAACGTTGACTGCTTTTTCAGCGATTGTAGGTACGCCATCTACGGTGCAAACTTTGGCATTGACAGGTAGCGCTCTCACCGCAAACGTAGAAGTAGCTCTAGCAGATCAAACCAACTACGAGATCAAATTAGCTTCGGCTTCATCTTGGTCGAAAACTGTGACAGTAGTTCCGGCATCAGGTAGCGTAAGCGAAACTTTGCAGGTTCGTTACAATCCTACATCAGCAGGCATTCATACTGATCAGTTGGCTATTTCAAGCACAGGAGCAACAGCTCTTTCGTATTCTTTATCTGGCTCAGCAACAGCGCCTGTTGTAGCTGGCACGCCTTACATTAGTGTAGGAAAAATTGACGACAAAATCCAGTTTCCGACTGTAAAAGTTGGCAAATCTAAGTTGAAATCGTTCAATGTAAAAACCACTAATATTTCCGGAACGATGACTGTAGCAATATCCGGAGCGAACGCATCAATGTTCGCAGTATCTACAAGTTCGCTTACAAAGGACGCTGTAAACGCAGGAACAGTGATTACCGTCACTTACATTCCTACAACAGCAGCTCTTCATACTGCGACATTAACGATCTCCGGTGGAGGTTTGGAGACTCCGAAAGTGATTGAACTTTCAGGAGAAGGGAAATAATTATAAGCTAAATACTAAAAAGAATCCCCCAATGCTTAGTTGCATTGGGGGATTCTTTATTTCAAAGTTTTTGTTTATTTCTGAAGCGATTCAATGAAAGCTACTTTGTCGTATTTGATAGTTCCATTTTCGTATACAGATTTTTTGAGGTAGATACCGTTGTTTGGTGTTGTAACTAATCGGCCATTGATCGTGTAAAACTGCTGAGAGATAACTTTTAAATCAGAAGTGAGCGTATTGATCAATCCGGTTGGAAGGGTTGCTTGATTAGATGGCACTGTAAGTCCAGCCAGAATGTATACTGCGTTTCTCCAAATTGTTAAACCATCTGAAGTGATATTAGTTCCGGCAGTTGCACAGATCGCTCCCATGTTCATGCCTAAAAAAATAGCCGGTGATATGGTTGTTTCTAGCCCATCAATGGCGGTGCCTGCCGGAACACTATTAACACTCACATTACAAGTTGTACTGGCTTGCAAAATCGAAGGTTGAGCAAGTAGGATTCCCGGAGTAGCTGTAAAACCACTCACATAATTTATTGCTTTCACCGAAGTTCCACTACCCAAAAGCCCTACATCTGTTGAGAGAGCATTAAACAATTTTATCTGATTGGTATTTATAAACGTACATCCTTTAAATAAATCATGCGATAAGTACGAGTTGTCCACAGTGATTGTTAGCGTCCCTGCTGTTGTGCCGTCAGCTTCTTTTGGAGCACCTGCAGAAGTCACTCCAGTTAACGCTCTGGATTTTTGTAAAGCATAGCATTTGTTGTAAATAAAAGGTTTAGGGATCGATTTGAGAGCCAGAGAGCCAGTTGGCATTAACACACCAGCATTACCACTTATACTTTCCTGAATGATAATAACATCGTAATTGGCCAGATCTGTAATCGCATCAGCAGCAGTAGCAAGAACTTTTACTGTGACGGACAGATTTGGATCTGCGCTTAACATGCGAATAATTGGATCGTTTGCGACTGTGGAGGCCGTGGCATCCATTGTTTTGGTAAGTGTTACATAAGCTACTTTTTTCTGTGCTAATCCACTAATAATACCGATTGCAATAAATAGCAATGTAAAGAGTACTGATTTTTTCATACACGTTGATTTTTAAATGAATATTAAATTAGGCGGAACAAATAAATGGATGAATAAAAAACAAATCACTGCTGTTTTTGATCTTAAATATAATATATCTGATATTGTTTGTTGAAAATAGGATTTGGAGCGCAACAGAAGAGTTGTGATGAGAAAACCCTACATATATAAATTGTGATGAGAATAGCACACATACAGCAAACAAAACGGATTCAAAATATGTTTCTATTTTGCTTTAAGTCATTATAATCATGCTTTATAGCATATTTTTTTGTATTTTTGCAGTATATAACGAATTTATCCTATCCATTTGGATAGATATTTATTGATTCTATCGAATTTATGTCACAAGAAATACTTAATGAGGTAACACAAGGCGAGTATAAATATGGTTTTACTACCGATATTGAAACCGATGTTATCCCCAAGGGTTTAAACGAAGATATTGTCCGTTTAATCTCGCAGAAAAAAAACGAGCCGGAGTGGATGTTAGAGTTCCGCTTGAAGGCTTTCCGCCACTGGCAAACAATGAAAATGCCGGAATGGGCGCATTTGAATATACCGGAAATTGATTATCAGGATATTTCGTATTTTGCAGCTCCACGTAAAAATGCTCCGAAAAGCATGGATGAAGTGGATCCGGAACTGATCAAAACCTTCGAAAAACTGGGTATACCGTTGGAAGAACGGATGGCACTTTCGGGTATTGCAGTGGATGCGGTAATGGATAGTGTGTCTGTAAAAACCACTTTCAAGGAAACTTTGGCTGAACAGGGCATTATTTTCTGTTCATTCAGCGAAGCAGTAGAACATCATCCTGACCTGGTAAAGAAATACATGGGCTCAGTGGTTCCGTATACCGATAACTTTTTTGCCACGCTGAACTGTGCCGTTTTTTCCGATGGTTCGTTTGTGTACATTCCGAAAGGGGTACGTTGCCCAATGGAACTTTCAACATATTTCCGTATCAATGCGGTAAATACAGGTCAGTTTGAACGTACGCTGATTGTAGCCGATGAAGATAGTTATGTGTCTTATCTGGAAGGATGTACAGCGCCATCCCGCGATGAAAATCAGCTTCATGCGGCTATCGTAGAAATCGTGGTAATGAAAAATGCCGAAGTAAAATATTCTACCGTGCAAAACTGGTACCCGGGGGACAAAAACGGAAACGGTGGAGTATATAACTTTGTAACCAAACGTGGTATTTGCAAAGGAGCAAATTCCAAACTGTCGTGGACGCAGGTGGAAACCGGCTCGGCGATTACCTGGAAATACCCAAGTTGTATCTTGCTGGGCGATAACTCATCCGCCGAATTCTATTCGGTGGCAGTGACCAATCATCACCAACAGGCCGACACGGGAACCAAGATGTTGCACATTGGCAAAAACACCAGTTCGCACATTTTGTCCAAAGGTATTTCGGCAGGGGTAAGCCAAAATAGTTACCGTGGTTTGGTAAAAATTAATCCAGCTGCTGATAATGCCCGCAATTTTTCGCAATGCGATAGTTTGTTACTGGGTGATAAATGTGGTGCGCACACTTTCCCATACATGGAAGTGAATAATGACACAGCCGTGGTGGAACACGAAGCTACAACTTCGAAAATCAACGAAGATCAGATTTTCTATTGCAACCAACGCGGTATTTCTACCGAAGATGCAGTAGGTTTGATTGTAAATGGTTATGCGAAGGAAGTGATCAACAAACTTCCGATGGAATTTGCCGTAGAAGCACAGAAACTACTCCAGGTGACACTGGAAGGTAGTGTGGGGTAAAGCCCCCTAAATCCCCCATAGGGGGACTTAAAAGGCACAGTTAAATGAATCATATAAATTGAACAAATAAAACAAACTAAAAGCCTCCCCTGTGGGGAGGTTGGAGGGGCTTTATGTTAGAAATAAAAAACTTACATGCCAATATTAATGGCAAAGAGATATTAA
>JBJOOU010000303.1:0-6828 GCA_046051105.1 Bacteroidota bacterium
CGCAAATCAAGACAACATATAATCGCATAATTTCCAGACAACTACAAAAAAAGATATTTGCGAAAATTTGTGTCATTTGCGTAATTTGTGTTCAAAAAAACGTATTAGACACCCTCAACCAGCCGTGAGCGGGTGACTTCGAGTTCACCCGTTCACTAACGCTGATGGGATAGACCATTTAGCGAGCTGATAACCTGGCTGTATTCGGAGTGCGACTTTAAGTCGCGCCCCGAAGAAGGACTTACTATTTCTTCTTATTCCTGTAATCGATCCGCGCTTTGGTCATGCGCTCACGCAAACCACCTTCCTGCAGAAAATCGGATTCCAGGCGTTTTAGTTGTTGTTTGAGCATGTAAATGGTGATATTGGTCAGGCTATACAGCACATTGGCAGCTACTTCCGGGTCATCGCTTTCGATTCCTTTTTGGTATAGCTCATAAGTAGGGTTAGCAACAAGATGTTTTTGCGTTAGCGCCTGATAATAGGAATGGTTTTTATCCCAATAAGTAAGTTTGTTTGATCGTATAAAATCCATATAATCTTCCCGTAGTTCTTTGAGCGATGCTCTGGCCACATTGGTGAGCTTTATTTCAGTTTCTTTCGAAGTGGCCGAGGCTTCGCTTCCTTCCAGAATATTCATCTTGCCCGACCGGGCAGCCTGTACCATCTGGTCGAAAGTGCGATCATACTTGCTGATATATTTATTGCAAAAGAACTTAGTACCATGAAAGATAATATCAGCTTTCTGAAAAGTAATCAGATTTTCGTATCCTCCGTGTTTGGGGATAAAGCCATCTTCTCTGAACTGATTTTCCATAACTATTTTCTTTAGGGCGGTTGACCTCGTTGACGCGGCTGACTATGTTGCACATACTGGTCAAACAAGTCACCAGAGTCCACAAAAATAAACAATTAATTTAAATATTAGACTACACATTATTATCAAATAATGAATCACCAGAGTAGGGGTGTTGCTAAGTTATTCACCTTATCATTATTAAGCACAAAGGAAATGGCTTCGTCAAAATCTAAACTTTCGCCTATAGGGTCTAGTCCTTTATTATCCAGAATTTGATAACGCATATGGTTATTATTAAACATGTAATCAAACTTGTATTCCAAACTTTTTGATTTTATCCAACGCTTTATTTACAATATCCATTCTTTTTGAATCAATATTTGCCTTTAGTTTAAGCTTTTGAATTATTGCTTTTAAAACACTAATCTCATTTTCTGAAAGTTTTCCGGTTTTCTCACCGATTGCAATAATCTGTTTCCATGTGTCAGAATCTATTGATGATATTCTGTGGAATATCATTTCTGCATTCTCAATGGAATCGTCCTCAAGTTTACTAAGAAGTTTTATTTCCTCAAAGTCGATATTCTGCTCAGAGAGTGATTCTAAAATTTTGATCCCTTTATCGATTTCAGTGTCTGCAAGATCATCATTTACTCTTAGTTTTTTTCTGATAGCAGAAACATAGTTTTGTTGATAGGTTGATAAACAATCCTGCTTAAGCATAAATACACATAATCCATCCCAGAACTTAAGTCCTAAATTTGCTATAGTTTGTTTGGCTTCGTACTTTGCAATTTCTTTTGCATCATCTGACTCTGTTTCATATCTGGCTCTGTAATCATTTGAGGATATTAGGTACGATGAAACTATATCCATATTCATTGGATTATTGCCTGATTGGATTAGCTTTAACCATGTTTTTTCCCCTTTGGCAGCTTCACTAATTAATGCAGCATCCAGATTAGTGAAAAAATCATATACTAACAAAACAAGCTTACGGATTTCAAGCAAAAGTTTTTCATCCACGTATTGTTTTCTCCAGACTTCACCTAAATTTATCTTGTTAGAAGTTAAATAATGAAAGTATGACAATGCATACCCTGTTGTATGTGATTTAATGTTTGTGTCACCAATTGCATTGACATTTTTTCTACCAAAGAGTTTATCAGTTTCTCTGAATAGAATCAAATTCGCAACGACATCTTCCCAGTAAACTCTATTAACCTGTTTCGATTTAGGGTCTTTATCAATCTCTTTTATGAAACTAACATAGTTCTTTTGCGATCCTTTAGAAACCTGATAGGGTTGTAGCTTCCAGATATTCATAGCCTTTGCTACATCAGCTTTAATTAATACCTGATCTTTAGGGAATTTCAATTTAAAGGAGTTCTGCTTGCTTGCAGTTCCTTCTTTATTCAGAGCTTCCTTATATTGACCTGAGACACGTTCAAAAAACCAGATTGTTTGTTTGCTTCTATCATCAGGATTAATAGCGTAGGTAGTTCTTGACAACTCTTCCAACCGTTGAAGAAACAGATTATTAGATGATAAATCAAGTTCGGTTACTTTATTTTGACTATTAGCGTATCTGGAAATTAAAGGAACTGTCTCATTCTTTTTATCTTCATCTTTGATTACAGTCAGCTTCATCTGAACAAAAACATTTTCAATTTTAGCCTCTCTGTATTTACGGGATGTATGAAATAAAGATGCAGTTGTTTGCCCGCCGTTGACTATTTGAAAGTCTTTGATTGCAGTAATTTCAAGATGACCATCCTCTGACCTCCGTGTTTTTACTTCTTGTGCCGTGGTGGATAATCCATTATTGTAAGTCAAAAACATTTGAGGCTCTTTTCTGATGGTATCCCTGATTCCCTGATTGATCTTTCCGGTTTGTTGCAGGAATGCCCGGACATTACTTTCAAGCAAGCGTGTCCCATAATTTTGATAGAGAGTTGATAATACCTGCCCAGGAACAATTGCCAGATAGCATTCGTACAATTCATTCTTTACAGGCATTTCCAGACATGGAATTGTTGTATTCATCATGCCTTCAAAATCAATTTCAATCGGCTCCCTGTTGCCTTTTGATTGATCTAAACGATGTAGCCGCTCAACATCCCATACCTCGAACCGGATTATTATATCATCAATTTTATTCAAATGATAGTCTTTGGGAGTATCATGAGGAATCTCACCATTGGAAAGCAGAAATATACGCACCCTGATAATTTCATCTCGTTTCTGACTCAATATACGGGCAAGCCCATAAGCTTCAGTAGATGGCTCAATCTCATCTAGGTGACCTTTTAATCCAGCATTGACAAATGCTGTCGACCATTTAATCAGTTTGTCAAAATCGGGCTTTGAGACTCTGTAAGATTCATTTGTATCAACAAAATGTGATATGAATATATCAATGTTTTCATAACCTTCTTCTAAAGCGTAACCATTAATTTTGAACAAGGTAATTTCAGCTTTATTCTCTTTGCTAAATGGACATAATCTCACTCCATCAGTTTCTCCGGCTTCTGACAGTCTGTCCATTACATACTCTGTAAATTTATTTTCTTTTGAATCACCGGATTCATCTGAATACGCCAGTGACTGAATTTCATGATATAGGTTCTGGATAAATAAATCCAGTTCGAAGTCTGTATTTGATTTAATGTCAGTTACTACCATCCTTTATAGTGTTGAATAATGTGTCAATATCTGTTTCAAAACCACTACACATCAAAGGTTCAATCTCATATGTTACCGCTGAAATTGCATCGTCTAATGTTGATCTTGTTATTCTGGGGAAGTCCTCAGTTATTTGAAAGACCTTTTCTGAGTTTATATTAAAAGCCCGGCTGTTGTAATCCTCTGATTCTGATTCCGGGCTGATCCCTAATGAAATTAGTTTGTCATTGAACTGTTCCAGATTATCAGCTAATAATTTGTTTCTTATTTGATTAATCAACTCCATCAATGTATCCCGCCCACCCTGAAACTCACTGATTCTGTAAAATACCAGAAAGAGATTATTCAGATTTCCATTATCCAGTTGGTACTCATTTGATATTTTTATGGATGGTTTATTGGCTTTTGATGTTTTTATTTCAATAGCCAGTCCGTTATACCAGAAGTCCTGATTTGCACCGGAAGGTCCATGCCAACCATTAATTACAAAGCTTTGATCTGCAATACTATCAAGTAAATCATTCAGAAAGAAAAGCTCACCATACAATCCCCGCTGCTGTTGTGGAGTTAATACCGATCCGGTTATTTTACTGAACAGTCGTTTCCAGTAACTGACCTTAACCGATATTTGCTGCAAAGCCTTCAAACAATCTGTTTCTTCGCTAATGGCTGAAATAATATCTTCTATAAAATAGCTGAAAATATCACTTAGCTCATTGTCAAGAAGAATAATAATTAACTCACGTCCATGTAACCCTGGTAGAATTTGAATCTCAACTCCGACAAACCTTTTCAGGTAGTTGGGTTGAATAATTACATTTTCATCTATTTTCAGAATAAAAACTCTGGCTTTTGATACATTAATCATTCCGATATAACATTCTAAGCCTGCTACATCAACTATCCTTTCTCTGACTAAAACTTCATTACCACCAGATAAAGATTGATTATTCCAGATTTCACGCGTATTAATCATTTGTATCATTATCTGAATCATCATCTTCTTCACTATCTTCCACGCCACTAATTATCCTTGCAGCATATTCAACAGTAGCCTCATTATCAATTTTGGGAAATATCAAACCCCAGCCAACTAACGGTATATCTGTATCAAAATCAGGATTATCTGTTACATCCAACGGGTAGATAACCAGTAATGCTTTTCTTTGGGCTGACCTTTTTTGATTAGCTTCTTTTTCACTTACATTCGCATCAATACCGGTCAAATCTATTCGCCTGTCCTTCTTATCAAGTATATTTTGCTTGGAAAGTCTGTAATACTTCTTTGGAAATTGATCTTTTACATCAGTTCTTTGTGGAAGCCCTCCGGTTATAATCTCAGTGCCACATTTAAAACTATGGTTTGTACCTTCTGAATTAAGAATAAGAGCAACTGACCAATGCTGAATGCTGTTGTTTTCAACCTGTTTTCTGATATAAGTTTTCAATACATCAGGCTTTATTTTGGGGAGATCAGATGTGTAAGCTTCAATAAATCCAATGATATGCTCAGGGTCTATATCAGACCAGAAAAGTCCATTAACCTTCTGGGAGTTAATTGTTGTTCTCACTTCCGGAGCAGGTAATTGCAGCAACAATTGTTTAAGACCGTTATAGTTATTAGCTACAACCTGTTTGTCCTTAAGCATTTGGTAGGTTTGTATTTTTTCACCCGAAAATCCGACCTGAATAATTTCATGCTCACGCATTTTCGATAAGGATGTAATACTCAGCATACCGGAATGAGTTCTGACCTTAAGCTGATAATCAACCGGACGTTTGTTACGTGCTGCCATTTCATCAAAATCTGCCCGCATTTCTTCGGTTGCAAGAGTGACATGTCTGTACCAGTTAACCAACTGTTCAGTGGTGTATAATCTGCACAAATCCACGTACCCCGGTCTGTAACCAAACCATCTTCCCATCTGCATCAAAGAATCGTACAAGCGGGTAGTTCTAAGGTAATAGCTTACCGATAAACCTTCGAGCGTAATACCACGCGCAAGCCTGTTACCACCTACAGCGATTACCGAAATACCATTCTCATACTTATTATAATCAATATCTTCTATATTGTGGTATTGCAGCCCACGGGTGCTTTTCTGTCCATGTACTGCACGTACTTCAATCTTCATTGCAGCTTCATCAAGTACCGACAAGACCTCTTCCCATGTATGAGTTTTAATTTTAGAGTCTTTATAAGTAATATTCTTTAGAACTTCTTCTGTGGTTGGAACGAAATCAGTTTCAAAGATTTCTTTCAACTCATTCAATAAGTTGCCCTGAGCTGAATGAATCTGATTTTTGTAATCACGCATCAATTCATTGATTAGGGATGCCACACAATCTATCCACGAAACATACAAAGCCACATGCACTAACATTGAGTTATGCTTACGTTCCTGTCCCCGCAATCTACGGATGGCACAGGTAAGAATAAATGATTTTACGGCTCTTTTCAGGCTCGTGGGTACATCGTCAGGCAAATCAGCTTTATTGCGACTGTTCAATTGAAGTGGAAACCAGGGTTCCTGGTCTTCTGCCGGACGAATTATATCCAGCCCCTCATAACTCTCGCCTGTTTCGTCATTCTCGTAACCAAAAACCTGTAATGCTCCAATGTAGTTGGAGGGTGGGGGAATGTTGACTATAAAATCCCTTGGAAACAAGTCTTCACCTACCTTTAAAGTAATATCTTTTACGGTTGTCTCCAGTTTATCATTCCAGCTCGCCGGAATAAATATGTTTGCATACGGAGTAGCTGTATAACCGATATAAGTATTCTGATTAAACAGATTCAACAAAGTTCTGATTAACCGGTTGATTGTACGTACATCGATATCATTACCGGAATTTACAGAAGCATTGTCTGCTTCATCGTCAATTACCAACAAGGGAACATCCATAATTTTCCGTTCCCCGTCTACTTCTGTAGAATAGCTGGAGAGCCAGTAAATGAGATTTTCAAGAATACTTTTGTTCTTTTTTATAACCAGTACTGTCGGACTCTTACCACCGATAGGCACATTCAGGCGTGTTGCAGTTGCACGATTGAAATCCCCGTTGTTTTCGGTAGAGGTGTATGAATAGATCTCAGTATCAGCATGTATCAGTCCAACCCCTATTTTATTATTTCTTTTCCGCGCTATAAAATCCGCGCTGTTCCTTCCAATAAATCCCTCATCCACACGATACTGGGTTTGAGCACGCAAGCTATTGTGAATACCGGCGATGATGATAATCATTTTATATCCGGCATCGGTAGCTTTGTTTATCAGACCGGTATAATTGGCGGTTTTGCCTGACTGCACATTACCAACCACCATTCCGCGCCTGTCCCAACG
>JBJOOU010000304.1:0-2654 GCA_046051105.1 Bacteroidota bacterium
CGAAGCAGGAATCATCAACAACACATACAAACTGCGCCCTATATTCGATACAGCCAACGGACGTTCGCCCATATGCTCGATGAACACAAAAAACATGAACCAGGTAGAGATGGAAATAAAATACTGAAACATGATAAAAACCGATAGTTCCAGAATTTGAAGAATGGTTTTAATATCCACTTTACGGAAAATAAAAAGTCCGTATTTTTTCAAATCCGCTTTCAGAAAAGTGTATATTATTACATAAATCAATGTAACCACTTCGGCCAACACCGATGAAATTCCGGCCCCTTCAATTCCCAGTTTCGGGAAACCATGATTACCAAAGATCAGCAGGTAATCAAACAAAATATTGGTGATAGCTGTAAGAATTGCCGACACCGTAAGCACACTGGTTTGCGTTACGCCGACATAGTAAGCCCTGAACACCGCATTCAAAAACGCAAACAAGTAGCCATAAATACGCCAGTCCATATAGGCCTTGGTGGCAGCAAAGACCTCAGGCGAGCTTACTGCAAACTTCATGATAGCCGGAACGCCATAGACCGACAAACCAAAAATGAACAGGCTCAGCAAGAAGTTAAAAATAAGCGCATTGTTGAATATTTGCCCGATCTGAGCAAAATTCCCTTCACCATTTCGTCGACCAATCAGGATTTGAGCACCCTGACTAAAGCCAAAACCCACCATATAGATGGCAAAGTAAAACACCCCACCAATGGCTGAAGCACCCAGCTCCACCTCGCCCACTCTACCAAGGAAGGCTGTATTGGTTACATTGATGATATTCTGGGCAATCAGCGTCAACAGAATGGGATACGAAATATTAAAGATATTTTTAAGAGAAGTCACGATTACAAAACGTTTAAAATTACATCTTATACAAACAACCAACCAGCCGATCAGGTTCGGGAGGCCAAAATTACAACAAAGTAATTTCAACCGAATGAAATGTTGGTAACTTTTTTGTGTGGAATCAATCATTTTATACACATATTGTATCAAATATTCCACCCCCTTATACGGAAAAAATTCTGTAATTTTGCACCATATTTTTCGACCCTTAAATCACACAATAGACGATTAGAGCTATCTAATTTTCAATTCTCAACATCCTCTGAAAATTCACACAACGTCATCTTCATTTCGAAGAAGGCCAAAGTCATATTTTCACCCCTGATTGTAGGGTGAAGCAATTTGTATTTTTCACACATGAGATATCCAAACAACTATTGGACAACAAAAAAACTACATAAATAAAAATGAAAAAACTAAACAGAGAAAATGTTAGCGTAGCTCGCTATCCAGAGAGAATTATTCAGTTTGGAGAAGGCAACTTTCTTCGTGCATTCGTAGATTGGATTGTGTACAACATGAACCAAAAAGCTGATTTCAACAGCAGCATCGTGGTAGTACAACCTATCGACAAAGGGATGGTAGACATGCTGAACGATCAGGATTGTTTGTATCACCTGAACCTACAGGGTCTGGACAAAGGCGAAAAAGTAAACAGCGTAGAACTGATCGACGTAATCAGCCGTGGTTTGAACCCTTACACTCAGTTTGACGAATACCTGAAACTGGCTGAACAACCAGAAATGCGCTTCATCGTATCAAACACTACTGAAGCTGGTATCGCTTTTGACCCAAGCTGCAAACTGGACGACGCTCCTGCCACTTCTTACCCTGGCAAACTGGTTCAGTTGCTTCACCACCGCTACAAAACTTTCAATGGCGACCTTACAAAAGGCTTCCATATTTTCCCTTGTGAATTGATTTTCCACAACGGAACTGAATTAAAAAAATGCATCGAACAATATATCGAACTTTGGAACCTGGGTGCTGACTTCAAAAACTGGTTCGACAATGCTTGTGGTGTTTACTGCACATTGGTGGACCGTATCGTACCTGGATATCCACGCGAAACTATCAACGAAATTCTTGACCGCGTACAATTGGAAGACAAACTGGTTGTTCAGGCAGAAATTTTCCACTTGTGGGTAATCGAAGCACCAGAATCGGTAGCTGCTGAATTCCCTGCTGACAAAGCCGGTTTGAACGTATTGTTCGTACCAAGCGAAAAACCATACCACGACCGCAAAGTAACCTTGCTGAATGGTCCTCACACTGTATTGGCTCCTGTAGGATACTTATCAGGATTGAACATCGTTCGCGAAATGATCGAAGACGAAGTTATCGGTGCTTTCGTACGCAAAGTAATGTTCGAAGAATTGCTTTCAACTTTGGATCTTCCAAAAGAAGAGTTGGAAAAATTTGCAGGTGATGTTTTGGATCGTTTCCGCAATCCTTACGTGAAACACTTCGTTACCAGCATCATGTTGAACTCATTCCCTAAATTCAAAACCCGTGATCTTCCTGGATTGAAAATCTATCTGGAACGCAAAGGCGAATTGCCAGCAGGTATCGTTTTGGGTCTTGCAGGTATCATTACTTATTACAAAGGCGGAAAACGTGGCGACGACGAAATCGTTCCAAACGACGATAAAGCGATCGTAGACCTATTGGCCGAACTTTGGGCTACCGGATCAATTGAGCAAGTAGCACAAGGCGTTTTGGCAGCAAAATTTATCTGGGGCGAAGACCTGAACAATGTTCCTGGCCTTACTGCTAAAATTACAGAATACCTAACAGCT
>JBJOOU010000305.1:0-3264 GCA_046051105.1 Bacteroidota bacterium
CAAGATGATCTCGTAGAACAATCTCACGTTTCACTAATCAGAGACAATGGTCACACCGTAAATTTGCTTGATAATTGCGATAGCCTGTTGGATAAAAATACATGTATTGTGTCATATAACTTGCATGGGCTCAATCAAGGCAGATCTTGTGTGCGTGACTTGATTGATATGAACACAGTTTCACCAAGTATTTTTTTATTTCAAGAACATTGGCTAACACCAGCAAATTTGTGTTTGCTAACCAAGTATTTTCCAGAGTACATTGCAATAGGAAAATCAGCTATGGAACTCCTGATGGAACAGGGTCCTCTTAGGGGAAGACCCTTCGGTGGTGTTGCCATTCTGGTCAAGCAGTGCTTAATTAATAACGTACTTATTTTACATTGTGATGAAAGATACGTTGTTATCAAATACGCAGATTATATTATTGTTAACGTTTACTTACCTTGTGAAGGTACGACTGATAGGTGTCTTATAATTGAAAATATTTTAGTTGAAATTTCTTTATTATTAGATGCCAACTCTTTGGATCACATTGTTATCATTGGTGGCGATTTCAACACTGATCTAAATGAGACATCGCAGGCCTCTACTCTTGTAAAAAATCTAATGGTTCGTTATCACCTATATCGTTGTGATGCAGTGTTTGACAGAGTGAACTTAGAAGATAGATTTACCTACATTAATGAAGCACTGGATCGTTTCAGTTGTATTGATTATTTTTTGGTATCAGATGTCAGTAAACTATCTCATTACAGCGTGCTAGAACTTGAAATCAACTTATCAGACCACAGGCCTGTTTGCGTAAAATTCAACATAGCTACACCCAAGATTTGCCGTAGTACGGAAAATGTGAACAAAATAAACACGGTTCAACTGCGATGGGATCACGCTAATCTACCTTTGTATTATGACCTCACTGGCATTCACTGCCAGAATCTATTACATGAACTGAATTTGTCTATTGGTGACGCTCGCGATTGCTCTAAAGTCAGTATAATTAATGAGATGTATGACAAATTAGTTGCTACTTTGCAATACTGTGCAAGCTTGTCCGTTCCTAAGCATGAAAAAGACTTCTACAAATACTGGTGGGATCAAGAACTAGATCTCCTCAAAGATGAATCTATAAAATCACACAATCTTTGGAAATTAGCTGGAAAACCCCGAAATGGTCCGTGTTTTAACAAATACAGGGCGGACAAGCTTGCATATAAATTGCGTATTCGTCATTGTCAAGAGAACGAAACTCTCAATTATACAAATGACCTCCACAACGCACTGATGAATAAGCAAGGGCCTGATTTCTGGAAGTGCTGGCGATCGAAATTTGGATCTAAAGAGCAGGAAGTTATTCAAGTTGATGGTCTAACTAACGCGTCTGACATTGCCGAAATATTTGTACGTCATTTTCAGTCCATTTGTACGCCTCATACTGTAAATAATAGTAAAAATCTTCAAGACATTTATAACGACAAAAGACCGGCTTACAATGGCACGCCATCTTTTCGAGGTGATTCAGTGTTTGACGCTGAGATTGTTTCCAATGTTGTGGTTGCAATGAAAAGAGGTAAGGCTGCTGGCCTTGATGGTTTGACGGCCGAGCACTTTCAACATTGTCATCCTTGTGTTCCGACTATCCTGGCAAAATTGTTTAACTTAATGCTGGAAGTTGGTAAAGTTCCAGTAAACTTTGGTTTCAGCTACACCATTCCTTTGTTGAAAGTCAATAATGCTAGGTTGTCTAAATCTCTTACTGTGAACGATTTTCGAGGTATCTCTATAAGCCCGGTCGTGTCGAAGATATTCGAAAATGCTATATTGTTTGTATACAAGGACTATTTCATTACCTCAGACAATCAGTTTGGGTTCAAGAAGAACTCGAGCTGTTCCCACGCTATATACTGCGTTAGACAGGCGGTAAACAATTTTATAGATTCAGGTAGTACGGTTAATTTGTGCGCCTTGGATTTATCCAAGGCTTTCGATAAAATGAATCATTGTGGTCTTTATATTAAACTAATGGACAGAAACGTTCCTAACTGTTTATTAGAAATCCTGGAACACTGGTTTAGTATTTGTTCAACATGTGTCCGCTGGGGACCTTTTGTTTCTCGTTTTGTTAACTTGAGCTGTGGAGTTAGGCAGGGAGGTGTCTTATCACCTCACTTGTTCTCAATTTATGTTGATGACGTCATCGATAAAATCACCCGTAGCAACACTGGGTGCAATGTGCGTTTAACGTGTATTAGCATATTTATGTATGCTGATGACATATTAATCTTGTCTCCTTCAGTTACCTACTTGCAAAGACTCATTCGTCTTGTTGAGTCTGAACTTAGCTTCTTAGATATGCCTATTAACGCTTCTAAATCTATGTGCATCAGAGTAGGACCACGGCACAACGTTGTGTGTGCAGATATCACTGCCTCAAATGGCACAATTATTCCGTGGGTGAATGCTTTTCGATATCTTGGGATTTATATCATGTCAGGTCGTGTCTTCAAATGTGATTTTGCCTATTCAAAATTATCGTTATTTAGATCATTCAATGCATTATTTTGAAAAATTGGCCATCGTGCCTCTGCTGACGTCATTGTTCATTTGTTGAAATCGAAATGTTTTCCAATTTTCTTGTATGCCCTGGAAGCCTGCCCTGTCAATAAAACAGAAACGATATCTTTTGATTTTGCATTGTTTCGAATCTACGCCAAAGTTTTCGGCACTTTTTCAAATGAAGTTATATCTGAATGTCAGTCAGCTTTCAATCTCTCTTCAGCTCTGAACTTAATAAACAGAAAAAAAATCAACTTCATAAAGCGGTTTGTCGCGTCGGAAAACCAAATTTGCAAAACCTTCGAAAAGATTGCAAATTCAGAACTTGCATCTCTTCGTCAGCTTCATTGGCCATGTTAAATGTTTAATGGAAATTACTTTGTGTTAGTGTTATTCGGTATACGGGCATTTTTGAATGATTTGTACTATACTCATCAACGTTTCAAGTGATGATCGTCGGACAAGTTTACTTTTGTTTATGTTTTACTGTTGTGTGTTTGTGATTGCTGTCTACGGACGAAATAAAGATTTATATAAATAGGCCTTAGGCCTATACATGGCTACTGTGGCTGTCAACAGCAAGGGCAAAGAAGGAGAGTATTTAGACCTTAAATAGGCTGTTATTTTAATTTCCTCAAAGACTGGAAGTTAGTATCGCCATATATTTGACTCATCAAATGCTCAACTCGTATTTTTCAACCGTGACCG
>JBJOOU010000306.1:0-3022 GCA_046051105.1 Bacteroidota bacterium
TTCAATAAAAATCAAATTATGAGTGAATTAGCCCATATTATCACATAATTGAAATATTTAGCTAATAAATAGTTTAATAATATTCTTTAAAATACTGGTTATGTGACTATTATACTATGTATATTGGCTAATATAATGTAGTTTACAACTGTCGAGTTATAAGTGTAACTATAAATACATTTGTGTATATTAGTGAATTACATTTGAAAGTATCGTCCATTACACTGTCACTTTATTTTTGTAATAATCCACAAATACATTTGTGATCCAACCATATTATCACAAATGTATTATATAGAAATGTAATATCACAGTTTGATGATTCATTCCAGAAAATGAAATATTATTTTTGATTCGAATTAAATTGGGATGGTTTAGATTTTTTGAAATGAGTCTAGTGAATGGAATTTCCGGAGAAGAATTATTCGAAATGGAGGAACTGGTGATTATAGACCTGCGAACTCACAGACTAACCTACCCAAAAAAGTAAAGGAGTTTTAAATTCCAAAAGTGAGAGGAGCAAAAAATTTAAAAAGGAAGCTATTCAAAAGAGACGATCATTCGAGTACTAGAAGCTGATCAGAATTTGAATTTTTGCTTAAAGGGAGAACAATGAGTGAAATAAAGGTAGGAAAGCATGCAAATCATTCATTTTCTCCAGATTATTCAGATTTGGAGTCATCAATTTGGCATGTAAGTAGAAGTTTATCAGCAAATTACCTCGAAAATAAGGCTCTGACATTTACGTATTTAATTTCACATGGGTATTTGTACAGAAATATTGACGTATAAAACAAAAAAAGCCCGATAAAATCGGGCTTTTAAATTCTGTATATTGAAGCAGAAAATTAATCTTCAGAAACTGGTGCAACACCAGCCAGCTCCTGGTCGACAAGGATACGACCACAATATTCGCATACGATAATTTTTTTGCGGGTACGAATATCAAGTTGACGCTGAGCTGGAATTTTATTGAAGCATCCACCACAAGCATCACGTTGCACATAAACAACCGCCAAACCATTGCGGGCATTTTTGCGGATACGTTTGAAAGCAGCTAAAAGTCGTGACTCGATTTTTGTTTCAATTTCTTTTGCGTACTCACGAAGCTTTTCTTCTTCGTGTTTAGTTTCAGAAACGATTTCGTTCAACTCACCTTTCTTTTGCTCGAGGTCAAGTTTACGCTCAGTCAACTGATCAGCTGTTACTTTTTGCTCAGCAACTTTTGATTCGTGAGCTGCTGAAAATTCGCGGATACGTTTTTCACAAAGTTCGATTTCCAATGATTGGTATTCGATTTCTTTTGAAAGATTGTCATATTCGCGGTTGTTGCGAACATTATCTTGTTGATCTTTGTAACGAGCTATCTTAGTACGTGCTTCTTCAATTTCCTGTTTTTTATTTGCAATCGTAGCAACGATGTCCGCAATTTCAGTTTCGAAGTTTTCTAAACGAGTATTCAACCCGATAATTTCGTCCTCCAGGTCTTGTACCTCCAATGGAAGTTCGCCACGTAAAGTTTTAATTTCGTCTATTTTTGAAACTGCTGATTGAAGTTCGTAAAGTGCTTTTAGTTTATCTTCAACGGTAATTTCTTTTTCTGCTTTAAAGTCTGTAGCCATATTGATTACAAATAATTTATAGGGTTGGTTTTTGTATCCGAAATTCGGACTGCAAATGTAGGCATTTTTTCTGTAATTATCTCATAAAAAATGTCTTTTGTGAACTGCTCACTTTCAAAATGTCCAATATCTGCAATGATGATCCGATTTTCGGCATCAAAAAATTCGTGATATTTAAAATCGCCGGATATATACACATCAGCATTGGCTGCAATAGCATCGGATAAAAATGAACTGCCGGCACCACCACATAAAGCTACTCGCTTTACCATGTTCTTATTCAGTTGTGTATGTCGAATAGTGGGAACATTAAAAATCGTTTTTATACGATTCAGAAAGGCCGTTGCATCTTCCTCCTGCTCGAGTTCACCAACAATGCCAGCGCCTACAGTTTCCCAACTGTTAGCCAATTCAACAATGTCGAAAGCCGGTTCTTCGTAAGGGTGCGTTTCTACTAAAGCTTTTAGCACTTTCGATTTGTTGTAGGCCGGTAGAATGACCTCGATGCGCATTTCGGATTCGGAGTGGAGCTTATCTACTTCACCAACAAAAGGTTTTGCATTTTCATTGGCACGAAAAGTTCCAAAACCTTCCATATTGTAACTACACGAATCGTAGTTGCCAATGCTACCGGCACCTGCATCAAACATCGCCTGACGTACTGCGAATGCATGAAGTTGAGGAGCAAAAGTGATTAGTTTAAGTAATCCTTTGGATTTCGGCTGCAAAATTGATAAGTTCTTTAGACCAATTTTGCTGGCAATTTTTCCACTTACACCCGGCAACACATTGTCCAGGTTGGTGTGAGCGGCATAAATGGCGATATCGTTTTTGATGGCCATGGTTACACAGCGCTGCACCAGGTTTTGTCCGGTGATTCGTTTTAAACCACTGAAAATTAATGGGTGATGAGAAATAATAAGATTACAATTGTGTCCAATTGCTTCTTGTATCACTTCCTCGGTAATGTCGATAGTAACTAACACAGCAGTTACATCCATTTGAGGGTCGCCGATGAGAAGCCCCGCATTGTCATAACTTTCCTGTAATGCCAACGGCGCCACTTCCTCGATAAACTCACAAACTGATCGTACTTTCATGCGCTACTTTTGTATTTTTTAAGGTTGAAAACAACTCTCAAAATAAAGCAACAGACTTAGATTGTTAGTCACTTTATTTTGAGAGCTTTCTTTTTTGTGATTGCTTATTCAGCTGCGGGTACTTCTTCGGCTTTTTCTTCAGCCAGGAAGTCGGTGAGTTGAGCAGTGATCAGAATATTGTACCAGCTAAATAGCTTGCGCATATCGCTTGGGTATACACGATCGCGATCGTAATCTGGAAGGATTTCGCTCATATATTTGCGAAGTTTGTCGTTATCAGCTTTAGGATCGATAGAGCAA
>JBJOOU010000307.1:0-7074 GCA_046051105.1 Bacteroidota bacterium
CTCAGCAATTTGTGTTACGTCCTGTAAATAAGGGTGTAACCGATAGTTTGTATTATTTGGTGGGTATAAATAGTAATTATGGAATGTTGAAGAAAATGGCAACGAGTTCTTGGGATACAGAGTTTGGAGTTTCGGGGAACGAAGCAGTTTGGAAGCTGATTCCCCAAGCTGATGGTTCGTATGCTATAAAGAACTATGTGACCGGAAAATACTTAGGTACAGACAGTAAAGATGTGAATAGCCGGTTGTATGACGATAAGTCGTTTGTTGCTAATGCATTATCCAGTCCATATAGCGAATGGAACCTTGCTTTAGCAAGTGAACTGCTGGATGATAAAAACTCTCAACTTTCGGCTGTTACATTAAGCAGTGGTATTTTGGAATCTTCGTTTGATGCAACAAAGACATCATACAATGTGTTGCTTCCAGTTGATGCTGAATCGACCACTATAACGGCAACTGCAAAGTCAGTCGCCCCAGGAGTTTTTATTGATAATAACGGGGCTATGGCAACATGGAATTCACCTGCAGAAATCACTTGTTTGTCGGCAGATGCTTCAAGTTCCACAAAATATACATTCTCTTTGTCGCCAATGTCATTCAGTGATTGGGCGGCACGCGGACTAACTGATGCTAGTCGTACTTTGCCTACTCAATGGGGATGGAAGTGTACTAATGCTGCCTGGGCTGCTGCCAATGCAACTACAGTAGGTACATGTAGATATATTGATAATCCTGCTAAATATTATACCTTAACAACTGGTGAATTGACTGGCACTGCCGCTGATACTATTGCATACAAAGGCCGTGTACTTTATGTACGTTGGGATGGAAACGTGACAACTTCAGGTGTATATAGTTTACCAGTAAAATTAGAAGGAGGTAAAACCTATATGCTGATGGGAAAATATGCATGGAATTCTGTTGTCCCAAGTGAAACCGCAAGTGTGTTTACTTTTGGCGTGAATTCAGCAGCGGATAATAGCGGAACTTCAGTGGTAAGTGTTGAAAACTCGGCACTCCCAACTGAGTTATTGCAATTACATCCTTTCCATACTGAGTTTAATGCTCCTACTACGGGAATCTACTATTTTACAATGATGAATAGCCAGGCTATTCTTGGTGCAGTAGCAGATTTGTCGATTTCAGAGTTGAATGCTGTTAGCTCAACTTCAGCTAATGCGAATATCAAAGTATCTTCGGATGGAAAAACGGTACTTATTGCAGGTACTGTTACCGGTGACAAAGTAAAAGTATTCAATGTTAGCGGGCAGTTGATCCAACAACTGAATGCAACGGAAGGCAATACGTCTGTATCATTAGCAAAAGGTGTGTATCTGATTAAAGTCAATAACCAGGTAGTGAAACTGGTTCATTAAAATAATCGGTTGATAAAAAGAACGATCATACATCATTTTGTATGATCGTTTTTTTATGCGTATATATCACGATTTACTACTGTGAAATTATTGCCCGTATTTGAAATAAATTTGTCATAATTTCAAATTATCTGTATCTTAGTGCCCGAAATAATTTCATTCTCAATCAATGACTTTTTCATCCAAATACAAAGGCAATTTGATGCACAAATCCGGTAAGGGTTTGTACGAATGCTGGATTAATTAGCCTGCTTCTATTACCATCCACAGGTGGCTTTGAATACATTCTTTTCAAGGCTCAGTCTCTATTATCTATTTTTTATACCAATTATTTTCTTGCCCTGATGCTGATTAAAGCGGTATTGGGCAAAGATATTTTTTATCATGGCTGTTATTTTTGATATTAAGCGTTTTGCTGTTCACGACGGACCGGGCATTCGTACTACCGTTTTTCTGAAAGGTTGTCCGCTTCGCTGTGCCTGGTGTCATAACCCCGAGAGCATGAGTGGCGACATTTGCGAAGTTGCCAAATCAGTGCGTATGGGCGATAAAACATTTACCGATGTGGAAACAGTTGGGCGCGAGATTGCGGTGCCAGAACTGATGAAAGAACTGGAGAAAGAAAAAATCTTCATGGAAGAATCCAATGGCGGAGTCACTTTTTCGGGGGGGGAACCAATGATGCAATCTGCATTTTTGAACGAAGCTTTAAAAGCTTGCAAGGCGGCAGGTATGCACACGGCGGTTGATACTTCGGGCTATGCGCGGTGGGAATTGTTGGCAGAAACAGCCCAAAACACTGATCTGTTTCTGTACGATCTAAAGTTGATGGATAATGCCTTGCACCAGCAACTCACAGGCGTCTCCAACGACTTAATCTTATCCAATCTAAAAGCCTTGTCGGCAATGGGTAAGCCCATTTGGGTGCGTTTGCCGATGGTGGAAGATGTTACTTTTACGGACGAAAATATTTCGCAAACACTCGAATACCTGAAATCGCTACCTAATAAACCACAGAGCGTGGATCTGCTGCCTTACCACAATACGGCCGCACATAAATATGAGCGTTTTGGTATCGAAAATCAATTCAAAGGAAGAAAATCTTTATCAAAAGCAGAACTTGAAAAAACGAAACTGCTTTTCGAACAGGAAGGATTTTCGGTAAAAATAGGAGGTTGACAGCCTTACAATCAAACTAAAAAAATCAAAAAAACGAACAAGATATGAAAGCAGAAGAAACTTATGGCAATTTCACTTCATCATGTGTTGGTGAAACCTGTGAAATGCATTACAACTATAGTGTACGAGGTATTACGCCCCGTATTCAGCAACTTCGTGAGCAAAGTCTGAACGCCATTAATCGTATTTCGGCTGAACGCGGATTGTTGATGACGGAGTTTTATAAAAATCACGTTGCTTTTGGCGATTCTATTCCGGTGCAACGCGCCAAATCGTTGGAATATATTCTCTCAAATAAATATATCTGTATCAATGATATGGAATTAATTGTGGGAGAGCGTGGTCCGGCACCGAAAGCTACGCCCACTTACCCTGAAATTACCGTTCACTCCTTACAGGACCTGGAAATTCTGGATACCCGTGAAAAAGTATGGTTTCGGGTGGATGAGGAGACGAAAAAGGCTTTTGCCGATACTATTATTCCGTTTTGGACCAACCGTTCCAATCGCGACCGTATGATGGATGCCATGTCGGAAGAATGGAAAGATGCGTATGCTGCCGGTATCTTTACGGAGTTTATGGAACAGCGCGCACCCGGACATACAGTGGCTGGGTATAAAATTTTCCAGAAAGGGGTGCTCGACATTATGCAGGATATTGACGATAGCATGGCCAAACTCGATTTTATAAACGATCCGCAGGCATTTGATAAAAAAGAAGAGTTGAAAGGGATGAAAATCGCTGCCAATGCCTTGATCATTTTTGCCAATCGCCATGCTAATAAATTGGAAGAAATGGCTGCTGTTGAAGCAGATGAAGCCCGCAAAGTGGAGTTATTGGAAATGGCGCGGGTTTGTCGGCGAGTGCCTGCACATGCACCGTCTACTTTTCACGAAGTGTTACAGCATTATTGGTTTGTGCATTTGGGCGTGGTGACTGAATTGAATCCGTGGGATGCGTTCAATCCGGGTCGTTTGGATCAGCACCTGAATCCGTTTTATCAGCAGGAAATTGCCGCTGGTACGCTTACGAAAGAGCAAGCTATTGAACTTTTGGAGTCGTTTTGGGTGAAATTCAACAATCATCCGTCGCCTCCTAAAATTGGCGTAACGGCTCAGGAAAGTAGCACGTACACCGATTTTTGTCTGATTAACCTGGGTGGCGTAAAACCCGATGGTACCGATGCGGTGAACGAAATGTCGTATATTCTGCTGGATGTGATTGAAGAAATGCGTTTGCTTCAGCCAAGCTCGATGGTGCAGTTGAGCAAGCTGAACCCCGATAGCTTTATCGATCGTGCGGTGAAAATTGCCAAAACCGGATTCGGACAGCCGTCTATTTTTAATACTGATGCCATCATTCAGGAATTGCTTAATCAGGGTAAGGACATTGTGGATGCCCGCAACGGTGGAGCTTCGGGCTGTGTGGAAACCGGTGCATTTGGCACTGAAAGCTATATGTTGTGCGGTTATTTCAATATGCCCAAAATTCTGGAACTGACTTTGCACAATGGTTATGATACGCGCACCCAAAAGCAAATTGGACTGAAGACAGGTGATGTGGCTGATTTTACATCGTTTCCGCAACTGCTTGATGCTTTTAAAGCGCAGGTGGAGCATTTTATCCGTATCAAGATTATTGGTAACAATACCATTGAGAAAATTTTCATGACGCATATTCCTACGCCATTTCTTTCGCTGATTATTGACGACTGTGTAGCGAAGGGAATGGATTATATACAAGGTGGTTCGCGTTATAACAGCAACTACATTCAGGGTGTGGGCATGGGCACCATGACCGATGCATTGACAGTATTGCGCAAGCATATTTTTGAAGACAAAACCATTAGTTTGCCTGACTTTGTGGATGTGTTGATGGCTAATTTCGAAGGGCACGACGATTTGCTGTACAAATTGCTTTACAAAACACCCAAATATGGAAATGACGATGAGTATGCCGATGAGCAATTGGTGAAAGTGTTTGATATTTATTACGATGCCGTGAAAGGACATCGCAGTCCGCGGGGTGCTGAGTATCGCATCAACCTGCTGCCAACTACCTGTCACGTGTATTTTGGTAGCGTGATGCATGCCAGTCCGGATGGTCGTAAAGCGGGTTTGCCAGTTTCGGAAGGAATTTCGCCGGTGCAGGGTGCTGACAAAAACGGACCGACATCGGTGGTGAAATCAGCTGCAAAAATCGATCATCTGCATACAGGCGGAACTTTGCTGAATCAGCGATTTACGCACGATTTCTTTGAAGATGATTTGGCAATTCGCAAAGTATCGTCATTGGTTCGCAGCTATTTCCGCATGAACGGACATCATATACAGTTCAATGTGATTGACTCCAACATTCTGCGCGATGCTCAGAAAAATCCCGAAAACTACCGGAGTCTGATTGTGCGCGTGGCGGGCTATAGTGATTATTTTAATGATTTGGGTGTGGATTTACAGAATGAAATTATCGAACGTACAGCGCATACCGATATGTAGTGGGTAATATTCGGCTTGTACATCTGTATTTATTGTTTTACATTTACGGTCTGTTTAAATATGCGTTATTTTTGCATTAATTCATCTGTGAATTGAGACTTGAGTAAGATGGAAGCTAAAGTAGAATTGTATAAAACGGCTGACAATCAGACTGAACTGAATGTTCAGTTTGAGAATGAAACGGTATGGCTGAATCGTGCTCAAATGGCTGAACTGTTTGACCGAGATATAAAAACTCTGGGTAAACACATAAACAATATTTTTCAAGAGGGAGAATTGAATTCAGAATCAACTGTCGCAAAATTTGCGACAGTTCAAAATGAAGGAAATCGCAATGTTGAAAGACAGATTGAATATTATAATCTTGATGTTATTATTTCAGTTGGTTATCGTGTGAAATCTAAACGAGGAACCCAATTCCGTCAATGGGCTACACAGCGATTGAAGGATTATCTGGTTCAGGGATATGCCATCAATGAAAAGCGTTTGGCTCAGAAGCAACAGGAAGTGGAATATCTCAAAGCTGGTATCCGAATATATGCAACAAACTATTTATACACTCAACAGTGAAAATTACTAATCAACAGAAATTATAATTATGTTCAAACCAGAAACTTATATACAAAGACGTAAAACACTGGCCGAAAGAGTCGGCTCAGGTTTAATATTGTTGTTGGGCAATGACGAAAGCCCGATGAATTATGCCGATAATGGGTATCATTTCCGTCAGGATAGTACTTTTCTTTATTACTTTGGAATCGACTTTCCCGGACTTGCTGCCATCATCGATATTGAAAATGGAACACAAACTATTTTCGGAAATGATTATACCATTGATGATATTGTATGGATGGGGCCACAACCCACCATTGCCGATCGTGCATTTGAAGCCGGAATAACCAGTTCCTTACCTTTATCCGAACTTCCTAATTATTTAGCAAAGGCAAAAGGGCGTGAAGTGCATTATCTTCCTCCCTATCGCCCCGAGCACAAAATACAGTTGTTCGAATTGTTGGATATCAAACCAGCTTTGACGGCAGAAAGAGCGTCGGTAAAGCTGATTCAGGCGGTGGTTAGTCAGCGGGAAATAAAATCGGCAGAAGAAATTGCTGAAATAGAAAAAGCAGTTGATTTGTCAGTTGACATGCACGTGGCAGGGATGCGCGTTGCAAAAGCTGGTATGACCGAAGCTGAAGTGGCTGCAAAAGTATATGAAATTGCGTTGGCTGCAAATGGGAATATTTCTTTTCCAATTATTGCGACTATCAATGGTCAAACGCTTCACAACCACTTCCACGGCAATGTGTTGAAAAGTGGCGATCTGTTGCTGCTGGATGCCGGAGGTGAGGTAGAAAGTCATTATGCGGGAGATTTGTCAAGCACATTTCCGGTAGATGCTGCCTTTACTGCTCAGCAAAAACTGATTTATGAAATGAGTCTCGATGCACATCAGGCTGCTATCGATGCATTGGAATTAAATGCGCCATTCCGAAATGCCCATTTGGCAGCTTGTCGCTCCATTACTGATAATATGAAAAGCCTTGGTTTGCTAACAGGCAACACAGATGACATTATTGCGTCAGGAGCTCATGCCTTGTTTATGCCTTGTGGTACAGGTCATATGATGGGACTGGATGTGCATGATATGGAAAACCTGGGTGAAGTGTGGGTCGGCTACGACGGTGTAGCTAAGAGTACGCAGTTTGGCTTGAAGTCATTGCGATTGGCAAAGCCACTGAAACCAGGTCATGTATTTACCATAGAACCAGGAATTTACTTTATTCCTGAATTAATGGATAAATGGCAGGGTGAAAAACAGTTTATGGATTTTGTAAACTGGGATGAAGTACAAAAATTCCGCAACTTTGGTGGTATCCGCAACGAAGAAGATTACATGATGACTGAAACCGGAACACGCCGATTGGGAACGAAAGTGAAACCCAAAACGGTGGAAGAAGTGGAAGCGATTAGAAAAAATTGTTGATTCTCCCTCTTAAATTATCAATAAAACAATTATTGCT
>JBJOOU010000308.1:0-71496 GCA_046051105.1 Bacteroidota bacterium
AGTTATCACTGCAAATGTAAATATTCCCTCTCCGATAGATGTGGAATATTGATTGTAATCTGTGCATTATTTGACGCTGCGTATAAAAAGCTGCCTACTACTTGCATTTTGCCTTATCTATTACTTATATTTGTGTAGTATTATCGCCTTTGATACATAATATAAGTGTCATGAAAAAATTACAATTACTATTCAGTATCTTCTTCTTTTCACTGAGCCTCTCGGCACAGTATCACTTCTCATTTTCACACTATACTTCAGATAACGGGCTTTCTCAAAATAGTATCACTACGATGCTAAAGGATCATAAGGGATATTTGTGGATTGGAACACGTGATGGACTTAATAAGTTCGACGGATATTCTTTTAAAACATATACCTCCAGACCCGGCAAGAAACTATCGGTGCTGAGTAATCGAATATTGTTGCTTAAAGAAGACAAGTGGGGTAATATGTGGGTGAAGACTTACGATGAAATGGTATACAGGCTAAATCCTACTACTGAAGAAGTAATACAGATTCAACATCCAGGTGGAGGTTTTGTGAATGATAAAATAAGAGATATTATTACCCTACCATCTGGGCAGATATGGCTTACTACATCTGAAAACGGTTGTTACAAAATAGATACTGACCCTGAATCATATGAACTTAGAGTGACTTTATACTCTAAAGTTCTACGCAATTTGCCCTCTAACGATGTTAGAACTGTGTTTGAGGACGTGCAAAAGAATGTATGGATACTTACGGAGGGAGGACTTGTTTGCCTTGAAGGAGGAGAAAAGTTGCAATATTATTTCAAGAACGAAGCCTTTTATACATTTACCGAGAATGAAAAGCGGATTCTTTTTGGTTCGGTTAATTCTGTGAGAATATACGATAAGCGCACTCATGTTTTCAGTACTTTATCGTTGCCAGCCAAATCGACAGTAACTTCTCTGGCGAGTCTCACTCCAAATAATTATTTGTTGGGGACCAGTGATAATGGATTTTATGCGTATGACTTCCTGCAGAATAAAATTCAGCAGTTTTCTCTTGCAAAGTATCCGCAAATGCAGACCAATGCTATTGAGAAGATATATGTAGATAGAGCGGGTGATGCATGGCTTAGCATTAAATCGGCTGGTGTATTGCATTTTACGTTTAATCAAAATAAGATAGATTTTATAGCATCCAAGGTTAACGAGGGGCAGATTTCGAATCCCAACTTTTTGATTTTTGAGGATGAAAAGGATATGTTGTGGGTGCAACCTTATTTTGGATCTTTTTCATGGTATAACAGGGCTGCAAATGCTTTAATCCCATTTTCAAGTGTTTACAATGAAGATATCAATACATTGTTTGGGTATGGGGTGAATCATGTTGTGTCAGATACTCAGGGAGTGATGTGGATTAGCACTAACAGGGGAAATGGATTTTTTAAATGTACTTTTCTACCTGATTATTTTAATCACTATTTGTTTCAGGAGCACCCGATTTATAGTATTTCTAACGAAATCCGTTCCATTTACGAAGACCGTGACAAGCGTATGTGGGTGGCTACTAAAGATGGGGTTGTTCATGTTTTTGATGCTAATAAGCGAGAAATCGGAACGCTAAACAGTGATGGTTCTATAGGATCTGGTCGACGAATGGAAGTGTTTGTATATAATTTTTTTCAGGATAGAAACGGTGTAATATGGTTAGCAACAAAGCGTCAGGGGCTGCTCCGATTGATTCCGTCAGCCAAAAATCGTTTCAAAATTGAAAACTACCTTCATAATAATGCAGATCCCTACTCGCCTGCGGGAAATGATTTTTATTCAGTAACGCAAGATCGGCAAGGTCGGATTTGGGCTGGCTGTTACTCGGGGGGGCTACATCTTATAGTGGAGCGAAAAGGGAAGATTTGTTTTATTCATTCGAAGAATGAACTGAAATCTTATCCAATTACTAATTGCAGTAAAGTTCGTCAGGTTTTTGCTGATTCGAAAGGCTTTAATTGGGTTGCAACCACCGAAGGGTTTGTCGTATTTGATTCGCGTTTTAAAGATGTGTCCAAGATTAAATTTGATTACTATCATAAGAATAATGAAGAGCCCAATGGTTTGTCGGCCAACGATGTACATTGCATTTTAGAAGATTCTCAGTCTACAATGTGGTTTGGCACCTTCGGAGGTGGACTCAACAAATTGAAAACAAGATACTACCCGGGGCGTAAACTCGAATTCGAAATATTTGATCGTAATAATGGGTTACCCAATAATGTAGTTTATTCGATAGTAGATGATCAATTGGGGGCTTTGTGGTTGTCTACCGAGAATTCGATCATTCGTTTTGGGAAGAAGAATAATCAAATTGAGGTTTTTGGGAAAGGTAATGAGCTTGAAAATGTTGAATTCTCGGAAGCTTCAGCGTGTTTGTTGAGTTCGGGTGAGATATGTGTAGGGTCAAAGTCCGGTTTTTATTCATTTCAGCCCCAATCTGTTCGCAGAAGAGTAATTAATGCTCCACTGGTATTTACCCGGCTGTTTCTTTTTAATAAAGAGGTGCAGATTGGTGGCGATGATGAAGTGCTTCGGTCCGAATTGGACAAAGCTGCTTACATAGAATTATCTCACAAGCAGAATGTGTTTAGTATTGAATTTGCAACTTTGGATATGCGTGCGCCTGAAAAAATTCAGTACGCATATAAACTGGATGGATTTGATGCTGATTGGACTTATGTTCAGTCCACTCATTTTGCGACATACACTTCATTGCCTCCTGGAACTTATATTTTTCGTGTCAAATCAACCGATAGTGAAGGCGTGTGGTTGGATAATGAGCGGCAGATGGAGGTGAAGATTCTACCTTCTTTCTGGCAGTCTATTTATGCTAAAATAATTTACTTCCTGTTTGTTGTCGGACTTTTTCTCGGCGCATTGTACTTTTTCATGACCATTTATAAATTAAAAAACAATATGGTGCTTGAGCAGCAGATGAGCGACATGAAATTACGCTTCTTTACAGATATATCTCATGAGCTTCGCACACCTCTTACGCTAATTTCGCTGCCAGTAGATAATATACTGCAAGAGGATCTTGATCCGGATATCAAAGAGCAAATGACGCTCGTACGGCGCAACCTTGATCGGGTGATGGGATTGATAAATCAGATTCTGGATTTCAGGAAAATTCAGAATAATAAGATGCGCTTGAGTGTTGAAGAGTTAAACTTTGGTGATTTTGTAAGAGTTTGTAGCAGCAATTTCAATGAAGTAGCCCATAGTAAAAATATCAGGTTTGAGATTATAAATGATAGTTATGGGCTGAAGGTTTGGGCAGATCATGAGCGTCTTGATTCGATCATTACAAATTTATTGTCAAATGCATTTAAATTTACGCCTGCTGGTAAGAAGATAATTGTCAGGACATTTGCTCGTCAGAATGCATTGGTTTTGGCTGTTTCTGATGAAGGAATAGGTATCGCACAGGAGAAAATTAATTTCATATTTGATCGTTTTTTTAGTATTTCTCCATTGAAAAATTTCACACAAAAGAGTACAGGGATCGGTTTGGATTTGGTGAAGAAATTGGTTGATTTGCATCATGCTGAAATTCGGGTTGAAAGTCAATTGGGCAAAGGAACGGTGTTTGAAGTCGAATTTAAACCAGGGAATGCTCATTTTGAGGGGAATGCAGATATTATTTTGTCTGATCATGCAGAGTCAACACTAGTAGAGGCTGAAGAAATAGATCAAACCTCTGAATTTGAATATAAGGAGCAAGAAAAATTATTGCCCCAAATATTAGTTGTGGAAGATAATGAAGAATTGAGACATTTCTTAAAGAAAACTCTGAAGAAACACTATCGGGTAGTAGAGGCCGATAATGGTAAAACTGGTTGGCAGAAAGTGGAGCAAATAATGCCCGATCTTATAATAGCTGATTTGCTCATGCCTGAGATGGATGGAATAGAGCTAACTCAAAAAGTAAAGGGAGATGGTAGAACTTCTCATATACCTGTAATTTTGTTAACTGCGGTGACGGATATGGAAAGTAAAGTGGCTGCGATGAAAACAGGAACAGATGATTATATCACTAAGCCGTTTAGCTCGGAGTTTTTATTAGCGAGAATTGAGAATTTGATGGCACAGCGTAAGCAGTTGCAGCACTTTTATCGCGAACAGATTGCACAACCAAAGCCAGACTTTAGTTTGCCTCCGTTGGAATTGAAATCACAGGAAGAGGTATTTATGCAAAATCTGATCAAGTTGATGAATGAAAATCTGGATAATTTTGATTTGAATATAGATTTTCTTGCTACTGAGTTGGGTATGAGTAGAACGGTATTTTTTAATAAGCTAAAGAGCCTCACCGGTTTTTCGCCAGTAGAATTTGTACGTGAGGTGCGTTTTGAGCGTGCTGCTGAGTACATGAAAAATACTCAGTTAACCGTGTCTGAAATATCTTATCTGGTCGGGATTGAGGATCCCCGTTATTTTAGTCGTTGTTTCAAGCAAAAATTTGGAGTGACCCCATCAGAATATAGATCCAGGCCTGAAGCGAAATAATCATGGGCTGAATGAAAAAGAGGCTGTTTTCCGATTGATGGAAACAGCCTCTTTACTTTGTGAGCAAACCAGAAATTATTTATATTGTTCCCAGTCTGTATTCAACATGTTGCCCGATTTCATAAATTCAGTATGCATTTCGAAACAAGCATGAAGATTGGTTGGAGTATGACAAGAGCCTGAAAGAGCTAAATAATCGCGCAAAATCTGACGGTACGATGGATCAACGCAGTTTTCGATGATTTCTTCGGCACGTTGGATAGGTGATTTACCACGAAGGTCGGCCACACCATGTTCAGTAATAATGATGTTTACCGAGTGTTCGTTTTGGTCAACGTGGCTTACCATTGGAACGATGGCGCTAATTTTTCCACCTTTAGCGGTTGATGGAGTAGTGAAGATAGAAATATAGGCACTGCGGGTAAAGTCGGCCGAACCACCAATACCGTTCATCATTTTCGATCCCATTACGTGAGTACTGTTTACGTTACCGAAAATATCGGCTTCCAAAGCGGTATTGATCGTGATCAAACCAAGACGACGAGCCAACTCTGGGCTGTTCGACATTTCTTGCGGACGAAGCACCAGTTTGTCGCGGAAGAATTCCAGATCATCGTAAATTTCCTGAAGAACAGGAGTCGTGATCGTCAACGAGCAACCGCTGGCAAATTTGATTTTTCCGCTTTTGATCAACCCGATTACCGAGTCCTGAATTACTTCAGTGTACATTTCGAAGCTTGGAATATCCGGATTCACACCCAGTGAGGCCATTACTGCGTTCGCGATATTACCTACACCCGATTGGATAGGAAGGAATTCGTCTGGAATACGTCCTGATTTGATTTCAGTTGCCAGGAAGTTAGCCACATTCTGACCAATTTTATCTGTCACCTCGTCAGTTGGAGTAAATCCACCTACTTCGTCGTCGCGGAAAGTCTCTACAACGCAAAGAATCTTTTTAGGATCTACTTTTACTACAGGGCTACCCATACGGTCGGATGGAGTCATCAGCGTAAGTGGCAAACGGTGAGGAGGATCAAGTGGCTCGAAAATATCGTGGAATCCGCGAAGTTCTTTTGGGTGTTTTTTATTCCATTCTACAATGATGTAGTCGGCCAGATTAGCGATGGTAGGAGTGATGCCCACACCAGTTGTTGGAACCAGTTCGCCATCGGCAGTAATATCACACACTTCAATAATCGCAAACTTAGGTTTTGGCATAAAACCAAAACGAAGGTGAGGAGCGATGGATGAAAGGTGCATGTCGAAATAAGGGGCACGATCAGCATTCAATGCAGAACGTAAGTCTTTGTTTGACTGGTAAGGAGTGCGGAAAAGGATCGCATTAGCACGAGCCAGAGCACCGTCCAGTGAGTCGCCGGTAGAAGCGCCGGTGTACATACCTACTTTAAATTCTTTTCCTTCAGCGTGAAATGCTTCAGCACGTTTAGCAATTGCTGTGGGAACTTCTTTTGGGCATCCTGCAGGAGTAAATCCGCTGAACCCGATAATGTCGCCGTTGTTTACATAGCTTGCTGCTTCGTCGGCGGTTACAAATTTATACGTTTCTCGCATGACAAAAATATTTATTCAAATGTATATTTGACTAATAATAAACCTGTTATGATTTACTTTGTGAGTAATAATCCTTAAGCCCTGATGGCATCGAATTCGGGTGCAAAATTACCAATAATATTTCGATTGACACTAAAATAATCCTACTAATTACAGAAATTTTTCTGTAATCAAACATACTGCCCATATTGTATGAAGTTGTGCATAAGATATGTGTCGATTGCTTTTCAAAACCTTCAAAATCTGTAAAAAATCTGTATAAATAACAACTTTCTCGGAAAAAATGCGGATATTTGTAAAAACAATAATTTCAGAAATTATTCAATAAAAAACACCGCTTTTATATCATCATGAATCAAAACGATATCCGTTCTCTGGAGCCAAAAGCGCTTTGGGAGAATTTTTATAGCATCACACAGGTGCCACACCCATCGGGGAAAAAAGAAGAAATTGGTGCATTTCTCGAACAATTCGGTAAAAATCTTGGACTCGAAACTCTTCGCGACGAGGCCGGCAACGTGTTGGTCCGCAAGCCTGCGACACCAGGCATGGATAGCCGCAAAGCTGTGGTGTTGCAGGCACACATGGACATGGTGCCACAGAAAAACAGTGGCGTAGCGCACAATTTCGAAACCGATCCTATTCAGGCCTATGTAGATGGCGACTGGGTAACTGCTAAAGATACTACACTGGGTGCCGATAACGGTATCGGATTGGCTGCTGCAATGAGTGTACTTCAATCGACTGATATTGCTCATCCGGCTATCGAAATGTTTGTAACTGTAGACGAAGAAACCGGCATGCACGGTGCTTTCGGACTGCAACCCGGCTTTTTACAGGGCGATATCCTTATTAATATGGATTCGGAAGACGAGGGCGAATTGTACGTGGGTTGTGCCGGCGGTATCGATGCCGATATAACTTTCCGCTACAAAGAAGTAGAAGTTCCGGAAGGCGATGTGGCGCTCAAAATTTCGCTTACCGGTCTGAAAGGTGGTCACTCTGGTGTGGATATACACCTTCAACGTGCGAATGCAAACAAGTTGATGTTCCGCTTTTTGAAAGTGGCCGTGTCTGATTTGGATGCTCGTTTGGTATCAATCGATGGTGGAAGCTTGCGCAATGCTATTCCGCGCGAAGCATTCCTGGTGCTTACTGTGCCCGAAGATGCGGTAGATGATATGATCGACTTTGTAAAAGCCTGCGAAGAACTGTTTATCGAAGAATATGCAGGTGTCGAAGATAATATCTCGTTTACAGTGGAAGCGGTTGAATTGCCTGCTGGGCTGATTCCTGAAGAAGTGCAGGACGATTTGATCAATGCAGTGACTGCTTGTCCCAACGGAGTATATCGCTTTATTCCCGAGCTGCCAACCGTGGTGGAAACTTCCAATAACCTGGCGATCATCAAATCGGATGGCGAGAAAATTGAAGTACGCAGCCTGATTCGTAGTTCGGTAGAGAGCCGCAAAGACGAGGTGGCATCGATGGTTGAAAGCGTATTCTCATTGGCTGGTGCCAAAGTAGAATTGGTGGGCGGCTATCCGGGCTGGAAACCCAACCTTGAATCGCCGATTTTGAAAGAAATGACCAAGGTATACGAAGACAAATATGGAAAAACGCCGAAGGTGATGATTATTCATGCCGGACTGGAATGCGGTATTCTGGGTACACATTATCCAGCGATGGATATGATTTCGTTTGGTCCTACTATTCGTTATCCGCATTCGCCTGATGAGAAAGTGAATATTGCTACGGTGCAAAAATTCTGGGATTACCTGGTGGCTACGCTGGCCAATATCCCTGCTAAATAAATGGAAAACAGAAAATCCTCCTGATCTCATGGGAGGATTTTTTACTATATAAAAATGTGTGATAAAGCCTCGTGACTGAGGGATAATTTTTGCAAAATGAAGAAAACAATTTTATTTGCTGCATTGCTGGCGGGAGTTAGCACTGCTTTTGCTCAAAAGGATACCGCAAAGGTGGATTCTTTTAAATTTACAATTACCAAACAGTTGAAAATTTCGCCTGTAAAGAATCAGGCCAGTTCGGGTACTTGCTGGAGCTACTCCACCATCGGTTTTTTTGAATCGGAATTGCTGCGTATGGGTAAGCCTGAAGTAGATTTAGCCGAAATGTTTGTGGTACACCATTCTTATTCGGATAAAGCGGTGAAATATGTTCGCATGAACGGAACCTGCAATTTTGCGGGTGGTGGTTCGTTTGACGATGTGTTGTATGTGCTGAAAAACTACGGTATCGTGCCACAGTCGGCAATGGAAGGACTGAACTATGGTGAAGAAAAAAACAAACATGCCGAACTGGATGCTTTGACAGAGGCGTATGTAAAAGTGATTGTTTCAAACCCGAACAAAAAACTTTCTACAGCATGGAAAACTGGTTTTGATGGCATCTTGGATGCTTATCTTGGAAAATTGCCAACTGAATTTACTGTAGATGGCAAAAAATACACTCCTCAAACTTACGTAAAATCATTGGGATTGAATTTGGATGACTACGTGTCACTTACTTCTTTTACCCATCATCCGTTTTATACACAGTTTGCAATCGAAATCCCGGACAACTGGCGTAATTCTGAGTCGTACAACCTTCCATTGGACGAGTTGATGCAGGTGATGAATAACGCTATCGACAAGGGATATTGCTTCGCATGGGCTTCGGACGTAAGCGAAAAAGGCTTTACCCGCAACGGTATTGCTGTTGATCCTGAGGTGAAAAAAGAAAATCTTCCGGGTTCTGATCAGGCTAAATGGCTGAACATTACTCAAAAGGAAATGGAAGAGAAAATCTACAAAGTTGATCATCCACAACCAGAGATTAAGGTGACACAGGAAATCCGTCAGCAGGGTTTTGATAACTATCAAACTACCGACGATCACGGTATGGTGATTTTCGGAACAGCAAAAGATCAAAACGGAACGAACTATTACCTGGTGAAAAACTCATGGGGAACAGAGTCGAAATACAAAGGAATCTGGTATGCCAGCGAAACATTCGTGAAGCATAAAACCATTGATATAATGGTGCACAAAGATGCGATTCCAAAAGAAATTCAGAAGAAGTTAGGTTTGAAATAAGAAAAAGCGTTGCAATGACTACAGTAGTTTTGCAACGCTTTTTTTGTTATAGTTTTACTTTTACAGGCATCCCTGTTTTAAGCGATTCGTCCATGGCCTGCATCACGGCCACGGTACCAATGCCTTCGCGCAGGTCGGGGTAGGCCGTTTCGCCCGAATCCAGACAGTCGGCAAAGTATTCGTAGTAGTTTTGGTATTCGCCCGCGTGGTGCGATTTGCCTTCGAAGCGGAAAAAATGTTTCAGTTTATGATCGAACGTAACCACTTTTTCTTCGCCGGTGCGGGTGGTGATGGCGTAGCGCAAATCCATGTAGTCGCCCTGGCTGCACCCTTCGGTACCCCGCAAAATACAACTCATTTCGCTATCTCGCATGGTCGGTTGCACCGGTCCCGAATACACGCCGCTGATTCGCGCAATGCGTCCGTCGGCTGCCTTAAGAATAAAGTGCATCGTGTCTTCGTTTTTCAGTCCGCCCGCTTTCCCGTTGGGGCTCAACATGCCGTAGCCCATCACTTCTACAATGTCGGGCATGTACCAACGCACCAAATCCACCGGGTGGCTCAGTCCGCCATACAGCCATTTAAATGAATTTTCGAGCGACCAGCCTTTGCCCAAAAACCAACGATGGTCGGCATGGTAATAAGCCTCTACAGTGACCAGTTCGCCAATTTCGCCTGCCACAAAGTCGGCACGTTGACGTTTCATCGGCTCAAAAAAGCGACTACTTTGTCCCACAAAAACGCGTTTGCCCGTCTTCTGGCAAAGGTCGATCAACTCCTGAGTACGTCCCAGATCGTCGATAAGTGGTTTGGTACACACCACATGTTTGCCGGCCTCCAATGCCATTTTTATATGATCGGCATGATATTTATCCGGCGTATAAATACCTATAACGTCAATTTCGGGATCATCCAGTAGGTCTTCGTAGCGTGTTGTGTAGTTGTGGAAATCAAATTCCTTTGCGCGATGTTTGCACAAATCTTCGTTGAGGTCGCACACGCGGCGCAATTCCCATTTGCTGCTTTGCAGGGCTGCCGACATGGTGCTGCGGCCCTCGCCCAATCCTAATATTCCTAATTTATACATAGTGTTTCGTGTTTCAATAAAAGACATTTGAGGGGTTGAAATTGTACTCTTTCAAACAGTGCCCGAAATGATTTGTTTTTTAGGCGGATGCGATTTTGTGTATTCTTCCGTATCTTTGCAGCGATTTTTATAAAAACTTCAGAATGGGAGATATTCGTAAATTGGCCGGGCAGACCGTTTTCTATGGCGGTAGCACTGTGTTGGCCCGATTGGTCAACTACTTGCTGGTGCCAATTCAAACAAACATTTTTGCCCCCAAAGAGTATGGTGTGGTAGGGGAGATGTATGCTTATGTGGCGTTCCTGATTGTGGTGCTAACCTTTGGTATGGAGACGGCTTTTTTTCGTTTCTACGACAAAAAAGATGAGGCTAAAAGTGCGGTAGTGTACAGTGTGGCTATGAAATCGCTGATGGTGGTGGGCATGTTGTTTGTGATTCTGATGAATATTTTTGCGCAGCCCATTGCTACCCATATCCGCTATGCCGATCATCCTGAATATATCAGTATGTTTGCGTTTCTGATCGCCATCGATGCGGTAACGACTGTGCCTTTTGCCCGTTTGCGGGCGCTCAACCGTCCTCAGCTTTTTGCGATGCTCAAAGTAGGGAATATCCTGGTAAATGTAATTCTCAACCTGGTGTTTCTGTATCTTTTCCCTTATATGATACAGCACAATATCATGGCTTCGGCTGTGGCGGCTATCTACAATCCGGCCATTGGCGTGGGCTATATTTTTATTGCCAATCTGGTGGCGTCGGCGCTCACTTTGCTGGCGTTGTTTTTTGTCATTCCGTTTAAAAAAGTGGCGTTTGATGTGCCGATGTGGAAAAAAATGATGGGCTATGCCTTACCTTTGCTGCTCTTCGGGCTGGCCGGAAATATCAACGAAACTTTCGACCGTATTCTGCTGAAATGGCTCTCGCCTGCCGATATTGCGCAGACACAGGTGGGGATTTATTCGGCTTGTTACAAGATTTCTATCTTTATGACCATCGTAATTCAGGGCTTTAAATATGCGGCTGAACCCTTCTTTTTCTCACATGCCAAAGAGTCCGATTCGCGCGATATCTACGCCGACGTGATGAAATATTTTGTGATTGTGTGCTCGCTTATTTTCCTGGCGGTAATGGTGTATATAGATGTGGTGAAATACATGGTGGGACACGCTTATTGGGGAGGACTGAAGGTGGTGCCCATTTTGTTGCTGGCCAATATGTCGCTGGGTATTTTTTACAACCTGAGCATTTGGTACAAGCTCACCGATAAAACCCGATACGGCGCTTATCTTTCGATTTTTGGAGCTATCATCACCCTGGTGCTCAACTCTACTTTAATCCCAATTATCGGGTATATGGGTTCGGCCTGGGCTACTTTTGCCTGCTATTTCAGTATGATGGTGTTGTCGTATTTTATTGGGCAAAAGCACTATCGCGTGCCTTACCAACTGTCGCGCATCCTGATGTATATCGGGCTGAGTCTGGTTTTGTGGGCGGTTAGCGCATTCTTGCCTATTCATAACCATTGGTTGCGGATGATTCCCGGAACTATTCTAATTGGTATATATGTGGCCGTTGTGCTGAAGAAAGAACCGGTATTTGCAAGACTGGTAAAACGATAAAAAAAGAGCTCCGCTTTTTCTAACGTGAGAATCGTTGAAAAGGCGGAGCTTTCTATTTTAAAAAGTCTTTGTTTTTTTGACCTGAAATATTTGTTCTGAAAAATCACAGCTCGCTCAATTCCAGCCAGCGCATGGTTTTTTCGTCGATCATGTCGTTCAGTTCGGCGTGGCGCATCGATGCTTTGGTAATTTCCTCTGCACTCATCGTTCCCGAAGCCATTTGATTTTCCAACTCCGATTTCTCCTGTTCCAGTTGCGGTATCTCAGCGTCCAATGCTTCCAGCTCTTTTTGTTCTTTGTAAGACAGTTTCTTTTTTTCTGATTTTGGCTTTTCTTCTGTGGTCTGTTGTCTTGAATCCTGGCTCTTGGCTTTTGATTCTTTATTCTTTTCCTCCCGTTCCTGTTCTTCCATCAATTCGCTCCACTCGCGGTAGTCGGTGTAGTTACCCGGGAAGTCTTTCAGTTCCGCATTGCCTTTGAACACCATGAGGTGATCCACCACTTTGTCCATAAAGTAGCGGTCGTGACTCACCACAATTACACAGCCTTTGAACGATTGCAGGTATTCTTCCAGAATGTTGAGGGTTACGATGTCCAGATCGTTGGTAGGCTCATCGAGTACCAGGAAGTTGGGGTTGCGCATCAGCACCGTGCACAGGTGCAGGCGTCGTTTCTCGCCACCGCTGAGCTTGTACACGTAGTTGAACTGCGTTTCGGGGGTGAACAGGAAGTGTTGCAAAAACTGCGATGCCGACATTTTTTTGCCATTGCCCAAGTGAACTTCTTCGGCAATGTCCCGCACGACATCTATCACCTTCATTTGCTCGTCGAATGCCAGTCCGTCCTGACTGTAGTAGCCAAAGACCACCGTTTCGCCCACGTCGAAGGAGCCACTGTCGGGCTTCACTTCGCCCAAAAGCATTTTCAGAAAGGTAGATTTTCCGGTACCGTTTTTACCCACAATGCCCATCTTTTCGTAGCGGGCAAAGTTGTAGTAAAAGTTGTCCAGAATCTTCAGTTCGCCAAATGATTTGGTAATGTATTTAGCTTCGAAAATTTTGGAACCCAGGTAACTGGCTTTAACGTCCAGTTGCACTTTGTCGTTGTTGCGACGCTCTTTGGCGCGCTGCTCAATGTCGTAAAACCGTTCGGTTCTGGATTTTGATTTGTGCGAACGAGCTTGTGGCTGACGACGCATCCATTCTAATTCTGTTTTGTAAAGATTGACAGTTCTGTCGCTTTCCGCATTCCAATTATCGATACGTTCCTGTCGTTTTTCAAGGTAATAAGAATAGTTTCCCGTGTATTGAAACAAGCCCTGATGATCGATTTCCATGATATTGGTACAAACCCGATCGAGAAAATAGCGGTCGTGCGTTACCATCAATAAAGCCATGGTGGAGCGCTTTAGGAATTCCTCCAACCATTCCACCATTTCCAGGTCGAGGTGGTTGGTCGGCTCATCCAGAATAATCAGGTCCGGTTCGCAGATCAGCACATTAGCCAGTGCCACACGTTTTAACTGACCACCTGAGAGTTCGCCGATTTTCTGCTCGAAATTGGTGATTTTTAGTTTTCCCAGAATTTGCTTGATACGGGTTTCGTAATCCCAAGCTTTGAAAGTATCCATGCGGCTGATGATTTCATCCAGTTTGGAATGGTCGCCACTCATCATGCAGTGCTCGTAATCGGCTACGGTGCGTACCACTTCATTGTCGGAGCGCAAGCAAGCATCAATAACCGAAAGGTTTTTGGGAAAATCGGGCGCTTGTTCCAGATAACCCACTCGCAAATCGCGGCGGAAGGAAATTTGTCCGGAGTCATAATCTTCGCGTCCTGCGATGATGTTCAGAAGTGTGGTTTTTCCGGTGCCGTTTTTAGCAATCAGTGCCACACGTTGGTTGTCGGCTATACCGAATGATATTTTATCGAAAAGTAGATTATCGCCAAATGATTTGGTCAGATTTTCTACCTGTAAGTAACTTGCCATGGATTATTGAAATATTTTTTCGGTCGCAAAGATACGGAATTAAAAAGAGTGCCACAATTTTTAGATTTTATGAGAATTTTTCACTTGAAATAATTCCAAAAATAAATGGAAAATCAATAACTTTGAAATCGGTCTGAATTGACTCATCTACTTATGAAATGAATATTCATCAATAAAAACAAATAATCATGAAAAGTCTAAAAGGTACTCAAACAGAGAAAAATCTGTTGATCTCTTTTGCTGGCGAAAGTCAGGCGCGTAATCGTTACACAATGTTTGCCAGCGAAGCTAAAAAAGCAGGTTTTGAGCAAATCGCTGCTATTTTTCTGGAAACTGCTGAGCAGGAAAAAGAACATGCCAAAAAATTCTTTAGCTATCTGGAAGGTGGCGATGTAGAAATTACCGCTACTTATCCTGCCGGAAAAGTAGGTACTACTGCCGAAAATTTGTTGGCCTCGGCAAATGGTGAGAATGAAGAGTGGACCGATGCTTATCCTCATTTTGCAGAGGTGGCCGAAGCAGAAGGTTTTGCAAATATCGCTGCTACTTTCCGTAAAATTGCAGCGGTTGAAGCTCAGCACGAAAAACGCTATCGCCGTTTGTTGGAGCGGGTTGAGAAAGATCAGGTTTTCTCGCGCGAAGAAGAAACTACCTGGCAATGTCGCAATTGTGGTCATGTACACGTAGGTAAAGATGCTCCAAAAGCTTGCCCAACTTGTGCTCATCCTCAGGCGTATTTCGAAGAAGAAAAACAAAACTATTAATTCTATCTCTTCCAAAGTTCTAAACTTGGGAAAAGATTAGATTCTCATCAACCGCTGCATTTTGTGGCGGTTGTTTTGTTTTCGGCTTTTTGGTACTTTTGTTTCGCAATATGAAATCTGAATTGAAAATTACTGAAGACGGCTCACACACGCTGTTTGTGCCCGAAATTGATGAGTGTTATCATTCGTCGCACGGAGCTGTGCAGGAGTCGCGTCATATTTTTATCGAGGCTGGGCTGAAGCAATGTACCAAAAACGAACTGGTGGTGCTGGAAGTGGGTTTCGGTACCGGCTTGAATGCTTTTCTTGCATTGCTGGAGACTGAAAAGTCGGGGAAATGTATTCGCTTTATTACTCTCGAAAAATATCCGGTAGAATTAGAAACTGCTTTGCAACTGAATTTTGCAAAGGAGCTGGGTGCAGATAAATCAATGTTTGATCTGCTTCATCAAACTGAATGGAATAAGCCGGTGGAAATAACACCCCGTTTTGTCCTCGAAAAGATAGAAGCTGATTTTACCCAATTTCAGCATTCTACGAATTACGATGTCGTGTTCTTTGATGCATTTTCGCCTGAAAAACAGCCTGAAATGTGGTCGGAAGAACAGTTCGGAAAAATATACAAGCATTGTAATGCTGATGCTGTGCTCACCACTTATTGTGCCAAAGGTATTGTGCGCAGAGCCATGCAGGCGGTTGGCTTTGTGATGGAGCGCTTGCCTGGCCCTCCCGGAAAACGGGAGATTTTGCGTGCTACTAAATACATTGAATTGTCAGAAAAATGAAATACTTCAATTTTGAAATAAAGCGACTTTGGCTGTTTTACAGCTTGTATGCAGTGTTTGTAGTTACTTTGCTGGTGTTGCTGCTGAGTAATAGTAAGGCCGATTTACACGTGTGGATGACATCGTGTCACAATAACTTTTCTGATCAGTTTTTCAAATATTATACTGAAGTAGGAGGGTGGATTCCTTTTTTGGTGGCGGCGATGGCATTGTTTTATCGTTTTAGAGTAGGGTTGCTGATATTGGTAGCGCAGCTTTTTACTGGTTTGGTTGAGCAAATTGGAAAATGGGCATGGAACGAACCACGACCGAAACTGTATTTTGAGCAATTTTACCCGCAAATATCCTTGCATCAGGTAGCTGGTGTTCATTTGCATTCCCACAATAGTTTCCCTTCCGGGCATACTACGGCGGCGTTTTCGATGTTTTTTGTGCTGGCGATGGCAACCGATAAAAAGCCCTTGCATGTTTTGTATCTGACATTGGCCATTCTTGTTGGTTATTCGAGGGTATATCTTTCGCAACATTTTGCCGTAGATGTGTTGGTAGGCTCTATGGTGGGCGTTTTCTTTAGTTTGCCCTGCAAATATTGGGTGGAAAAACTTCCTTTGCGATGGGCAGATGGCTCATTACGAGATGTTTTTTCAAGAAAATGATGCTCAGCTATTTGCCATTTACGATAATAGTCGTATCTTTGCGAACCCAAAATCAAACGTGTAGTTTTGTGATGTGTGCAAGGCTAAGTTTGTATTTATAAACCATTTATTTTTTATACTCATGTATTTAACAGCTGAGAAAAAACAAGAAATCTTCGGTAAATACGGAAAATCGATCACTGATACTGGTTCAACTGAAGGCCAGATAGCATTGTTTACTTTTCGTATCAACCATTTGACCGGTCACTTAAAGGCAAATAAAAAAGATTATAGTACAGAACGTGCTCTTGTAATGTTGGTAGGTAAACGTCGTCGTTTGTTGGATTATCTGAAAGCAAAAGACATTAACGGATACCGTGCTCTCATTAAAGAACTCGGAATCAGAAAGTAATTCTGGCTTTCAAGACATTAAAAAGGCGTTTCAAAAGCTATTTTTGAAATGCCTTTTTTCATTTATGCTCCCACGATACTATTTGAGTAACAATAACACATAGTTACACAATAGTTTATTTTGTTTTGAGTCAGGAAAAAGAACACATAGTTGTGAAATAATAAATTATTTCACTGGTCACTAATGATTTTAGGAGCTTTGTTGTTTTAAAAGTAAATGTTTCAAACATTTACAACTATGTGTTCCTGACTTAAACTAAATGATAAAAGTAAAAAAGCTATTGTGTAGCTATGTGGTTAAGTTACAATTCATATAAACTCCAATGATTCTATGAATTTTATTTACAATACAGGAATCTGTTTCTATCAACTGGCCATTTTTATAGCCTCGTTTTTCAACCGAAAAGCCGCGTTGCTTCGTAAAGGACAAAAAGTTGCTTTTGATTTGTTGAAAAATGCTGACCCAAAAGCATCTTACGTGTGGTTTCATGCTGCTTCCCTGGGTGAGTTTGAACAAGGGCGACCTGTGATGGAGCAGCTGAAAAAAGACGATCCGTCCATTAAAATTCTGCTTACCTTTTTCTCTCCATCGGGCTACGAAGTGCGTAGAAACTATACAGGAGCCGATTTGATTTGTTATTTACCGCTCGATACTGCCGTAAATGTTCGTAGATTTCTGAAAACGATTTCTATTTCAAAAGCCGTTTTTATCAAATACGAATTCTGGCCAAACTATATTCAGGCACTAAAAAAAGCAGATATTCCGGTGTATAGTATTTCGGCTATTTTTCGCGAAAATCAGATTTTCTTTAAAAACTATGGTGGTTGGTATCGGAATCTGCTGAAATCCTTTTCTCATATCTTTGTGCAGGACGAAAATTCGCAGAAATTATTGGCCCGATACGACATACAAAATGTTTCGGTAGCAGGAGATACCCGTTTTGATCGGGTGGTGGATCTGGCTTCGCAAGCGAAACGAATTCCGCTGGTGGAAGCTTTTGTAAAAGGAGCTTCAAAGGTTATTGTGGCGGGTAGCTCGTGGCCAAAGGATGAAGAATTGCTGGTGAAGTACCTGCGTCTGCATCCGGAAGTGAAGCTGATTCTGGTGCCGCACGAAATTCATGATGCACATATTACGGGTATTTCAAAATTGCTGGATGGTAAATTTGTGAGATACACCGATGTTAATGAGGAAAATGTTACTTCTACGAATTGTTTGGTTGTGAATACCATTGGCATGCTATCGTCCATTTATCAATACGGTCAGGTGGCGTATATTGGTGGTGGTTTCGGTGTGGGAATTCATAATACACTCGAAGCTGCGGTGTGGAATGTGCCGGTGCTGTTTGGCCCGAATTATCAGAAATTCCGCGAAGCGCGGGAACTGATTGCCATTGGTGGTGCTTTTTCCATTGGCTATTACGAAATTTTGGAAGCCCAAATGGATAAACTGTTGACAGAAAACACTGCAGGTAAAATTGCCGGCGAATATGTTCGGAACAATACCGGAGCAACCTCAATGATATTGAAATCATTGACAACTAAATAAAAAATTAATTGTGTAACTTTGTGCCCGCTTCTAATGAAGTGGTAAAACAACAAAAAGACATGCAAAAACCTTCCATTCCGAAAGGAACACGCGACTTTACGCCACAAGAAATGGCGAACCGCAATTATATTTTCAACACTATAAAAGATGTTTTTCGTTTATACGGATTTCAGCAAATAGAAACGCCTGCCATGGAAAACCTGTCGACGCTGATGGGTAAATATGGTGAAGAGGGCGATAAACTGCTGTTCAAAATTCTGAATTCGGGTGATTTTATGAATGGTCTGGCCGATGATGAATTGCTGGGACGTAACAGCGTAAAATTGACCAATAAGATTTCCGAAAAAGGTCTTCGTTACGACCTGACAGTGCCTTTTGCACGTTTCGTAGTGCAGAACCGCGATAAGATTTCTTTCCCTTTCAAACGTTATCAAATTCAGCCGGTATGGCGGGCCGATCGCCCTCAAAAAGGTCGTTATCGCGAGTTTTACCAGTGTGATGTGGATGTGGTGGGTAGCGATTCGCTGTTGAATGAGTTGGAACTGATTCAGATTGTGGACGAAGTGTATCGCCGTTTGCAAATCAATGTGGTGGTAAAAATCAACAACCGCAAAATTCTTTCGGGCATTGCTGAAATCATTGGCGAAGCCGAAAAAATTACGGATATCACGGTGGCTATCGACAAGATGGATAAAATCGGGTTGGAAAAGGTGAACGAGGAAATTGCTTCGAAAGGCATTTCGCAGGAAGCCATTGATAAACTGCAACCGATCTTGAAACTCAGCGGAAGTAATGCTGAAAAATTGGAGCAGTTGAAAGTTGTTTTGGCTGAATCGGAAGTGGGTTTGAAAGGTGTTGCTGAGCTTGAAACTATTTTTGGACTTTGCGAAGCAATGAAGGTTCAAACTAAGATTGAACTGGATCTTACTTTGGCGCGTGGACTTAATTACTATACCGGAGCTATTTTCGAAGTAAAAGCGCTGGATGTGCAAATTGGTAGCATTACCGGTGGTGGTCGCTACGATAACCTTACGGGTGTATTTGGCCTCGAAGGCGTTTCGGGTGTAGGTATTTCGTTTGGTGCCGATCGTATTTACGATGTGCTCAATCAGCTGAATTTGTATCCAGAAACTTCGGTGGAGCAAACGCAAGTGCTGTTTGTGAGTTTTGGCGATAAAGAATTGATGTATTGCTTGCCCTGGTTGAGTGCTTTGCGTGCGAAAGGTGTGAATGCAGAGATTTATCCCGAATCTGCAAAAATGAAAAAGCAAATGAGCTATGCCGATAATAAACGCATTCCGTTTGTAGCCATCGTGGGCGAAACCGAGATGAACGAAAATAAAGTGATGCTGAAAGATATGAAGTCAGGAGAACAAAGCCTGGTTTCGTTGGAAGAAGTGATTGCTAAACTGGCATAATATTCCATTGTCAACTATAGAAAAGCCCTGAAGTCGGATTTGATTTCAGGGCTTTTTCGTTTGCAAAATTATAAACCGTCAGGCCAGAAATGCTGCTGCATCAGCAAATACAGTATTAAAAGCCCGATTTATTTCTGTGGGATTTGCTTTCCCGTTGGTGGGGAATGGAATTTCATGCGAGTAATCAAAATCAAATTCCAGATTGCGTATGCGAAGTTTGGTTAGTTGATCACCCAACGCTTTTTTTACGCCTTCGTAGGGAATTACAATGTCTTTCTGTAGTGAAATTCCGCCAATTCGATTGCCCATTTTTTTGAAAAATCCAATTCGATTGCTTTCGTTTCGTTCCGGCGAAATCATGCTGGAGAACGACTCAAATCCAGTGTCGCGAATTAGTTCTTTGTCTTTATCACTTTCAAAATCATGTGTGTAATAACTCATCATTTTGCTGAAAGCCGGTTTGTCCATAATGCTGCGCGATTCGCCAAACATGGAACTGAAGATACTACCGCCGCAAAACATATAGAGTTTGGAATCAGCAAATAGATTTTCGGGATTCGTCATCAATGTAATTTGCGAAAGAAATGAACCGATGGAATATGAAAAAATGTCAATCTGTGTGTCTTCTTTGAAAAGTGGATGTCTGCCTGATTTTATTTCCTGAAAGAGTAGGGTTAGGTCGTGCATACTCTGTCGGCCGGAGCTGTAAAAGCGCAAGGGTTGTTCGCTGATGCGCTCGCTTAGGGCTACATTTGCAAAACTCATCGTTCGGTCATTGCCGTATTGGAGTTTACGTTTGTCGATGATGCTTTTCAGGTCGCGGGGGTTGGACCAGCTCAACGGAGATCTGTTCATATGAAAAGCTATCGGAAATAGAATGACTGGTTTGCCGGTATGTTCACAAAGGTATTCAGCCCAGGTTAGGTATTTACTCCAATTGCGCTCGTTCAGTCCGTGCATTAATAGTATCGCTTGGGATGTTTTATGTTTGCCACCGGGTGTAAATACTGGATACATGAAAAATTGATTCTCATTTATCTCTTGATCTGAGGTTGCTGTTAAACATTCTTCCAATCCGAAGCCAGAACTGCTTTTAAAGGTGGAGAAGCGTATTGTGACCCCGGAAAGTTCAGATTTTAGGTTTTGCCCTAGTCTGAAATTTGTGTTCAGATAAGAATGATGTTCGAGGTAATTCATAATGTGCTGACTTTAATTTTATTACAAAGGAAGAGGAAGCGGGGGTGATGGGCAATTTCGTGGGGAAGAAATCGAAGGTTAGGGATAATTTGTCGATTACAGGGGTAAATTTGTAAATATCGGGGTGAAAAAATAGCCTTGCGGGACGGCGTGTTTGTGAGTTTGGAGAGAATAATCTATTTTTGTGCCACCAATTTTTTACACTATATGAACTCAAAGATTCCTGCATACATGTATGAAAAAAGCAACACAGTTCGGCTCGTGTTGTTGACAGCTCTCTTTGCCTTGTTGTTCATAAATATTTTCAAACCGTTTGGATCCAGAGAATGGTATAAAATATCTGATTTCAAGTTTTTTATCTTCGCAAGTTTGATTGTACTTGTGGGTATGTTGGTAGTCGTTCTCAGTCGGATGATTCTGTTGGCCTACGTGAAAAGGAATCAACTTACTTATATGAAGTATGGCGCCTGGGTGTTGGCCGAAATCCTTTCCATGTCCATGTTTTACGCGTTATTCACGAAGTTTATTCCTGAAGAAAATGCAAATCGGGACTTCCTTCAGATTTTTTATGATTCAACGTTGCATGCTTCTCTTATTTTGCTACTTCCTTACGCTATTTTGTGGTTGTATTTTTCGTGGATGGATAAAAATCATCAACTGGAGAAAATGCAAAAGAGTGATAAGCCTGTAGAAGTGCCAAAGAAAAATCTGATTGCATTTTTGGACGAGAAGGGCGAGTTTAAGATATCTGTGGTGCTTGAGAATCTGTTGTATATAGATTCTGCTGATAATTATGCTACTATTCACTACCTCAATAAATCAAAATTGTCGCATTTTCTGATTCGAAATTCGCTGAAATGGATGGAAGAGAATCTGACGAAAGAAACACCATTGGTACGTTGCCACCGGTCTTACATTGTCAATCTAGATAAGGTAAAAGTGTTGCGTCGCACAAAGGATGGGATATTTCTGGAAATGGACGCTATGAATACCCCTGATATTCCCGTATCAAAAACATACTATGAGCGGGTGATGGCAAAATTCTCTAAATACTCCGTTTAAACTTTATTAATCGTCATTCTTTCTTTTAGCAGGAAGTTATTTTGTATTTTTGTGAAAGCTTCAATCTTACAAAATAATAGTCGTGTGCTTATGGATTTGACGAATATTTTTACTCAGAAACCCTTTAAAATCGGTATTGCTCTCAGTGGCGGTGGCATAAAAGGACTTTGTCATGCAGGTGTGTTGAAGGCTCTGGAAGAGCGAGGTATTAAGCCCGATTTGATATCAGGTGTTAGTTCCGGAGCAGTAGTTGGAGCGTTGTATGCCGATGGTTATTCTCCCGATGAGATAGCGCAGTTGTTTGAAGATATCAGCTTCCGGCAAATGACCAAGATTAAGCTTACCGAAGGTGGTTTTTTCCGCATAGACGCTTTTCAGAAATTTCTTACCAAAAAGCTTCACGCTAAAACTTTTGAAGATTTAAAAATTCCACTGAGGATTGTAGCAACCAATCTGGATCAGGGCAGGAGTGTGGTATTCTCAAAAGGCAAATTAATTGAACCTATCATCGGTTCGTGTAGTGTGCCTGTGCTTTTTACTCCCAAAATGATAGACGGAGTGCGTTACGTGGATGGAGGTGTGTTTAAAAATTTTCCGGTGTCCACGATACGCGAGGATTGCGAAAAAGTAATCGGGATCAATGCAAGTCCATTGGTGGCCGATGAATATAAACCAACTATTCTGAATGTGGCTTCCCGTTCGTATCATTTTATGTTTAAAGCAAATATTATTGCCGATAAGGAACTTTGTGATTTGTTGATTGAGCCCGTAGATATGGGCAATTATGAAACATTTGATGTAGACAAAGGGCGTGAGATCTTCGAATTGGGATACAACACCGCTAAGCAGTTTTTGGACAATAAGTTGGTGACAAAGAGTGAAGTAGTAGCAGGAAGATAAACTTTATTAGATCCAGAATGTTATTGAATAACAAAAAGTTGGTATAATGAAAGAACTAAAGTTTTCAAATGGAGATATAATGCCGGCTCTCGGGTTGGGCACATGGTTGTCGAAAAGTAATGAAGTCTACGATGCGGTTTTAGAAGCTATTCGGCTGGGTTATCGTCATATCGACTGTGCTTATATTTATAAAAATGAAGAGGAGATAGGCAAAGCGCTGAAATTTGCTATATCAACCGGCATGGTTACCCGTGAAGAGCTTTTTATCACCTCTAAATTGTGGAATAGTGATCATTCACCAGAACGTGTAGAATCTGCCATTCATACATCATTGCATGACTTGCAATTGGATTATCTTGATTTGTATCTAATGCATTGGCCAATTGCTTTCAAACCGGGTGTAGAGCAGGCAAAAACGGCTGACGATTTATTGTCGCTGGAAGAACTTCCTGTGGAAACGACCTGGGAGGCGATGGAGAAAGTTTGTAAGGCGGGTCTTACAAAGCATATTGGTGTATCTAACTTCAATATTCCCAAGCTCACCCGACTGTTGGCTGCTTCAGAATTGAAACCTGAAGTCAACCAAGTGGAATTACATCCCTATTTTCATCAAAATGACCTGGTGAGTTTTTGCAGGGATAACAATATTGTTGTGACAGCTTATTCACCACTGGGTAGTCGTCATTTGATGAATGACAGTATTAGTATAGCCAAAGCAGATATCGTGTTGAATATTGCTGAGAAGCATCATTGTTTACCTACTCAAGTACTGTTGGCATGGGGTATGAAGCGCGGAACGGCCGTTATACCTAAGTCGACTAATTCGACTCGGTTGAGAGATAATTATGAATCGGTTTTTGTTACGCTGGATGATGAGGATATGATGGCGTTACAATCTTTAGATCGTAATCATCGTCAGGCAAAAGGGCTTTATGCAGTATTGCCCGGGGGAAGTTATTCTTTAGAAAGTATTTGGGAAAAGTAGTTTTTGCTGAAATTCAGCAATCCTGCTTTTCTGGCTTTGTAAAAACTGTATATAACTACCATGACAGCCAGTATTTTCCATCCGTCTCCAACGGGTACTCCGTTTTCGTCAGCTTTTTGGCGTGTAGTGGTAGCGTATGTGTCTTGTTGGACCTGAGTCGAATCAGATGAGCTAACTCCCGTAGAAGAATTAAAAGCCAGAAGTCCTCTCATTTCTCCTCCTATTCCAATTGATCCCGAATTTCTGCTTCCTGAACTTTTCATCTTAGATACTCCTGTAGCAACATCGTTTATGCTTCCGCTCCCTGAATTGCCTGCCTGAGTTGCAGAGTTATCGTTGCTGCTTAATGATCTTGTAGCGGTGGTATTTACACTGCGCACACTTTTGACTCCTGTACTTACAAGAGCGTTCACTGCGTAATTCAGATTTTTTTTCAACACATCTCTGGTAAGTGGTATTGAGAAATCAGATCCGTTGTTTTCAGATGAAGATGACGGAACATTGTAGATGACGACTTTATTGAAATTAACTCCCTGGTTGTCTGCAAAGTAAGATCTGTTGTTATACAAATCAGGACTTCCCAATGGCGAATATAGTAATCCCAGTAGAACTGCAGCCCAGGATAATACCCAAATTAGTAATGTATTTTCGCCTTTTTTCATTTACCTGACATTGTCTGTTTTGCCAATTCAAAGATAATAAAATGGTATAAATAATTGAAACAGAAACGTTTGTAGCTTATTTTGCGATGGTTGTTGTAGAAAATGCTACAATTCTACTCTGTCGGACATCACACTAATTTATGTTCAACTTATGGAGTCTTATAGGAGGGGAACTTTCTTCGTGAATAGGGCCGAAAAATGCTGGATTATAGCGCTGAATGTTTAGGCTGTGTAAATAGGTTTGCATTTCTTTTCAATATTCTTTATGACAGCTATTCGTGATTTTGTCAGTTGTTTGATTGGCTTGATTTGTAGGATGACGTGGATTTAACTCAAATCCGACATGAATGTATTTGAAAATAAACGAATGATAATGTTTCTATAACATACATTAACTGTTTGCTGCGGATTGAGGCCTGAGATAATGCGCAGTTTTGTAATTCTTACTACAAAAAAGAGGGCTTGTACTACATGCGCAAGCCCTCTTTGATGAGTGTTTTATTCGAAAACTACAATTTTTCTGGTTATCTCTTTTCCTCCCGAATTAAAATGGAGAATGTAATCTCCCGAGGCAATATTTGACTCAAGAACCGATACACCGGGCTGAATGTTTTGATAGTTTCTTATGAGTTTACCAGATAAATCATATATTTTTAGAATTGCATTTCCGGTTTCCATGTTTTGTATGTGCAATTTACTACCTTCATTAAAAATATTGGACCCTGCTGCTGGTTGATCCTCGTTTTTTGTCGCTATATCCAATGCTGTGACTATTTTAAAACGGGTTAATGGTGTACTGGCATTGGCTTTAAATGTAAAACTGGCGCCATTTTTTTGTATAGGTACCGTTGTTTTATTATATATATCCAGGAGATATAATTGCGGGTATATATTGTTTATTGCATTGTAATTAATAGTGAGCGTGTAAATGGAGTCTTCACCACACCTGAATCCTAAATAGGTGTTGTTTAATTCGTTTTTACAATCAATTTGTAAATTGATATTGTTTTCGATTGTCCATACCTGAGGAGCATTGCCGGCCGAAATGATTTTATATCCATCCCAACCATTGTCGAAACTGTTTTTACACTTGTCGTTGATAGATATCCATGTATTGTCTGAATATCGTTTGCCGGAGACTTTTATTTGTAAATATGGATTTATGGCAGAACTAATCCTTTGCATGCCAGTGTTGTTCGTGCTGGACAATACGTATGGTATCTGTATGTTAGCATTCTGGTTGTCGCTATTTACTTTTAATAAAAATGCCTGCATTGAAGGTATTTGGCCCGGCAATTCAGGTAACTGTCCAGCCATGTTTTTGGGGATGCTAATGTATTGTCCTGGTGCAAATCCATTTACAGTTCCGGATACTCCGTTGTTGACCCAGTCGCTGTATGATCCTGTGTTAAATATGTATATTGTGTTCTCAATAATGTTTTCATTATCACTACCAAAATTGATTTTTGTGATGTCAATTGCAGAAGTATATGAATTTCCAATAAGGTGTTGCCCTTTATTGGTGGCACCAGTTGTATATGACAATTTGCCACTATTGAAATCTCCATTTACCAGAGTGCCCTGAAATGTAATTGTTTTTGCAATGGGCTGGGTAATCTCATATCCATTGAATGAGCTCAGTATAGAACTATTCGTTTGGCTTATCCAATAATTAGTTGGTGAACTTCCGACACCAATTCCGGCCTCATTATATTTTCTTACATAGCACCCATAAAATGTTGGGTCAGCGACTATTGATTTAATAGGAATGCCAAAATATTGCCATTTATAGCCACTATATACTCCGTTTGAATAGTTTGTAGCAGATGCTTTTGAATACATCTGCACAGTTCCGCTTACCGGATTATTGGTGTTGTTGAAAAAGATTAAACTACCATTTGGGCTATTTGGATTAGATAAAATTGTTATTCCGGAAATTCCTGCATTGTTTGTTACAGTTTGTGCGGAAACTACTGTTCCTGTTGGTATTGTGAGGTATTTTGAGGTGTTGATAAACAAATAGCCATCTATACTCATATTTGCACCTGCTGCCAGCGTAACTCCTGCTGTATTTTCGATGCCGATATTGCCAAAAGTGCCAGAAACGCCTGTTTGAGTTGATGTGCCATTATACACTACGTTGCCCGGCCATGTTTTGCCTGATGGTAAAGGTGTGGATGATGTACACTGCGTTTTCAGCGTGCCAGTGCCGGATATCGAACTGCCTCCCGATAGGGCGTAGGTGCCCATGTCCAGCGTGGTGGCGTTGTCCAGTATCAGGCTGGTACAGTTGAGTGCTCCTTTGGCTGTAAGCAACAACGGATTGCTGTTTTGGAGCGAAGCATAGGTTCCTGCCGGAATACTTTGAGCACTGCCGGTATTATTCATGATTAGCCCAAATGTCCAGGTAAGCCCTGAAGGTATGGGTGTGGTTGATGTACATTGTGTTTTGAGAGTTCCTGTGCCGCTGGTTGATGAGAATGTACCTCCCAATGCGAATGTATTCATCTCCAGGGCAGTCTGTGCATTGATTGTTAGTTGGTTGTTTACGTTGAAGCTAGCTGTTGCATTTGCAATTTGATCTGTGTTGTCGATGGTCAGATTGTAGAATGTGCTGGTTGAAGTACCTCCGATATTTTGTTTGTGCCCCTGGTCTTTGATAATAACTGTTCCTGTACCGGCATTCATCGTGCCGTTGTTGGTAAAGTCTCCGGCAATATTAAGTGTTGAAGGTAATGTTTTAGTTCCGCTACCAGATATCTTCAAGTCATGATATCCTTTACCATTAGAGGGTCCAGTCAGGTTTATGATTGATTGATCTGTTCCGTTGAATTCTACCGTATTATTATTGGTGATGAAATCCAGGATAGAACCTTGGTCATAACTTATCGAGCCTGATATGCCCATATAGCTGTTTGCAGATGCAAGAATATAGGTGTTTCCTTTTACCTGAATATTATTGAAGTTGGTACTACCGGCAATAGTCATGATGTTGGTAATAGTGTCGTTGTTGAATACAACTTTTCCAGTTCCTGCTGTAAAGGTTCCGTTGTTAATCCATGCTCCGGTCGATCCTTTTATGGTAATAGTGCAGGTGTCTACAGCCATAGAGGCGCCCTGTTCAATTTCCAATGATTTAATGGTGACCGGATAGGTGGCTGGATCCAGATTTTTTGATGGGTAGTTGCTTAGTCCGGCTGGTATCAGCACAGGATCTGAAGCGGTTGGAATTCCACCATCCCAGTTGCCTGGTAAAGCCCAATCATTTGGATCAAAGCCAATGCCCGTCCAAATTTTTTTAGATACGTTTGAGTAGCTTAATCCCCATTGTTTGTTGTCCAGAGTACTGGATGACGCAATATAGCCGATTGACATGCCGGCGAGTCCCACCCAGTTGGCAGTAGGGTCATTGGCCGATTTTCCATGAACTTCTACCGGAGTCCATGTTGGCCCGTTGTGTGCATCCCATAACTCCAACTTATTCTCGTTGGGCTCGTAGGGTTCTGTTGTTTCGGTATTTAATTCTGAGTCGAGATAATGTAATTTTAATACAGTTCTGTCTGAACCAGCATCTTTGGCAAAGCTGTAATAGCGTTTGACAGCTACTCCCCGCCATGCAGGTGCTGTTCCCAGCGATATTTTACAACTAACCCAGCCCGGCTTAGTTGTGCTGGGAAAGTTTACAAATGTAATGGATGTATAAGGATTACCAAAAGTGTACACAGTGTTCCCTTCGAAGGTATGAGCCCTTTTTACGATGCCGGTAACATCGCCTATACCTGTGGTGGTGGAGGCCAATGTGTTTACAGCTCCCATGTTTAGTGTATAGATATCTGTATCAAAAAGTCCTTTGGTTGCCCCGGGGTTGTTTACTGCCAGATTCAGAATACCATTTACCGTTAGATCTCCTCCGGCAGTTGCCTCGGCAATGTTTTCAATAGTCAGGTCGGTATATGTGCCGGCAACAACTGTTTGTGCTACAGTACCGTTGTAGTCTACCAATCCGGTCCATGTTTTCGAAGCCGGAATGGGTGTACTGCCTGTATTTTGTGTTTTAATTGTGCCTGTACCGCTTATAGAACTCAAGGTGCCACTTAGTGTGTTTGTTTTCAGGTCAAGAATTGATCCGGATGTTATTTCTAATGAACCGTTGATTGATATATTATTCTCCACACTAATTGTATGGCCGGGGTTATCGCAAATTACATTGTTGAATGTTGTACTGGTAGTTCCAGAAATCACATGATCGTAAATTGCGTTACCATTAAATAATACTGTGCCACTACCTGCATTTACAGTGCCCGCATCTGTTGTATTGTTGATAAATTTATCTACAATGTTTAATGTAGCAGGAAGATTCTTGGTGCCTGATCCACTTAATACAAGATTGTGATAGCCTGCTGTACTTCCGTTCGGGTTTGGAATGTTTTGTGAACTGCTGCTCGTAAACTCAAAGGTGTTTTCGGTGGTTGCTGCAGCTAATGTTCCATTGATGGTTAATGTTCCATTGATGCGGGTATAACTGTTGCTGGCAGGTCTGAGCAGGGTGCCGTTTGCGATGGATACATCGTAAAAACCGGTTGTGCCGGTGATGGATGTGTTGCCTGCTGTAAGTGCGTCGGCGTTAAAAATTACCTGACTTGTGTTGGCGTTAAATACGGCTCCTGTTTCAGCATTCCAGGCTGCATTTGCACCGGTGATGGTTAATGTGCCACCACTGGCAGCAGCGTTGAGTAAGGCTCCTGCATTGAGTTGTATCGATTTGCAGGTTGCGCTGGGCGGCAAAGTAGGCGCGTAAGGAGTTGTATACGTGTTGGGTATGATAGCTCCATGAGTTGCATCGGGTACGCTGTTGGGTGTCCAGTTGGATGGGTTGTTCCAGTCGGTGCTGATTGTTCCAATCCAGGTATAGTTGCTGGTTGTGGATGGTGCCAATGTGCATTTGAAATTTCCCCATACGGATGGAATGATTGCAAAATCAACATCCTGAATAGCAATATAATTTAAGTCGGTGTTGTAATTAGAACGGCCGGATTCTTTGTTGTAGAAATTATTGTAGGCCGAAACCCAGCTTGAAGTCCATATGGTTAAATTATTCTCGCTGATTCCTCCCTGAATTTCATTGTCGCGGTAATGAACGCGCATGAGTGCACGGGTTCCGCTACCACCTGTTTGTATGATCTCCCAATTGCGTTTAATCGGATTGGTGAGTGTTGCTCCCAGATAGGACGACCAGTTGGGTGCGGTGCCAATGTTGGCTTTCAAACTTACGGAAGATGGCAGAGTTTGCCCGGGATATCCACTTACGGCAGCAAAAATAAGTCCGTTGTTTTCATTGCTAAAGGCATAAAATGTACCGGTACTGAATGTGTGCGATCTTCGTACAATGCCCGATACGTCGCCGGGGCCGGTTATTGTAGCGTCTGCACCGAGGTCAAGAATCTTATCGGTGCTCATTGCCAATGCACCTTTGTCGTTGGTGGTTGGATTGTCGGTGATGAATGTAAGTGTTCCGCTTAGTGCCAGATTGGTAGATGCTGTAACTCCCGATGAGTTATTGATTGTCATGCTTCCGAGTGCAAGTACCGATGTGCCACTAATGGTTTGTTCCGATGTTCCCTCGCAGATGAGTGTGGTGTTGTTTGTTGTTCCATCAACAGTAGTGTTGATAGTCAGATTCCCGCTGATGTTTAACTGGTTTTGTAAGGTGGATGCTCCACTGCCGCTTAGGGTTAAATGGTAATAACCCCGCAAATTTCCCAGCGCTGTGGGGTTCGGGATTAGCTGATTTTCACCTTTGAATTCTACGGTGTTTGTCGATGATGAAAATTCCAGAACGGATGATCCGTCGTAGGTCAGATTTCCGCCGATGCCGATATACATTCCGTTGTTGGGTCGCATGAAAGTGTTTGCTCCAAAATTCAGATTGTAGAAATTGGTTGTACCACCCAATGTAATAATGTCACTTTGATTGTTGTGATTAAAAGTGACTGTTCCTGTTCCCGGAACGAATGTGCCATTGTTGATCCATGCCCCTGTCGAACCTGAAATCGTAATGGGATAATTGTCGACTGTAAGGGTGGCTCCATTTTCTATTTCGATAGAGTTACATACAGCGGGAGTGGTTGATTGATTTAAATTCCGGATTGGATATCCGTGTGTGTCGCCGGGTAGTGTTGCCGGAATTAATACGTCGTCGTTGGCCGTTGGCACGCCCCCATTCCAGTTGCCTGGATTACTCCAATCTCCATAGTCGGATGCACCATTGCCGGTCCAGATAATCTTACTTACGTTAGTATATGCCAGTCCCCATTGTTTATAATCAAGTGTACTGCTTGGTGCAAAGAAATTTATAGCCATACCTGCAAGACCAATCCAGTTGTTCGTGGCGTCAGCATTCGATTTGCTGCGTGGGAATTTATTACTGTAGTCGGGTTCTGTATATGCATCCCAAAAAACGAGTTTGCTTTCGTCGGTTTCAGCATCGTGGAGTTCGGAGTCCAGGTAATGCAGATGAACCACCGTTCTGTCGTTTCCTGATCCGTCCTGCGCAAAACTGTAGGTGCGTTTTATGGCCTGGCTTCTCCATGAAGGTGCTGTTCCTAGTGTTATTTTGCAACTTATCCAACCAGGTTTTGTTGCTCCGGGTACATTGGTAAATGAAATGGTTGTGTTGGCATTTCCAAACGTATAGTTTGTATAACCCACAAATGTCTGTTGACGTTTTACAATGCCGGTTACATCGCCGGTTCCCGTGGTGAGTGCATCGGTGCCCATGTTAAGTGTATATGAACCCATATGTAGTGCTCCTGTACTTGCATTTGCATTGGCACTTTGCAAATTCAGCGTACCGTTTACTGTCAGGTCATTGGCCGCAACAACTCCTCCTGTGTTGTTGATGGTTAAGTTGTAGAAGTTAACGCTTCCGGTAATCGATTGCGCTGAGCTTCCTGTAAAACTGATTGTGCCTGAATTGGTGATAATTGTACCATTGTTTGTCAGATTGCCTTTAATGGCTAATGAGTTGCTTCCCGAAAGGGTGAGCGAAGCTCCATTGGCTATGCTGATGCTCTTGCATGTGGCACTGTTGCCTATAACCGGCTGATTGGCAGGACCCGCTGGAATTGTGACATCTACCGTGGCTACCGGTACCTGATTATAACACCAATTGCTTGCTGTGTTCCAATCGGTGCTTGTTCCTCCCAACCAGATATAATTGGTGGAAGTACAGTCGTCTTCCCCTATGGCGAAGTCGCTGAATGAAGTCATGTTTGTGCATTGAGTACTGTTGGCTGTTCGGGTACCTGTAGAGGTTACAGCCCATATATTGTTGTCCTTTTTACGAATGACTAATGCCGAGGTGTTGGGAGTGCCTGTTTTGTCGGCATCGGCAAAGGCAAAAGTAATATCAAAGGATGTGAAGCCGCTGATGTTGGTGTTGGATACGGTCCAGAGGCGTTTAATGTATTTTGTTTGACTTAAACCGGTGGCCAGTGGTGGCTGAGTGGTAGTGGTGTATGCGTCCAGATAGCCCGAACCCACGATGGTGCCATTAAACGCCACGGTAAGTGGTGTGTAATAGCTGGCATCTCCAATCGGGAAATTGATGGTTGGAGAACTGGTTGTAGGTATTTGTATCCGGATGTTGCCGTTGATACGTGCATTGTTGGTGCTGGTGGATGTGCCTCCCTGACCTATCACAACCTTGTTTGTACTTGTGGTAATTACGCCATTGGATAACGTAAGCGTATTGGCAATATTCATGTCTGCGCTAAGTGTTTGGGTCACGCTTTGAGCGGCATTGTCCCAAATAAGATTTTGGAACGACTGCTCAAGTCCCGAAGTGATTGCTGTGGAACTTATTCCGGTTATTTTGCAGGTTGACGGAGTTCCACTCAAGGTATTCCAGCTACCTGTTGGTATTGCGCCTCCATCCCGGTTGTGCCAATACGTTCCGCCATATACATACACAGGAGTGTAGGCCGCATTGCTGTTGGTAATGGTACCCCCGGAATTTTTTAATGTGCCATACACGCTGATGTTGTAATCGCCCAAATCGTTTGTAGAATGGTTTAGCGTTAGCGTTGTGGCATTGGCAATATCCAGTGTGCCAAATACGATCAACGAATAGAATGATGCATTTGTGTCGGCTGTAGTAGTAATTCCGGCAGGGATTTGAATCACATCGCTTTCAGCAAAAATACTATTGGTAGGCAATGTGGTGTTAGTCCAGCTGCTGCCTCCGTCGCTGCTTATTTCCCATTGCACGCTGTTCCAGTTGCCGGTGGTCTTTGGGCGGTAAATACTACCGTCCTTAATGGCAAATTGCGGTGTAGTGCCATTTGTCAGGCTTTCACCCGAAGTTCTTGTGGCTGTTACAGTTGCATTTGTGTCGTACACTTCGCTGGTTGCATTCCAGGTAGAAACTAAGAACTGGATGTTGTTGATCACGGTTTCGTGTGTTCCCGCAGCAATGGCAAATCCGGTGAGCCCGCCTGTTCGTGTAAACGATTTGTTGGAGGTCAGATCGAAGTAGGTCGACTGCAATACCCTGGTGGGTATGTTTTGGCTGTTTTGCGACTGGACGGTAGCAATTGAGCTGCTGATACCTCGATATGGAGTGGGTGGCAATACCGTGATAGCTAATTTTGACGCACTGAAGGCATCTTCGCTACCTAAAGCTACAAAGGCATTTGCACTGGATGCGTCCGGCGCGGTGCCCGATGCTGTGATTGTATAAGGACCACTTCCCGTGGCTGTAGCAGTTGGGCTATAGCCCCAGGCTGTTCCTGTAAAGAATCCTATGCGCGGGCTGGAGGCGGCATTGAATGCTGCGCCTGTTTCTCCTGCGTTGTATTGAGCGGTAACGTTAAGCGATGTAATGCCTGTTGTAGCGGCCATCAGATACCATTTGCGGTTGACGGTTTTGGTATTTACATTGGCATTGGTAAGTGCTCCGTCTTCTACTCTCACGCTGAAATAATCCGAATTTCCATTACCTGTAGCGGAACTGGAAAAGCTAATCGGGTTGTAGGCTGAGTTACCCACTGGAAATGTATAAACAGTTCCGCCGGTTGTTACCTGTCTTTTTAGGCGACCTGTACTGCTGGTTTTGATGTAGCTTGTAGTGCTGCCTCCCGAAATTCCGGCCACGGTAAATGTGTAGGTGCTTACATCGATCAATCCTTGTGTTAATGTAAGTGTGTTTGTTACAGAAGTGTTGATGCCGAGCGTGCTGCTACCTGTTTCGTCCAGGGTGAGGTTGTAAAACTGACTGGATGAACTTCCGCCAATGGTTTTTGCCGTTGTTGCCGAAAGGGTTACAGTGCTCGTTCCGGCGTTGAAAGTTCCGTTGTTTGTCCAGGCGCCGGCTATTGAGTGAGTAAAGCTGCCTGCACTGAAGTTAGAACTTATTGTGGCATCTCCGGCTATTGTCAGTGCACCGGTTGCTGTTTTGGTTCCGGCGCCACTGAACGTAATGTGGTTGAAATTGCTGGCACCGATAGTCTGCGACGAACTGCTGCTGTTGAAGTTGATGGTCGAGCCCGTGGCGGTAAAGGTTCCGCTTTTTTTCCAGTTGCCTGTTACATAATGGGTAAATGCTCCGGCCGTAAACAGCGCATTGGCGTCTATAAATACATTTCCACCAATGGTGAGCCCTGTAACTCCTGTGGTGTTTGCCGTACCTGTAACGGTAAAATTGTTGCAGATAGTGGTGGTTCCGGTTTGAAGGGTTTTAGTGCCACTTCCGCTCAGTGTCAGATTTCCATAAGTCTGTGCGGAATTTAAATTACTTACTGTCTGGTTGGCGCCCGAGTATTCAACAGTGCTGTTGCAGTTGATGTTGTGTGTGTTGTAGTTGGTTGGGAACGTGTTGGTTCCTCCTATTTTTAAAGAAGCCCCGGATGCTATTGTTAATGTTCCACCAGCCAATGCTCTGTTGATGGTGAACGAAGAAAGGTCAAAAGTTCCCGATTTGATATTGATGTTCCCGTTTATAGCTGTTTTGCTTGCATTCAGCGTGACTGTATTTCCTGTTCCCTGATCAATTATGACACCACCTGTTCCGGCAAATCTCACCGGAAATTCGTTGTTCGAAGCTGTTATCGAAGCAGTTCCCTTGTATTGCAGAGTGGCTGTGCTTGCATAATTAGGCGTTCCGGTGGCAGTAGCAGTGCCTTCCATGGATAATATGCCGTTTACGGTAGCTCCTGTAAGTGTTTTTATACCACTGCCCGACAAGGTAAGGTTGGTATAGGTTGGAACTGCATATACGGTTTGTGCGCCTGCGAAATTGTAAACTACAGTGCTGCCTGTCAGTGTCATGGTTGTGAAGTTCAGAGGAAAATTGCTCCCTGTCTGGCCGCCGGTATTGCTGCCCAAAATCATTGTGCCGCTAACTGTCAGTATTCCACCACTTGTAGCTCTGTTGAAAGTAGTACTGCCAAAGTCCAGTGTTCCGTTTATTGTCAGGTCTACGTTTATTTGCTGGCTGCTGGTTGAGGTTACGGTTGTATAGCTTCCGCTATTTACCACTAATGAGTTCCAGGTAAATGTGCCGGCTCCACTAATCGTTTGCGTGGTACCGGTCAGGTATATTTTTACATTATCTTTTTTCCCTTTGCCATCTGTTATTAAATTTCCACTATTGCTGATATTACCTCCAATGTAAAGCGTATGAAGTTGAATTTGAGAAGCTCCATGCGTAAAGCCATTAATAGTACCGCTGGCTCCAATTGTAAGATTGCCTGCAATCGTATCGTTTGTGGCACTGCCTGTACCATAGGTCATGGTGCCATTGTTTACCTGCAAAGAGGCGCAGGATGAATTGCCTGAAGTGGAGACAGTAAAGCCACCCTCAATAACTACGTTGTCGCCTATTTTGGGGTAAATACCTGTCCCTACTGCTGAGCCACCTGAGGTTAACGACCAGGTAGTGTTGTTGTTCCAATTGCCGGTTGAAATTGAATAATAAGTGGCTGCATAGCCTGCAAGTGCTATTTGTGTCAGGAAGAATATGATCAGCAGTTTGCAAGTTTGAGTTCTGTTTGCACATTGGAAATATGCTGATATTGTATTGCGGAGGTGTGTAATGCTTTTCATATAGATGTCGCTTTTAGGTTGGAAACTAATCTATAAATCTGAAGAACTCCAGACTATTCAGTACAAATATATGAAATAAACTAATTGTTTGGTATTTAGTATTTTATAGTGTTTTATGCTACGTTTGATGTATAGAATATTACAAAAGAATATACTGAAGTGTTGGCAAAATACTTTGGTGAAAATAAGTTTTGGGTAATACTGAAATTTCGTGGTCTGATATGCTCTTAAAGGCAGTTTCAATGCGTCGCAAGGATTGGTTTAAGTGTGATGGTTAAATGTAGGTCGTATAATCTATTACTCTTCAAAATAGTATTGTCTGGGCGTTGATTTAAATTTTCCCATTAAGGAGGATTGTTTTGCTAGATATAAGTCTGGAGTTAATCGAATATATAACAAAAATAAACATTAATTAATCGTTTAGTGCTGTTGATGCCTTCAATATTTCGAGGATATTATTAGGTTAATAAGTTGTTTTTCTTGTTAGTGAGATGTTTAATGATTCATAGGTTTGCTTGTATAAATATGGAATGCGTATTGTTCGATCAATCTTTTTTTTTTTTTGAAAAAAACTGATAGATTCAACCCCGTTGGTCATAAAGCAGATAAATCGAATGATTTATTTGAAAACAACAATTTTTCGGGTGGTTTCTGTTTGTGTGGATTTTAATTTAATAATATAGTCTCCTCCAACTAAATGACTTTCTAAAATCGAATTGCCCATCGCTATATTTTTGAAAACCTTTATTACTTTGCCAGATAAATCAAAGATTGTCAGAGTTGAATTCTCAGTTCCATTGTTTTGGATATATAATTTGCTTCCTTCGTTAAATATGGTGGTGCCGATGGAGCTGGAGGTTTGGTTGTCTGTAGTTATGTCCATACCCGTTACAATTTTAAATCGTGTCAATGGTGTACTGGCATTGGCTTTAAATGTAACAGTTGTACCAGATGCGCTGATATCTGTAATGCTGTTGTCTAACAAATCTACCAGATAAAGTTTCGTATACAGGTTATCATTTGTGTGACTGACTGTTATTGTGTATACAGAATCCTCCCCATATCTGAAACCTAAAGTTGAATTGTTTATATTGTCTTTCGTGTTGATCTGTAGATTCATATTGTTTTCGATGCTCCAAATCTGAGGAACTTTGCTGGAGCCTATAATCTTATAACCATCCCATCCATTGTCATATTGTGGTGTGCAGCTTGAGTTTGTAAATATCCACATTTTGTCCTCATAGCGTGAACCGCTTACTTTAATCTTTGTGTAAGGTATACTTTGTTTAATTGATCTTTGTAGTGTGGTGTTTCGCATTGTTGCTGAACTGTAAGGAACGGAGATAGTTGCGTTGTTGTTATCACTGTTTACTTTTACTAAATAAGCTTGCATGGCTGGTATCTGACCTGGAATTTCTGGGTCGCTTCCTGCTAAACTTACTGGCACGGATGTGTATTGACCTGGTGTGCTGCCCATGACTGTTCCCGAAGCACCATTACTTACCCAGTCAGAATATGATCCTGTGTTGTAAAGATAGATTGTGTTTTCGATTACATTTGGATCAGATGAACCAAATTGTATGTTGCTGATATTGATGGCAGCTGTGTATGAATTCCCAATCAAATGTTGCCCCTTGTAGGTAGCGCCTGTTGTGTATGCTAACTTCCCGCTGCTGTAGTTGGTGTTCACCAGGTTGCCTCTGAATGTGATAGTCTTTGGGGTGGATTGAGTGATTTCATATGCATTGAAGGCGGTTAGTGATCCGTTGCTCAATACGCTTATCCAATAATTTGTAGGAAGGGTGCCAATACCAATCCCTGCTTCGTTGTATTTGCGCACATAGCAGTCGTTAAAAGTAGGGGCGGCTGATGTGTAACTTATCGGTATGCCGAAATACTGCCATTTATATCCACTATATACACCATTGATGTATGATGTTGCCGCAGCTTTTGAATACATTTCAATGGTTGCAGCTACAGGATTTGACGGACTGTTGTTGAATATTAAAGTTCCTGTAGGTGTGCTTGAGGTTGACTGAATATAGATGCCGTTTGAGCCAGCATTATTGGTGATTGTCGAGGATGTTAATTTTTTAGAATCAGCAATGATAAGTTGTTTTCCTGTGTTTATGGTTAAATTGCTGGAGATGCTTGCTGAGTCAGCCACGGATACTCCAGCTGCATTGTCGATGATGATATTGCTATAGTTTCCATTTACAAGGGTTTGAGATGCGGTGCCGTTGTAATTGATAGTATAATTCCATGTTTGATTAGCGGGAATTGGTGTGCTGGACGTATTTTGTGTTTTGATAGTTCCGCTGCCGGTGTAACTTGCAGTTGGTAGAGCAATGGTAGTCATATCAAGTGTGGTTCCATTTGCAACTTCAAGATTTGTTGGTGATATCGTACCATTTACTGTTTTTATTCCACTGTTAGTGAGGTGTAAATTAGCATAAGTACCATAAGCTACAGTTTGGTCAGCAGTTGAATTGTACGTTACATGTCCAGTCCAATTAATGTTATTTGAAAGTGGAGTACTGGTAGTACATGCCGTTAATATGCGACCAGCGGTCGAAATAGCTGAATTAGTGATGGCTAATGCAGAAGTTTGCATGTTCAATGTAGTCGTTACATCAATCGAGAAATCGCTGGTAGTAATATCTCCGTCCGTAACCAAAGTGTCGCCTGTTAGTAAATTTAAAGTGCTGTAACTGGAGCTTTTTATAGTTTGATTTGTACCAATGTAATTAACGGTATTTGTGTTTGTATTAGCAATGAGAGTCGGCGAAATTGTCGCGCCGTCGCCTGAAAGAGTAAGAGATGCCCCGGACATGTTCTCAAATGAGCCACTGCCGTTTATATAGCCAGCCGAAAGATCTGAATAGTTTTGTACGGAGCCGTCTATGGTCATGTCATTGATTGATATTGGGGAGGTGGCATTAATAGTTGTGGTGCCAGGAAATGAATAAGCTGAATTTGAAGCTATTAAATTTCCGTTGACAGTCAGGTCCGAATTGAAAGTCACAGTATTTCCTGTGTTATTAGAGTCATCCCAGGTGCCATCAATAGTTATTGCTCCATTAAAAGTTAGTGTGATTGGGTCGGATGAAGTCGCAATAGAGCCGTTGCTGGTAATTTGTGTCTGATTGTTGACAGTTATGTTGTTGCCAATACTGGTAACATCATCAATAATCAGATTATTGTTTACAGTTACATTTCCCATCGATTTTGCTGAAGTACCGGTTAGTGTAAGGTTGTAGTATGTTGCTCCTTTTATGGTTTGTGAACTGGTAGCTGTACTGTTGTATATAACGGTATTGTCAGTGGACGTGGCACTTAGAGTTTTTAGTGTAGCTCCTCCTCCCAGATATAATGTTGAATTGCTAAATTGTGTAAGGGTGCTTGACGAAGCATTTCCTGTCAACGAGCCTACAATGGTGAGAGTTCCTTTGTTTGTTACCGCTTTGTTTAGTGAGATGGCCATGCTGGCACAGGATGCAGAATAACCTACCGGAACAGTAACAGTAGTGTTAATCGTTACTACATCTGCACTTGTTGGTATGCTGGCTCCGCCAGGCCCTCCTGAAGTTGCAGACCAGGTGGCTGTGTTGTCCCAATCGCCATTAGCGACAGAGAATCTTGTCGCTGCAATACAGTGAAAGATGAATGCATTTGCCAGAATAGCGAAGAAAATAGAAAGAAGTCTTTGCGTTTTCATAAGCAGATAGATTTAATGATATTACAATGGAAAAATGGAGCTAATAGTTCTGATCGTTCAAGTTACAAATAAAACAAATAAAAATCAAATAGAAAATAGTTTAACTTGCTACAGGCCTGTATAATATGCTACAAGATTGTTGTGGTTGTTGTGGTCGGCTTGGAAATGTGTCGCTGTATTTCTTTTCGAGGTTTGTGGTAATTGTCAGATTGATAGTTGTTTTTGTGTCATTTGCTTGCGGCTTAAACGATCTGCAGTTTGATGCCAGTTTATGACATATTTATAATTTCGTAGTAATTCTTCTAGTGGAAATCAATTGGATGTCAGTGGAGTATGTGTTTGTTTTGTGGACTTAATAACAAAGATTAACTATTCGTTCGGATGTTGAGAACTAAAAATCTGACAAATTCTTTCGTGTCAGTGAACTGGGTTTTAGGGAGCAATCTGTGAAGGAGTACCCTTAATGAGTTCGGCGTACTACCTGTAGCTGCAGCAATCTCGTCGATAGACATTTTGAGAGAAAGCAATGCGCAAAGGTTCAGTTCTTTGTCGGAAAGATACGGAAATAAATTGCTTATTTTCTCAAGCCTGTCTTCCCCGATGATAACAGAGCTGTATCGGTTGGAGGATTTTGTGCTATGAAGGTTCGAAGTGATGTCGTCAGCCAGCAATTCATCAAGCATGAGTTTGCCCGGCTTGTTGAGGTAGGGTCGAAACTTTTGAGCTTCCTTTTTGAAGGCTTGTGACAACTCCTGAATATATACTTCGTTTTGTGGCGCAGTGGGTTGAAAGATGATGAGATATAGAGACGGACGATCCGGAATTGCACGTACATTTACAGTTGCGCCACTGATCGTTTTGTCGAATCTCCTGAAAAAAAGTTCTTTTGAAGTCGTGTTGTTTGTTTTCCCTGCACTCAATAAAAGTTCTTTTATTCGATTGCTATCTATAGTGAGATTTGCCAGATTTTGCTTGTCAAAAATAAAATCCTCTTTGGTGCTGGCCCTGAAAAACGATACCGTTTGCTGGTTTACTTCCTGAATAAATCCATGCGCATCAGTAATGATCGCACAAACAGGCATCCAGTCGAAAACGGCTGAAAGACCATGATGTGCACTTTGATGTATTTCTGGATTTTCCGGAAGCATAAATAAATGCAGAGATAGGTTTAGATAAAAAATCGGAGTGTAACCCGTAGATCCACTCCGATTTTATATGATGGATTATTTCATCCTGATTATTTGCGGATAGCAGCGATACCCGGAAGAACTTTACCTTCCATGTATTCAAGCATTGCACCACCACCGGTTGATACGTAGCTTACTTTGTCTGCCAATTCGTTTTTGTTGATTGCAGCTACTGAGTCACCACCACCAATCAAAGAGAATGCACCGTTAGCAGTTGCTTTAGCTACAGCGTGAGCGATAGCAGTTGTACCTTTTGCGAAAGCATCCATTTCGAATACACCCATAGGACCGTTCCAAAGAACAGTTTTTGAGTTAGCGATTACTTCGCTGAAAGTAGCGATAGTTTCGTCTGCAATGTCCAATCCCATCCATCCTTCTGGAGTTTCGTTGGTTTTAGACACGCAGGTTGCAGCATCAGCAGCAAATTTATCAGCGTTTACAGCGTCAGTTGGGATGTATACGTTTACGCCTTTTGCTTTAGCTTTTTCAAGGATTTCAAGAGCTAAATCCAATTTGTCAGCTTCGCAAAGTGAGTTACCTATTTCACCACCCTGAGCTTTGATGAATGTGTAAGTCATACCACCACCGATGATCAGGTTTTGAACGCGATCCAAAAGGTTTTCGATGATAAGGATTTTATCAGAAACTTTAGCACCACCCATGATGGCAGTGAAAGGAGCTTCTGCACTGGTCAAAACTGTATCCATTGCTTTCAACTCGCTGTTGATAAGGAATCCGAACATTTTAGCATCATCTGCAAAGTAATCAGCGATTACAGCAGTTGATCCGTGTGCACGGTGAGCAGTACCAAAAGCATCGTTTACATATACATCAGCATAAGAAGCCAATTTTTTAGCAAACTCTTTTTGTTTTTCTTTCAACGCTTTTTTAGCTTCTTTTTTAGCTTCTTCAGTTTCGAATTCGCCACGTGGTTTTCCTTCTTCTTCTTCGTAGAAACGTAGGTTTTCCAACAAAAGAACTTCACCTGGTTTCAATGCAGCAACTGCAGCATCAGCATTTGCACAATCTTCAGCAAAAAGGATAGACTGACCCAAACGTGCTTCGATAGCAGAAATGATTTGTTTCAAAGAGAATTTAGGATCCGGATTTTGTTTTGGACGACCCATGTGAGACATCAGGATAGCGCAACCGCCATCAGCAAGAATTTTTTTGATGGTTGGCAATGCACCACGGATACGGGTATCATCACTTACTGCACCAGTTTCTTTGTTTAATGGAACGTTGAAGTCAACACGAACAATTGCCTTTTTACCGGCAAAGCTGAAATTGTCAATAGTTTGCATAGTTTGTATTTTGAATGTTTGATAATTCTTGAGTATAAACCGACTTTCATCTCAAAAAAATCTCTCAGCTGAAAAAACTGAATAATCAGTTCATTGGATAATGTTGTTTCGATTTGTCAGTTTGCGGATGCAAAGATACAAAAAAAGTTACAGATTTGCGGTGGATTGCTGCCTCCTATTTTCCCTAAATGCGCCTAATTTATCGCTAAAAATATTAAAGAAATTTTTCCCTAATGAATATATAATTGTATATTTGCGACGTTTTATCGCAAACGAAAAATTATAAACAAAAATAATAAACATTATGTCTAAAGTAACCGTAGTAGGTGCCGGAAATGTAGGCGCTACCTGTGCAAATGTACTTGCATTCAACGAAGTGGCAGACGAAGTAGTAATGCTCGATGTAAAAGAAGGTGTTTCTGAAGGAAAAGCCCTTGATATGCTTCAAACAGCTTCGTTGCTGGGATTTGATTCGAAAATTATTGGCTGTACCAACGATTATGCTCAAACAGCAGGGTCGGATGTGGTGGTTATCACCTCAGGTATTCCACGTAAACCAGGTATGACTCGTGAAGAATTGATCGGAGTTAATGCAGGTATTGTAAAAACAGTAGCTGACAATATTCTTAAATATTCTCCAAATGCAATCATCGTAGTGGTGTCAAACCCAATGGATACAATGACCTATTTAGCATTGAAAGCTACAGGTCTTCCTAAAAACCGTGTAATCGGCATGGGTGGTACGCTGGACAGCTCACGTTTTAAATGCTATTTGAGCAAGGCACTGAATGCAAACCCAACTGAAGTTGAAGGTATGGTAATCGGTGGACATGGTGATACTACAATGATTCCTTTAACTCGTTTTGCTTCTTACCGCGGTCGTGCAGTTGCCGACTTGTTGGATGCTGAAACTTTGGCAAAAGTTGTAGCTGACACTATGGTTGGTGGTGCTACTCTTACAGGTTTGCTGGGAACTTCGGCTTGGTATGCTCCGGGAGCTGCTGCTGCTTATTTGGTAGAAGCTATTATCCACGATCAGAAAAAAATCATTCCTTGTTGTGTGTCGTTGGAAGGCGAATATGGACAAGAGGATATCTGTATCGGTGTGCCCGTATTGATTGGCAAAGACGGTGTAGAGGAGATTGTAGACTACAAATTGAATGCAGAAGAAATCGCATTGTTCGAAAAGAGCGCAGCTGCTGTACGCGCAACAAATAACGTATTGAAAGAAATCAACGTATTGTAATTTCTAATCAGTCGATGCCATAAAAGTCGCACCTATTTGAGGTCGCGACTTTTTTTGTTGTAATTATGTGTTTATTGTTTTTATTCCATATATGTATTCTCGTAGGTCGTGTTTAATGCCCTTTTCTGTTTAAAAATAGATAGTTATCTGAAAAAATTTAGATATTTATTCATGGATTTAGAAATATATTGTATCTTTGTACTGATTTCATATTAATAAATTTTCCAGCCAAATTATGTTAGAATCTCACCAATACCTACGTCAATTCTCCATAAAGCCATCTGTTCAACGATCGGCTGTGATGAATTTTTTGTTGAACAATCGTATTCACCCAACTATCGACGAGATTTATATGGCTCTCAGTCCATTAATGCCTACACTGTCTAAAACTACTGTTTATAATACTCTTGATTTGTTTGTAGAAAAAGGTGCTGTAAGAGAACTCGTCATCGATGATAAAAATGCCCGTTATGATGTAGATACTTCTGCTCACGCTCATTTTATCTGCAAAGGTTGTGGTAAAGTGCACGACATCTTTAATGTAAATCCAAGTTATTTTGAATTGCCACAAAACGATATGTTCAATATTGATAGTGTAGAAATATCTTATTCAGGTATTTGCAAGTCCTGCGCAGGAAACTAAGTCGTTTATTAGATATAAAAAAATAAGCACGCTGATTTTCAGTCGTGCTTATTTTTTTATATCTTTGGTGTATACTCGTTTTATTCAGGTGTTTGCTCTTAATGAATACGACGTATGGTATTGCTTCCGATTACCATTTCGGGAAAATCCATTATGGGAATGATTATAGTTTTGTATCTTCCGAAAGAGAATTTAAGCAGTTAGTTGTAAGTGCATGAAAAAGGTAATACTTCTATTTTTCGTTATGTCTTTGTTCTTTGGGGCTTATACTCAGGAGGTGAAGAAGGGATTCAGTTTTGGAGCATTGCCTGCAATTTCGTATGAGTCTGATCTGGGCTTTCAGTATGGGGCGTTGGTCAATTTATATGATTATGGGGATGGAAAGTCATTTCCGGCTTATAATCATTCTTTATATATGGAGCTGTCTACATATACCAAAGGTAGGGTTGTTGCACGGGTTCGATATGACACGGAGAAGTTGATACCAAAAATAAGATCAACTGTGGATGTAAGTTACATTACAGATCCGATTTCCGATTTTTATGGATTCAATGGGTATCAATCTGTTTATAATCCAGATTATAGTGGAACGAATAAGGGATTTTATGGAAACTCTCAAGCCATGTTTCGTGCTAAGACTGATTTTCAGGGTAAATTTGGACATTCGCATTTTGGTTGGGTAGGTGGTTATTCGTTCTATCAGTTCGATGTTGATACGTTAAACTTATCGAGGCTGGGTCGAAAATATGAAGGCGAGGGCTTGTTTCAAAAGTATAGGAGATGGGGCTTGGTTGAAGATGATGAAGCCTCGGGTGGAAATCTGAATTATCTCAAAGTTGGGCTGAAATATGATTCGCGCGACCAGTTAGCTTGTCCTACCCGTGGTATTTTTACTGAAGCGGTGATACAAGCTGCACCAAAGTATTTAAATAAGAATCCTCATTCTAAATTCTCGTTGATACATCGTCAGTACTATTCTCTGGCTAAGGATTTGGTTTTTGCATACAGGCTGGATTATCAGGCTACGATTGGAGCCAATAAGGTGCCATTTTATGCTCAGCCTCTTTTGACTACCAGTTATTTGGTGGCTATCACCAATCAGGGATTAGGAGGGAAAAGTTCGATAAGAGGCGCTTTGAGGAATAGAATTGTTGGTGATGATATCGCTTTTGGTAATTTCGAGTTGCGCTATAAGTTGATTCGGTTCAATTTCTTGAAGCAAAGTTTTTATCTTGGCTCAAATTTATTTTTTGATTCAGGTGTGATATTGCAGCCGATTAAGATCGATTTTTCAAAAATAAGTAATGACGAACGAAAACTATATTTTGATGAATATGAATCCGGAAAGTTGCATTCAGCTTTGGGATTAGGCCTAAAAATTGGCTGGAATGAAAATTTTGTAATTTCTACGGAGTATGGTAGGGCTTTGAATAAACAGGATGGCAAATCCGGAGTTTATATTGGGCTGAACTATCTTTTTTAAACAATAAAATTAATGATGAATTGGTTGTTGCTATTTGCAGGGATTGTTACTGTATTATACACTGTGTTGATATCGTTGCTATTTGTCGGTTGGCGGAAAGTGTATGCATTTGTACCGAAAGGGAATGAGAAAATTAATGAACTTATTTCTGTGGTAGTGCCTTGCCGAAACGAAGAAAAGCACATTAGAAATTTGATTGGATGTTTGGCGCAACAAAGCAACCAAAATTTTGAGCTTATCCTGGTGAATGATCACTCTACTGATGCTACCAGAAACTATATCAAAACTGCTCAACTTCAATTTCCCAAAATTGAGATTATAGATGCCCAGGGTTACGGGAAGAAGAATGCTCTGAAAGAAGGCATTTTAAGTGCAAAAGGCGAACTGATTGTTACGACAGATGCTGATTGCTTGCCTTCGTACCATTGGCTGGAATCGATTGCCTGTTTTCAACAGCGCAATCATTGCGATTTGATTATTTGTCCTGTCAAATTATCTGGTAAGGATAGTTTTCTTTCATATTTACAGATATTGGAATTTACAAGTTTGGTGGCTTCTGCTGCTGGTTCGTCTGGCGTAGGGATGCCGATATTATGCAATGGCTCAAATCTGGTTTTTAGGAAAAAAATATGGTTGCGTTCTCAAAAAGATTTGCATCCTGAAGAACAGTCGGGCGATGATATATTTTTATTGGAGAGCATTAAAAAGCACAAAGGAAAGATTCGCTTTTTGAAATCTGAATCGGCATTTGTAACCACTCGTCAGGCTGAAACTTTGGGGCAACTGATACGTCAGCGCAGACGTTGGTCTTCAAAATCGGTAATGTATACCGACTGGCAAATGATTGCAGTAGCATTGATCGTATTTGGAATATCGGTTATGCAGCTATTGCTTGGGGTATTGGCCGTAGATTCTTTAAAATTTCTGATCGCTTTTGGAGTTGTGTTTGTCTTCAAGTATATTATCGATTCAATCTTCTTATCGTCAGTGAGTAAATTTTTTCAGCTGAATAATATCTGGCTATATTCCTTTCTATTATCGGTATTTTATCCGATATATGTGGTAACAGTTGCGACTTCAGCCTTTGTGTACAGACCTAAGCACTGGAACTAACGCGAAATATATAGAATGTCGCCGTTAAGAACGGCCTTATATCTGCGCAAAGCTTCTTTTGAAGGCCCTGAAACGGGATAACCAAATCCAGACGACACATCGTATATCGTTTTGCAACTATCACATGTAAATTTGAATTCTAATTTGCTGTCGCTATTGGGGCGGATTTTTATTTTCCTTTTGTGTTCGTATGGGCAGCATAAATCGTATGCAAAATAGCTTTCCACTCCACAGTAAACTAAGATTCCACCGTAACCAACCGCATCAGTGACTAATATTGGCTTTTCGAAAAGCAGATAGCTGTACGGGTTGTTTCTGAAAGTGGGGTAGGTGGTAGTCAAATTTAGTTGTAAATTCACATAGCTGTCAGGTACAGAGGAGATAACCGTGTCGTTGCAGCCTGTGAGGAGTAACGACACGATTCCAAAAGCGAAGTATCTTAAAGTACGAGTCATTTGTTTATCCTTGTTCTCCGATTAACCAAAGTTCCTCGTCGGTGAAAGTGCAGTTTTTCATGGCCTCTAAATTGTCTTCCAACTGTTTAACAGAACTTGTGCCAATGATTACAGAGTTTATTTCCGGACGGTGAAAGCACCAGGCCAAAGCCATTTGTGCCAATGTTTGTCCGCGCTGGCCTGCTATTTCGTTTAAGCGGGCTATTTTGGCTATAATTTCAGGGGTTAGCTGGCTTTTTTGCAGAAATCCATGTTCCAGTGCTGCTCGTGAATGCTCAGGAATGCCATGTAAATACTTGTCAGTAAGCATACCCTGTGCCAATGGTGAAAAGGCAATGACTCCTACGCCTTGTTCGGCTGCCAACGGAAGAACATCCTGTTCGATACCACGAGTGAAAATATTGTATCTGTCCTGATTGATCAGACAGGGAGTGCCATTACTGCGCAGGATGTGATAAGCTTCTCTGGCCACATCTGCAGGGTATTTCGATATCCCAACATATTGCGCTTTTCCTTGTTTTACGATGTCGGATAATGCCCCCATTGTTTCCTCCAGTGGGGTGTTAGGGTCGTAGCGGTGGCTGTAAAATATATCCACATAGTCCAGTTGCATTCTCTTCAAGCTTTGATCAAGGCTAGCCATCAGGTATTTACGTGATCCGCCATCTCCGTATGGTCCCGGCCACATAATGTGCCCGGCCTTGGAACTGATAATCATTTCGTCACGATATCCGGAAAAATTATTCTTGAGTATTTTTCCAAAGTTGTTTTCTGCACTACCATATGGAGTTCCGTAATTGTTGGCCAGATCAAAATGTGTGATTCCATGATCAAATGCATATTTCAGCATATTTAGCGCCTCATTCTGGTCGTCGATGTCGCCAAAGTTATGCCATAGCCCCAACGATATTTTAGGGAGCATAAGTCCGCTTTTTCCACATCTATTAAATCCTGCAGAGTTCGTGTAACGATCTTGTGCAGGTTTATACTCACTTTTTGGCATGATAACTTGGTGATTAGAATTTTACGGTTGGGGCTTTTTCAGCAGCTTTATCAGCTTCGAAATAAGGTTTTGCTTCAAAATTCCCAAATGAGGCTACAATATTTCTGGGGAACGTGCGGATAGCTGTATTATATTCCTGAGCTGACTCGTTGAAACGGGTGCGCTCAACAGAAATTCTGTTTTCAGTACCTTCGATTTGCGCTTGTAATTCGATGAAGTTTTTGTCTGCTTTTAGCTCAGGATAAGTTTCTTTTAGCATAATCAGTCTACCCAGTGCAGCAGAAATCTGGCCTTGAGCAGCCTGAAATTCCTGAAGTTTTTCAGCCGTAATTTTAGTCGGGTCAATGGTTACCTGTGTCGCTTTTGCCCTGGCAGCTATTACTCCTTCCAGAGTAGTTTGCTCGTGAGTGGCATATCCTTTTACGGTTGCTACTAAGTTAGGAATCAAATCGGCGCGTCTTTGATATTGTGTTTCGACATTCCCCCATTGACTTTTTACAGCTTCATCCATGCGAACCAATCCATTGTATGAAGAGGTGAAACTTGAAAATATGATTATACCCAAAATTACAATAGATCCCAAAACTGCTATAAGAATGATAGTGCTTTTTTTCATTTTTGTGTCATTTTAAAAATTAATAGTTGATGTATATTTAAAACGAAATAATTAGTCGAATAGTTTACCAGCTGCTGGTAGAGCCACCACCACCGGACATGCCACCGCCAAAACTTCCTCCGCCGAAACCTCCACCGTTGTCGCTGCCAAAGCCGCCACTTCCACTGAAAAGGCTTCCGCCTACGGCGCCTCCTACAATAGCTGAGCTATTACGGGTGATTCTGGGTAAATTGTGATTGTCATTTTCTTCGTATCCACAGTATTTGCAACGGTAGGTCAGACGCTCATTCCCGGGACTTAAATATGTAGGAGCTACGGTTATTCTACGTTCGTCAAGTATAAATGCCTTTGTATTGCACTTAGGGCATGGCGTGTATTGGCTGGGTTTATCTAAGGTGAAAATTGCTTCGTTTTTGCATGATCCGCATACAAAAACGTCGTAATCAACAGCATGTAATTGTTCTTCAAACTGCTGAGCCAGTTTGAGATGTGCATCTTCTTGTTTTTCTGATAGAATATGCATCATTCCTCCACATTCATTGCACTGAATGGGTTGTCTCCTGATTTTACGCATCATGTATAGGGCGAATGCATTTGAGGGAACAGCAGTGAACGGCACTGGTAAGATGAAAATCAGAAATACCGGAGTGCCAAAGAATAGAATAAGAACAACGCCTACGATAGATGCGGCTACAGCAAATGTGCCAATAATACCGTTCTTCTGTGATTTAAGAGCTTTGTATCTGTCGATGTTATAGCGGTACTTGCTGTTTTTTTGTATTTGTACGGTTGTTTGGTTGACCCAAATAAAGCAAATGAGCGCTAATAAAAGGTAAGCTGCAATGGCTATTGAAGAAGCAAAAGTCCAGTCAATGGTGGGTTGTTGAACCTTTGCTGCTGGTTTTTCATTTTTCAGGATTGATACTAACCGTTTTGTTCCGGCAAGAATCCCTGCATCGTAATTTCCGGTTTTGAATTCAGGCACCATATCTTCCATCTGTATTCTTTTACAAATAGCGTCTGGCAATACACCCTCGATTCCGTAGCCTGTTTCAAACTTAATTTTCTTCTGATCCAGTACAAATAAAACCAGTAACCCATTGTCAGCTTTTGCTTTGCCGATACCCCATTTTTTGAATAAATCTACTGCAAAGGATTCAATATTTGCTTCGCCAATCGACTGTACTGCCACGATGGCTACTTCAATGTCGGTCTTCTGCCTGAGCAGATCGAGTTCGGTGTTTATTTCACTTACCGTAGAACTGCTTAATATGCCTGATGGGTTACTAACATAATTGTGAGCGTCCAACTTCTGCGGATTAGGAATTGAGTCAATCAACGATTGACTATGTCCCAATAAGGAAAAGGTAATGAGCAATAAAAGAAGTCGTGTTTTCATGGATAGTGTATGGATGTCGGTTATACTCGAGTAAATCAATAAACAACTTTATGCTCTTTATTGTATTAGTTAATATGAGTCGAGAATGGTAATGTCAAACTTTAAAACCGAATAGGCAGGAACTTCATATTCGGTTGTGATTGAATCATAGGCCATTGAACTAGGTATATATGCTCTAAATTGACTTCCAGAGGGGATTTTATGCATCAATTCTTGCCACCCTTTTATAACTCCACTCATGCTAAAGGAAGCTGAGTCTGCACTATCAAATACAGTTCCATCTATTAGATATCCTTTGTAATCGAGATAGATATAGTCATTGGCATTTAAGCTTGCATATCTACCTAATGAGTCGTATTTGATAATTTGATAGTATATTCCACTTTTGGTTTTTGTGAAAGGAAGATATACAGTAGTGTCTTTGCCACTTAGTGTCTTAGTGGGGAATTTATATGTTTTATACTTAGCAACAGTGTCCTCAAGGGTTGCGTAGAAATGGTCATTGAGAAGTTTCCAGTCCATTGTTTCCTTTTCTGTGCAGGAATAGAGTATCGAAAATAAGAATAAAATCAGTGAAAATAAAGCGGCCTTCTTCATATGTAAATTGTTATTGTAGACTATTTTGATTTGTTTGTTGATTTGTATTGTTCAGAGAATGATTTCTTGGCAAATGCGGGCATTTCACGTTTTGGCCCCCAGCCGAAGTAGCTGAATGGTTTCGTTCCCATAGTTTTGATCGCGCCTGGAAAGAAATTAAAGGCTGATCTGCTTGAACCAATTGTTTTGAAACCCTGCATAAATAATTTTTCGGACATGGGTCTGAGATTTTGTTCTACGGCTTTCCGCCTGTTGGCAAGAAGTATGTCGGTCAGTGGTATTTTTACCGGGCAAACCTCAACGCATTTTCCACAAAGTGAGGAAGCAAAACTCAAATGTGAGAAATCCTTGAATCCTTTTAGGAATGGGGTGAGTACCGACCCAATTGGTCCGCTATATGTGGTGTCGTAGGTATAACCTCCCACTGTTTTATACACCGGACAGCCATTCAAACAAGCTCCACAGCGTATACAGGCCAGTGATTCGTATCCTTCATCGTCGTTGTAAACGTTGGTTCGACCATTATCCAATAAAATTACAATCATTTTTTCAGGACCATCTACCTCGTTTTGCTGACGTGGCCCGGTGAAAATTGTATTGTAAGCTGTCATTTGCTGACCTGTTCCGTGAGCGGACAACAGCGGATAGAATAAGCCTAACTGGCTCATTTTTGGCAATATCTTCTCAATACCAGCAATTACGATATGCACTTTAGGAAAGGCAGTTGTCATTAGCCCGTTTCCTTCGTTTTCGGTAACTGATATTCCTCCAATATCGGCAATCAAGAAGTTGGCTCCAGTAACACCTACCTGAGCTGTTGTGTATTTTTTTCGTAGAACCTGTCGGACATACTCTGTCATTTCTTCGGGTGTGCTATCGATGGGAGTCTCGAACTTTTCGTTGAAAAGTTTTGCGATATCTCCTTTCGATTTATGCATAGCCGGCGTCACAATATGGTAAGGGCGTTCACCAGCCACTTGTACAATAAATTCCCCCAGGTCGGTTTCTACCGATTCGCATCCGATGCTTTCGGCAGTATGGTTCAACTCGATCTCTTCAGTAGTCATCGATTTGCTTTTTACAAGCAATCGAGCCTCATTTTTGATGAGAATTTCTTTGATATATGCTGTCGCCTCTTGTGTATCAGTTGCCCAAAGTACTTCAGCACCCCGCGAGCTAATGTTTTTCTCAAACTCAAGAAGGTATTTACTCCAATTGGCAAGAACATCCCGCTTAATGGCTGCCGCCGAAGATTTTGCCAGCTCTACGTTTTTATAGCGCGCCATTCCCTTACTCACTGCCTGATCATAGCGTGAGATGTTGAATTTTATCGTGTTCCGATGTTTTTGATCGAAAGCGATAGCTTCAGCTGCGTGTGTAAATTTACTGGCTTGTGACATGAAAAAATTATTTTTCGAATTCGAAGGTGAAACTTCCAATTCGGTTCCCATCGGCGAAAAATTCAGCTCTGTACGTTCCTTTTGGTAGAATTTCACCTACTTTCCAGTACATTACATCGCTGTGTGCTTCACCGGTGTATTCAAATTTCTTTGAAACTGAATATTCAATATTTTTATTTTCGTATGCAAAGGTACTTCCTTTTGTAAGTACATCGTCATCAGGTCGGGTAATGCGTAGGTAAACCGTTTTGTCACCTGTAGAAGCTGTAATGTTTTTGCCCACGGTGAAGTTGAATTGCAAACTGGCCGTTGATGTAAACCAACCGGTCTTTTTACCTTTGCTGTTCAATGGAGTCATGCTAAAGTTGGTTACCTCGAGGATAGAGGCGCGCGACACCACTTTATTCAAACTTTCTTTATCTTTCGATAGTTGCTCTACCGTTTGTGATGCTTCCTGAAATTTGCGTTTTACTTCAACGTTTTCAGTCCTAAGCACATGGTTGGCTTTGTTTAGCGAATCGATCTGATTTACATACTGAATCATTACTTTGCGTACTGTAAACAGCTCTTGTTTGAGTTGTGCTATTTTACGTGCATTGGTCGACTTGGTAATGCGCAATTCGTCCAACAATTGTTGAACCTTTGTTTTCTGATCGTTAAGTAATTGTACCAATGAGTCGTTGTGAATGTTGGAGGTATATCCGTCAAATTCATGACTCATGTTAGCATATTCTTTTTGAAGTTGTTCTTTTTCAAAACTCATTTGCTCAGTGATTTCGGCCATCTCGGCTTCTTTCTGTTGAGCCTGACGCACGAAGTAGAAAACTGCAAACACCAAAATGATGATGATGGCAGCACCCGAACTTAGAAGAATCAGATTTCGTTTTTTAGGATCCATTTTTAAATAAAAATCGGTTTATAATGAAGATAGTGTTTTTTCTAATTTGATGCCACGCGAACCTTTTATGAGAACATAGCTGTCATAAATAGGTGATGCAACGAGGGCTTGAATTAGCTCATCAACGTGGTCGAATGTTTTGAAATTATTCTGTGTTTTAGAGAATTCAGGACCTACCAAAAATACTTGCTGGAGGTTGTTCTTAACTAAAAGGTCAATAATGTATTGGTGTTCGGTAGCCGACTGATCACCTAATTCAAGCATATCACCCAGGATTAATACTTTATTGGCAACATTCATTTGAGCAAAATTCAGCACAGCCGCCTTCATACTGGTCGGGTTGGCATTGTAAGCATCTACCACAAGTTTGTTTCGTTCGGTTACAGTTAGTTGCGATCTGTTGTTTTGAGGTACGTAACTTTCAAGACCATTTTTTATTTGCTCGGCTGTAAGGCCGAAATAGCGTCCAATGGTAGCCGCCGCCAATATGTTTTCAGAATTATAAGTGCCAATCAGTTGTGTCGATATTTCAAATTCGCTCTCGCCGGCAGGTTTACATTTTACACTTAAAAATGGTGAGCAGTCTGTAATTGTACCACATAATGATAAATTTTCACACTGATCGCTCACAGCATACTTTTGAAGATACTCATCCGTTAATCCTGACTTATGCGCCATGTTTGTCAGGTGTTCATTTCCTGCATTGATGAATACTTTTTTACCTGCTTTCAGGATGAAATCATATAGTTCAGCCTTGGTTTTCATTACTCCTTCAAAAGAGCCAAATCCTTCGAGATGAGCTTTTCCTACATTGGTGATAATACCAAAATCCGGACGAGCTATTTCGGTAAGAAATGCAATTTCACCCTGATGATTAGCCCCCATTTCTATAACCGCTAACTCATGATTTTTGTTGAGCTGCAACAGGGTAAGAGGTACTCCGATATGATTATTCAGGTTGCCCTGGGTGTAATGGATATTATATTTTTCTTTCAACACTGAAGCAATTAATTCCTTCGATGTCGTTTTGCCATTTGTTCCGGTTATACCAATAATAGTTGTTCCTAATTGCTCTCTGTGATAGCGAGCCAATGCTTGCAAAGCCTCCAGAGTATTATTCACCAAAATGAAGCGTTCGTCTATCGCAAACTCTGCTTCGTCGACAACTGCATAAGCGCATCCTTTTTCCAAAGCTCCAAGCGCAAAAGAATTTGCATTGAAATTGTCACCTTTCAATGCAAAGAATATGGAGCCTTTCGGACAGTTGCGACTGTCGGTACAGATAACAGGATGTTGGAGGAACAGATTATATAGCTGCATATAAATCAATTCGTTTGGAGTGAAATTTAAATTTCCGGGCTGTTGTGTTAGAATTCGTAACCGAATGAAACGTACCAGCCACCTTCGTAGAGTTTGCGGTTCGAACCTTCATTCAGATTAAGTATGCCATAATCGTAACCACTTTTCAGCATAAATTTTTTCCATTGAAGGCCGGCGCCAAGTCCCACCTGAAGGTTCAGTCGGTTAAGCAAGGATGACTTGTACAAATTTTCAGATTTGCTGGTAATTCCTGTGAAATTCACACTTGTCGTGTCAAGGGTTGAAACAATGCCTCTGATTTTGCGAAGGCCAAAATTCAAATTTGGACCACCATATACATACGCTTTCAGGTTTTTGTTGAACGGTATGCTGTACTGCAATCGAAGAGGTATGTCAATTGATTGTCCGTATGTGAAATACTGAACATAGGTGTATTGCTTGTAGTTTTGCAGCTTGTTTGAGTATACCACATTGAACAAAACGCCGGTAAGTAAGCTGAGATTTTTGTGTTTTGTAGAGCTGAGTTCTACGTTCAAGCCTGCTCTGAAGTTATTGTAATAAGTAGTACTGGTGTCTTTGTCCTCGAAGCGGGAACTACGTAAACCGGTGTTTTTATATCCAATTTCAAGTTTGTAATTTACTTGAAGCTTGTTTTTCTTTTCTTCTTTCTTTTTTTGAGCAAAAACTGTGGAGCAGGTAATCACGAATACTGCAAGAATAAGATTTCGAAATGATAAATTCATATCTGATGTATTGTATGTTTTATTACATTGGATGCTTGAATTCATGCGTTTGTACTCGATGAGGTCTCAAACGATGATAAGCCTAAAAAATCAGGAACAAAGATAGCTTTTTTTTAGCAATAAACTTCTTGCTATTTTAGCATTTGGTGCTTATTATCTGTTTTTAACTACAAGTGCATCTGGCTTAACTAGTTTTCACGAAAAAGATGTGTAAATGAGTAAATAGATTTGAAAATGAATGATTTGTTTCGAAAAAAAAGCAATCCTGACTGATTAACATCAGTCAGGATTGCTTTCAAATTTGTGTTTTTGTGGAGCTGGAGGGAGTCGAACCCTCGTCCAAACAAGGAAACGATAAGCTTTCTACATGTTTATCTTCGCTTTGATTTTCGTGCGTAGGCAAGACCGAAGCCACCAACCTGCGCCTTATCCTCTTAATTTCATCATGCCCCCAAGGCTGAGCACGACTATCTCCGATTTAGCTGCACCTCCGTATCATCAGCCTCGAAGCGACGGCCTTTGGGTGGTGTCTCGTCCAGTCACCTAGTGTCCGGATTAAGCTCGATCTACTATGATTCGATTAAGCAGCAAGAGCGTAGTTATTTTCGCCAGTTATAATTTTGAGACCCTGGATTTACGAGCTGTTTTCTCAAAGCTCGACATGCTTACATATGATTTCTACCTGCTGTCAAAACCAAACAGCCCCTTTTTAATTGATAATTGATAATTCACGATTGGCGGTTGATTTTTTATCAACTATCCATTGTTCATTGTCAATTATCAACTATCATTTATCATTTATTTCGCATAACTTACCGCGCGGGTTTCACGGATAACCGTGATTTTAACCTGACCCGGATAAGTCATTTCATCCTGAATTTTCTTCGCAATATCGAATGATAATAATTCAGTTTCTTTATCGTCAATTTTGTCGGCTCCCACGATCACGCGTAGTTCACGACCAGCCTGAATAGCGTATGTTTTAAGTACGCCTGGATATGAAAGAGCCAGATTTTCAAGGTCGTTGAGACGTTTGATGTAGGCTTCTACAATTTCACGACGTGCTCCCGGACGTGCTCCTGAAATAGCGTCACATACCTGAACAATTGGCGCAATAAGCGACTCCATTTCCACTTCGTCGTGGTGAGCTCCAATGGCGTTACAAATATCGGGTTTTTCTTTGTATTTTTCAGCAAGTCGCATACCAAGAATTGCGTGTGGCAATTCCGGTTCGTCATCCGGCACCTTTCCTATGTCATGGAGTAGACCGGCGCGTTTCGCTTTCTTCGGATTTAGTCCAAGTTCTGATGCCATAGTGGCACACAGATTTGCAACTTCGCGTGAGTGCTGCAACAGGTTTTGTCCGTAAGACGAACGGTATTTCATCTTTCCTACCATGCGGATTAGTTCAGGGTGGAGTCCATGTATACCCAGGTCGATGGTAGTACGCTTACCAATTTCGATGATTTCTTCTTCGATTTGTTTGCGAACTTTGTTCACCACTTCTTCGATTCGAGCAGGGTGGATACGTCCGTCAGTCACCAACTGGTGAAGTGAAAGGCGTGCAATTTCGCGACGAACCGGGTCGAACGCAGAAAGTACAATCGCCTCAGGGGTATCATCAACAATGATTTCAACGCCTGTTGCTGCTTCCAGTGCACGAATGTTGCGCCCTTCGCGACCAATGATTCTACCTTTGATTTCATCAGATTCAATGTGGAATACGGTCACTGAATTTTCGATTGCAGTTTCGGTGGCTACACGTTGAATGCTTTGAATGACGATTTTTTTTGCCTCTTTATTCGCCGTCATTTTAGCCTCTTCCATAATGTCGTTGATGTACGACATGGCATCAGTTTTGGCTTCGTCTTTCAAAGCTTCCACTAGTCGTTCTTTGGCCTGGTCTGCTGATAAACCCGAAATAGTTTCAAGCTCCTGTTGAGCCTGGTGGAGCATGTGATCCAATTCTTTACGACGAGCTTCTATCGTTGCTAATTGCTGCTCGTAATGATCCTTTTGGGATTCTACTTCGTTTGTTTTGCGCTGAACTTCGCTTTGTTTCTGGTTTAGTTGCATTTCGCGTTGCTGTAGCTTGTTTTCGCGCTCTTGCAATTTCGCGTTGCGTTCATGTACCAGTTGTTCGTGTTCAGCTTTCAGGGCTATAAATTTCTCTTTAGCTTCTATCATCTTATTCTTTTTGATGAGTTCGGCTTCGGCTTCGGCTTCCTGTATTTTCTTTTTACTCAGGAAACGAACGAAAACAAAAGTACCGCCCGCACCCAGAATAAGAGCAATCGCTGCTGCTATTATAATTTCCATGTTTGAAACGTTGTTTAGTTATTTATTCGTGAGTTGTTATTGTGTTGAATTAGATTTTTATTGAAATAAAAAACGCATCACGCTGTAGTAGTAGTTCTTTGAATGAACGAAGAAATACATCTGCAACGAAATGCGGCAAATTTGAAATTGTATACGGTTGAGAACGATTTATTTCTGTGATAAAAGCTGCTTAAGCTCTTCGTCAAGAGCCTTCAGTTTTTCCACTAAAGGTACAGTATCTTCGGCTACCTCTTTTTTTGAGACCATTACGGCCAATTGGTAGGCTACTAAAATGAGAATTTCTTCGGTGGAACGCTGATTGAATTTTGCCTGATAATCATTGAGATATCTGACAAGCAACTTCTCAGCCTTGCGATACACTTCCTCGTCATTACGAGCGATGCGTAACGGAAGCTTTAGTCCGCCGATTTGTACGTGTATTAAAAAGTTATCGTCTTTTTCCATGTGCTCTATTCATCCAAAAGAGCTATACATTTGTCAATTTCCCGCACCATTTTTGCAATTTGTTGCCTGGACTCCGCTTTTTCTGCGTCCGAAAGTCCGATGTTTTTGGCAAGTTGCAAATGGTCGTAATTTTTTCGAAGTTCAAGAACTTCCTGATGAGCATGCATTAAGTCTGTCTGTTTTCGATCAAGCTCTGCTTTCAACCGGATGTTTTGTTCCTGTAATGACTGATACTCCGAAATTAGTTTCCGCAGTTTTGATTCAAATCCGCTTATAAGTTCATCGTAATTGTTAGCCATTTTTCAAAAAAATCTACACAAAAATAAGCTTTTGGTTTGATATAATAAAATGTTTTCTGTTTTTTTGATCGAATCGGTAGTTTAATCTTGTTGTTACTTCCATGAAATATTTTCGTGAGCAGGATTCCAATCTTTAGTATTTGCCATATGTATTTCGGTCGCGAAATTAGCTGCCTACGATTTTTTGTGCTCTTTGCAGGGCTATATTAATGTTTCTGCATACATTCTCTTCACCCAGTTTTTCTACCACTCCCGCTTTTTTAAGTACATCGTATACGTTTTCATTTACGCCCGAAAGCAGTAGCTGAATTTTATCGCGGGATGAAAGTTTAATAAGATTTTCCAGATTGTGCAGTCCGGTTGAATCAATAAAGGGGACTTTTCGCATGCGGATGATTCGTATTTTAGGAGAATCGCCAATCTGTTTCATCGTTTCTTCAAATTTGTTGGCAATTCCAAAGAAAAATGGTCCTTCAATTTCGTACACTTCTACACCTTTGGGTAAAATTAGTTTTTCGTTGTCAGTGGTTCCTTCCACATATACTGATTGTGATACTTCGTTCTTGAAAATGGCGATATTGGTTGTTTCAGAAATACGACGCAGGAATAGCAATACGGCTAACAGAAGTCCGACTTCAATGGCGATGGTAAGATTAAAAATTACCGTTAATAAGAAGGTGCTAATCAATACAGCAACGTCAGATTTTGGACTTTTTAGCAGTGCTTTGAAAGTGCGCCAGTCGCTCATATTGTAGGACACAATGAAAAGGATGCCCGCGAGACACGCCATAGGGATATGTTTTGTAAGTCCTCCCAGAAACTGTAAGATAAATAATAGAACAAATGCATGAATAATTCCTGCAACTGGTGTGCGTCCGCCGTTGTTTACGTTGGTCATAGTGCGGGCGATGGCTCCAGTCACTGGTATTCCTCCAAATATGGGCACTATCATATTGGCAATGCCTTGTGCTATAAGTTCGGTGTTGGAGTCGTGACTGTCGCCTATTACACCATCGGCAACCGTTGCCGACAATAGAGATACGATAGCTGCTAGGATGGCAATGGTGAAGCCGGTGGGAATGAGGGTTTGAATGGTTTCAAAATCCATAACCGGTGTGTGGGCAGTGGGAATGGATGTGTTTATCTTAAATCTATCAGCGATAGTTTCGATTCCTGTGATACCCATTTTTTCGCGTAGAAAATAGGCCACGATGGTTATTATTATAATGGTGAAAAGAAATCCGGGGATTTTCCTTGTGATTTTGGGAGCCAATATGATGAGCAGGATGGAAGCTACGCCTACGCCTAGCGACCATAGGTTGACGGAGTTCATGTGTTGGAAATAGGTGATCCACTTATGTATAAAATCTACCGGCAGTTTGCCTGTTTGTAGTCCAAAAAAATCTTTTACCTGCGACGAGAAAATACCAACCGCTATCCCGCTATTTAGTCCGATGATAATTGGGTAAGGGATGAATTTGATAACTGTTCCCATTTTTAGTAATCCCATGGCGATCAGCATTAGTCCTGCTATCATCGTTGCAACGGCAAGACCCGCAATTCCATAGGTTTGAATAACCCCATACACCACCACGATTAATGCGCCGGTTGGGCCACCAATTTGAACCTTGCTGCCACCAAAGAATGAAATCAAGAAACCTGCTATTATGGTTGTATAGAGTCCTTTCTCGGGGGTGACGCCTGATGCTATTCCAAATGCAATGGCAAGTGGTAGTGCTACAATGCCTACAATTAGGCCTGCATTCAGATCGGCGTAAAACTGTTTCTTCGAATATTTTTCGAGTGTACTGAGTAACTGGGGACGAAACGGGGTATTCATTTTTAAAGAATTTATAAAAAGATGTGCAAAGGTAAGGCATTTTGAAGAAAATTGTCCTGATAAGAATATATTTCGTGTTGAAAACTGTTATATAGTGCGCAAACAAAAATATGTTTTCTAACTTTTTTATTGGTTTTGCGTTACATTGTCTGAAATGTGTAATTTTGTACTTTAAACTTTTAAAAATTATATGTGGAAGATCAATCCTTTTAATTATAGCCGTCGTGCGGCTAAAACAATTCAGATAGGCGGCCTGCAGCTGGGTGGCGATCAGCCGGTGAGGGTGCAAACAATGGCGAATACAGATACCAATGATATTGAAAATTCTGTTGCGCAGTGCGAACGTGTGGTGCAGGCGGGTGCCGATATTTTGCGTTTCACCACGCAGGGCATTCGCGAAGCCGAGAGTGTAGGCAAAATTCACGATCAAATTCGTGCAAAGGGATTGAACATTCCTTTGGTGGCTGACATTCATTTTAATGCCAATGCTGCAGATGTAGCCGCCACTTACGTTGAAAAAGTGCGTATTAATCCGGGTAATTATGTTGGTAGCATTAAACCGGGAGATACTTCGGATTATACAGATGAAGAATTTGCAGCCGAATTCCAGAAAATCAAGGAACGCTTTGTTCCATTTCTTGAAATCTGTAAGAAAAATAATACTGCCATTCGTTTAGGAGTGAATCATGGATCGTTGAGCGATCGTATGATGAATCGTTATGGCGATACTCCTCAGGGAATGGTGGCTTCCTGCATGGAATTTCTATGTATTTGTCAGGAGCAGGAGTTTTATAATGTGGTGATTTCTATGAAAACCTCTAATACCGTGATGATGGTTCATACGGTACGTTTGTTGGTGTCGGAAATGGAAGCTGCCGGATTGAATTATCCAATTCACCTGGGCGTAACTGAAGCTGGTGATGGAGAAGATGGTCGGATCAAATCGGCGGTAGGTATCGGAGCCTTGTTGTCGGATGGTGTGGGCGATACTGTGCGTGTTTCGTTAAGCGAAGATCCTGAGTTCGAAGTGCCGGTAGGCCGTTTGCTGGTGGCGTATACATCGGAACGTGCCGGTCATCCGGCTATTGAGGCTACCGCTTTTGAAGGACACAATAATTTTGAATATAGCCGTAAAGAAACAAATGTGGTGGGCAATATCGGTGGCGAAAATGTGCCGGTGGTGATTGCTACTTCGGACGGTGGATTTGCTACTGTGCCGGATTATATTCTTTCGGGTGGAAAAGTACAAGCACCAAGTGGCGATTTGTACTCTATTTATACTGCAAGTCAATTGGATGAACTGAAGGCTGATGCTTCAGAGATCAAGTTCCTGAAACTAAGCTATGCTGATTTAACACCCGCTGTATTGGAACTGCTAAAATCAAGTTCAGATGTAGTTGTCTTGTTATATACTACACATATCAATATTGTAGGTGAACAACGGGCGGTTTTCCATACTTTCCTGAACGAAGGAATTAAAGTGCCGGTAATTTTGTATCGTCAGTATGCCGAAAATGATCTTCAGGCATTGCAAATTAAAGCAGCAGCGGATAGCGGTGTGATGTTTATCGATGGCTTTGGTGATGGTATTTTGCTTGAAAATAAAGGAAATATTTCTGTTGAGGCGGTTAACTCAGTTGCGTTTGGAATTCTTCAGGCGGCTCGTGTGCGTGTTACCAAAACAGAATTTATTTCTTGTCCGGGTTGCGGGCGTACCATGTTTAAACTTCAATCGGTGGTGGCACGTGTAAAAGCGCGTACATCTCATCTGAAAGGTTTGAAAATTGCTATAATGGGATGTGTGGTAAATGGTCCGGGCGAAATGGCGGACGCCGATTATGGTTACGTGGGTGCTGGTCGTGGAAAAGTAAGCTTGTATAAAAAGAAGAATTGTCTGGAAAAAAATATCAACGAAGAGGACGCTGTAGATAAGCTGATTGAATTGATAAAAGACAATGGTGATTGGCACGAATAAATAATTAACTGACAAGTGATAACGGACGGCAGGCGGCAGCGTTTCTTTATGAAGAAGTTGTTATCTGTTGTCCGTCTTGTTTTTCTTTGTCAAATCGGTGGAAAAATAGTATTTTTGCACCCTGATTTACAAATGGCTACCTCAGGAGCTGTTGGTGTAACATAAATAAACTATCAAAAACTAATGAGTGTTGTAGAAAAAATTAAAAGCGCAAAATCGACGGCTTTCTCTTTCGAATTGCTTCCTCCATTGAAAGGAAATGGGATGGAATCGGTATTCAGAACCATCGATACGCTTCGTGAGTTTGATCCTAAGTACATCAATATTACTACCCATCGTAGCGAGATGGTGTTTCGCGAGACGGCTCAGGGTTTGTTTGAGCGTGTTTCCGAACGTCACCGTCCGGGTACTGTAGCCATTGCTGCTGCTATTCAGAATAAATATAAAATTCCGGTCATTCCACATATTATCTGTAGTGGATTTACAAAAGAAGAAACGGAATATGCATTGATCGATCTTCAGTTTTTGGGAATTACCGACTTGCTGTTGTTGCGTGGCGACAAGGCAAAACATGAGCGTGAGTTTGTTCCAACCGGCCATCGTCATGCTACTGAATTGCAGGAACAGGTGAATCAGTTCAATCAGGGATTTTTCCTGGATGGATCGAAAATGAAATCGACAGTTCCATTTTCTTACGGTATGGCTTGTTATCCTGAAAAGCATGAAGAGGCTCCTAATCTGGATTCAGACTTGATCTACGCCAAACAAAAGGTGGATGCAGGAGCGGAATATTTGGTGACTCAGATGTTTTTTGATAATCAGAAGTATTATGAGTTTGTAGATAAATGTCGTGCCAATGGTATCAATGTACCCATTATTCCGGGATTGAAACCCATTACTTTGAAAAATCAAATGACGGTTTTGCCTAAAATTTTCCATACCGATTTACCTGAAGCTTTTGCTTCAGAATTACGCAAGTGTCAGTCGGATGCCGAAGCAGTAGAAGTGGGAGTGGAGTGGTGTATTCAGCAAGCCAATGATTTGAAAGCGAATGGTGTACCAAGCATTCATTTCTATAGCATGATGGCTACCCAGAGCGTTAAACGCGTAGCTCAGGCTGTGTATTAATAAATTGTAAAGTTATGTTCGGATTCTTAGTATTTATCCTGTTTGTAGGAGTGATTATAGTATTGATTGTGTTGTCCAGTATTTTGGGTTTCATACGGTCGGTATTGTCGGTGTTTGGTATTGGGCGGCGCTCCACAAGGGCTTCGCAAGATTCTTATCAGCAACCGTCTTATGACGAACAGGCAAATAAAAAACAAAAAGTGTTTGCCGACGATGAAGGTGAATATGTAGATTACGAAGAAATAAAATAATACGAACGCCAACTAATCCACCAATTAGTTGGCGTTTTTGTTTGAACTGCCTATATTTGCATTTTACTTAATGAATATGAGTCAAAAATCAGAACAAGCGATAGCAATTTTCTCGAACGGTTATAACTGTTCGCAATCGGTATTTAGTGTGTTTGCGTCAGACTTCGGAATGTCGCGTGATTTAAGTCTGCGCCTTGCAGGTCCTATGGGTGCAGGTATTGCCCGCCGTCAGGAAACCTGCGGAGCGGTAACGGGTGCAATAATGGCGCTGGGATTGAAATATGGAAAGGGCGAAAACGGAACGGATGACGATAAAAAGCGGTCTTTTGAAAAAGCTAATCAATTGATGTCGCTTTTTGAAGCACAATGTGGATCAACAAATTGCTTGCATTTGCTGGATGGAAATTGTATGAGTACCGAAGAAGGTGCGGCAAAAATAGCGGCAGCCGACATGTTCAATACGCGTTGTACAAACTATGTGCAAACCGCTGTTGAATTGGTAGAGCAATTAATGGAAGAATAATTGTGAATTTTATTCAGATTCAAATTTGACTTCTTTGAAATAAAAGGTTTTAATTTCTCCTTCTTTTGTTTCCAGTTCGAGTAAACCATCGGGGTGAACCGAGTTGATTTTTGCTTCGAATTTCTCGTTGGTGGTGGAGTAGGGGTGATATCCTGTTTTTCGGTAGAGGCAGTCGGCATAATCAGCACGCACTGCTTCAGGTGAGGAATGATGATAGATATCCATAATGCTTTCACAAATTTCCTGGAGTAGTTTTGTGCGGTCGTAGCTTTGGCCGGTGATGAGTTGAAGCGAAACCGGATTAGGGGCGTTACTTCTGAAAACTTCCTGATTGATGTTTATGCCAATACCTATCACCGACTTGATACTGGAGGCTTGTAACGAATTTTCTATTAGTATTCCCCCTATTTTTTTATTGTGCCAATAAATGTCATTGGGCCATTTTACTGAAATTCCATCTACGATTGTACTCAATACGTTTTTGATACCAATGCTGGCCACTTGTGAAAGGTAAAACAGGTACTCAAACGGAACCTGGTTGGGGTACAATAAGATGCTAAACATCAGATTTTTTCCGTTTTCCGATTCCCAACTATTTCCGGTTTGTCCTTTTCCGGCCGTTTGAAAATCGGTATACGCCACAAAGCCCTCGGGTAGCTTCTGTTTGCGCAATAATTCCCATAGCAGATTGTTGGTCGAATTGGTTTCGGAAGTAAAATGTGAATTTTCCATCGTTTTTTATTTGTTGAGGTCTTTCATGATGTCCAATAAAAAATCTTCCATTTTTTTGATCACTTGCTTGTGAGTGCCGTCGGGATTGTTGACCAGGATGGCAAAAACGAGTGTTCTGTTCTTCAGTTCCAGATAGCCCGCATAGCATTTCACGCTTTCGATGGTGCCGCTTTTGGCATGAACTTTTCCTTGCAAAGCTGAGCCTGTGCCAAACGATGATAGTGTTCCACGTCCGCCACTAACAGGAAGACTCTTGTAGAAATCATTACTATTGGCACTTTGATTGCGCATGTAGGTTAGCAATTGAACAAAGAAATCCGCCGAAACAGCATCGCAGGGCGAAAGGCCGGATCCGTCATGCTGGAACAATTGGTCGGTGGGAAGCCCTTTTTCTTTCCAGAATTTGCGAATAGTAGAAATAGCATTGTTGGTTGAACCAATTTCTGATTTTTGTAGGCCGATGGTTTTGAACAGATATTCCGCAAAGTGATTATTACTTTTGATATTGGTTTCGGTGATAATTTCCCGAAGGACAGGTGAGTAATGGGTGTAAAGTAATGTCATTGAACGATATTCGCCTGCTTGAACCAATGGGAAGTTTTTTACTGTTATTCCATTGTCAGCTAACTGTTGCTGCAGGTGTTGTGCCAGTAGTAATGCCGGGTTGGGAATGTCGCCTTTTACCACGAATTCGGCGCGATAGGCCGGAATTTCACCGTACACACTGCGTTCCAGCGAGTAAGGTGCGCCGTAGAAATACGCATTGTCGTAGCCGATATTTGCACTTTTCAAATGATTGTCCATGCCTAAGCCGGGTATCTCAGGTTCTGTTCTGATTATTTCAGGTGTGGTGCCGATTGCGCCCGATTTGAAGTACATTCTGTAAGTATTGTCGAGATAAGAGATGCCGTGTATGCCCGGCGCATAGTAGTTGCCCATGTCTTCCCATGTCCATTTCGGGTTGATCACCTGCGATTCAAAAATACTTTCGTCGGCAATAATGCGTCCAACGATGGATTTTATACCTGCTTTTTTGATTGCGTCGATCCATTTCGGGAAAAAATCTTTCTCGCCCGCCTTGTCCGAACCTAATGTTGGGTCGCCACCACCTCGTATGTAGAGGTTGCCATTCAGAATACTGTCTGATGTGATTTTCGCATCGGTATATAATCTTGTTTCAAATCGGTAATCGGGACCCAAAAGTTCCAGTATAGTGGCAGTGGTAACCACTTTCATGGTTGATGCCGGAGTGGCCACGCTGTTGGGTCGGTAGTTGCTGATTACTTCACCAGTAGCCAGGTCTTTTACGAGCAAACTTACATTGGCATTCTTAAGTAATTGATTTTGGGTGAAATCTTCTAGTGGCGTTGTTGCAAAGCCTTTAATAAAAACCAAAAGTAGCAGCAGAGCTGTATATATTGTACGCATAAAAGTGTCAGTGAAAATTATACACAAAAATACTCATAATAAATGGAAAGAACTTTTTGCGCAAGAGAATCTGTTTATTTTTCTTCTGAGCAATGATTAGCGTGAAAATTATCCCGATGAATGTTAGGAAAGTCGTAATTTGTAGAAATAGAAGATATTGGTCTACGTAATTTCAAGATGGATCGTCTGTAATTTCAAAGTGAATGATCTTTGGTTGAATATCTATCAGATGGAGAAAATGCACGATGGATAGTATTTTCGACAAGAAATAGCAAAGCCCTTTGGACTTTTAAGTGCCAAAGAACTTAGCTTTAATCTACTTCGATAATTTTGCCTATACTCACATAACACAGATATCCGTTTACTTCATATCCCATTTCTGCGATCAGATTCATGTACTGTTTTACCTGTTTGAGGTAGCTTGTTTTTTCTGCATCTCCAAATTTATAGTCAATCACGGTGGCTTCATTTTCTCTGAAAATAACGCGGTCGGGGCGATACTGACCTCCACCGGGCGTAAGTATGGTTGTTTCGTTCAATACCCGCATGTCCGGAGCAAACCAGTCTTCGACCAGCGGGAGTTTCCAGAATTTATCAAACTCAGCTTCGATTGTTTTCCGGTCTTTCTCGTTGTCAATCCGGCCTTCGCGCACCATGGCGTCAATGGCTTTGGGCTGATCAGCCTTCGACTTTATCTCTTTCAGAATGTCGTGCATAATCAGTCCGTAGTTGAGTTTGCTGTCGGTCAATTCCTGATTTTCGAGTAAAAAGTCCAGACTTTGATGACGAACCCGTAATCGATCGGTGCTTTTTACCGAAGGGTAATGGCTAACTTTTTCGTTGCTGAAGTCAGAATCACCCGGTTTATTTACAGGAATTGTAGGTGTGCCGAGTTCGAACACTCGCTCTTCAGCCTGATATTTATCGGACAGAGGAATGATTTCCGTGTCGAGCGATGGAGTTTCTACGCTAAAACATGCCGTGAGTAGCGTGGCAAGTGAGTTGATTTTATCCAGTCCGTCTACTTCCTTTTTGGGAGCTGGCGCGAGGCAAATCAATTCGTGTTTGGCACGGGTGAAAGCTACGTAAGCAATGTTCAGGCTGTCGATAAACAAATGCATTTGTTCATCGAAATAATGTTCAGCAAAAATAGATTGACCGAGCTTCGATGTATATTCAATTGGGAGTAATGGCAACTCATTGAATGGTGCTTCCTTGGGCTCGCACCATAGAATGTTACGCATGTTACTGTCCAGTTTCCAGTCGCAAAAGGGCATAATAACCACTTTGAAATCCAGCCCTTTTGATTTGTGCACCGTCATAATGCGCATGGCGCTTTGGTTGTCGGGCGTGGAAATGCATTGCTTGTGACCGCTCTTTTTCCACCAGTTCAAAAAACTGTTCAGGTCGGCGGTTTTGCCGGTGGTGTAGCGAAATACCACATCCTGAAATGCTTGTACAAACACCGCTTCGTTGTGCCAACTGCCTACTTCGAACAGGCTGATAATTTCTTCCACCATGTCAAACAACGAACTGTGCTGCAAGTGGCTCAGTCGTTCGTTTTCTTCGGTGCTAAACAAATGAGAATAGCTCGCAGAGTCGGGCTGGTCGGGCGAAAAACAGATATTGAGTGCTTCGTTTTCGGGCAAGCCTTTTCGTCCTCGGGCATACTCGTAGTTGACTATGGTTTGCTGTATGCTATCTTCGGGATTGACGAATAACTGCATGATGCCCAAAATAAATCGCACCGAAGCAGCCGCCCCAACCAACAATCCTTCGTTCCCCAGTATGTCATAGCATACATTGGGTTTAGCTTCCGGAGAGTTCTTATGTGTCAGTAATTTGTGTATGACGTCCTGTTCCTCCTGATTTTTGCGTACCAGGATGGCAATGTCGGCTGGAAGATAGCCTCTTTGTTGGAGGTCTTCAAGTATTCCGGGTAAGCGATCGAGACTTTCAGCCTTCCATCCATCCTCGTTTTCGTCAGCTTCGATAAACCGGAATTCGACACGCCCTGTGCCGGCTTTGGGTGATACATGCTGATAAATATTGGCATAAGCATGTTCAATTTTTTTGGTAAGCGGTTCAAGAGACGGATATACAGGAAGTATGTCTGTCAGTGTTTCGTTGAGTTTTTGCTGAAGCGTGATGGCGGCCCGGCGGAAAAAGGAATTGTTGAAGTCGATAATGTTTTTGTCGCTTCGCCAATTGGTGTCCAGGTTTTCTTCGTGAAGTTGCTCCGGACGGAAAGTCTGCATGATTTTTTCGTCCAGCAATTTCCAGTCGGAGTTTCTCCAGCGGTAAATACTTTGTTTTACATCGCCCACCACCAGATTGAATTTGCCTGCCGATAAACTATTCTCCATCAACGGGTGAAAGTTTTTCCACTGCAATACCGATGTGTCCTGAAACTCATCAATCATGTAATTATCGATGTGAACGCCCGTCTTTTCGTACACAAAAGGGGTGTCGCTATTGTCGATAATGCGGTTGAGGAGCATATTGGAATCAGAAATCAGCATGGTGTTTTGCTCGTCGGTCAGCTTCTTGATTTGTACAGCCAAATCCGAAAGAATTCCCAGTGTATTGATGTGTTTGAGCACCATCACTGCCGAATTGTATTTGACGATATCTACAGTAAGTAAATCAATGATTTGACGGAAACAAGTTTGCAGCCCGTTTGCATAAGCTGTTTCGATGGATGCTTTGATGTCTTGCGGGGCTTTTTTTGTATAGCAATTTTCGGCCGCATCTGCCATGGCTTTGAAGCGGGCACTCACTTCCAGTTTCCCTTTTAGTAACTTGTCCAGCGTTTGGGTGGTTTTGTACGAAAAATCTTCGTGTTTCAAACCATTTCGAGCCATGATGCTCAACCCTTCCGATGCCGTTTTTTTTACTTTGTCCTCAAAATCATTTTTGATGATGCGCAGATTCTTTCGGTAGTTGCTCAAAAACTCACGCTCATGCAATTTCTTGTTGGTGTCTTCGGCTTTATGTTGATAACTTTCTTTGAAAATCTCGTTGCCTAAATCCATGATATTGCCCCGCATGTTCCAGTTTTCCGATTGCTCCACGCGTTCTTCTGCATAGCTGGTCAGCCACTGCAGCAACTGTTTGTTCTCGTCCTTGCCCAGATCCAGAAATAAGTTATCCACCGATTGCTCCAAAGTCTGACTGTTGTCGAGCTCCAGGTTGTAGCCACCATGCACACCAATATCCCGCGCAAACGAACGGATCACCTGCTGAAAAAAACGGTCGATAGTGCTGATGGAAAAGGACGAATAATCGTGGAGAATGGTGGTGAGGATTTTCTTTGCCCGAACATCTACTGCTTCTTCCGACAGGTTGTAGGCTTTCATCAGCCCCCCGCGGTAATCCGATTTTTGCCCTTGTGCCAGTGCGTGAAGCTCTTTCAGGATACGGGTTTTCATCTCGTCGGTAGCTTTGTTGGTGAAAGTCACAGCCAAAATCCGACGATGAGCCCGCTCTCTGTTGGGGTCGAACAATAAATGGATATAGTCCTGCGTGAGGCGATATGTTTTTCCCGAACCAGCCGAAGCACGATAGATATTGAGCATGTTGCTTATTTAAAGTTGATCTTTTTTACTTTGAAACCCATGCCCAGCAAAAGCTCGGCTACTTTTACGCGAACATCGCCCTGAATCAGAATTTCGCCATCGCGCGACGAGCCACCCACACCACATTTTACTTTCAGTGTTTTGGCCAGCTCTTTCAGTTCATCATCACTACCCTGAAATTCGGTAATCAGCGTAGCTGGTTTGCCATTACGTTTGTCGAGTTCTACGCGCAATGGTTCTTTTTGTTTTTTAGGTGTTGTATCCACCGGCTCTGCTGCCTGAATTTCTTTTCCTTCGGGCAAGTCGGTTTTCAGTGAGTTGAGTTTGTCTTTCCAATCCATTGTGTGTTGTTTTTGCTTTGTACTACAAAATTAAAGTTTATATCTAATCTTCTGTTGGTCTTTCAGGAGTTTTAAGTATCAGTTGGTAGTAGGCGGCGTCCAACCATTTACCGAATTTATAACCAACTTCTTTCCAAATGCCATTAAGCTCAAACCCTTCGGCTTCGTGTAACCGCCTGCTTATTTCATTTTCAGTATCTATCACGCCCACCATTACGTGGTAATTTTGTTCTTCCGCTTTTTGAATAATTGCTTTTAGCAGTGTTTTGCCGGTACCATGCCCACGCTTGTCATGTCGCACGTATACCGAATGCTCAATAGTGTATTTATAAGCGGGCCGCACCCGATACATCCCGAATGTGGCAAATCCCAATAACGTGCCGTCATTATCAAAAGCGCCAATGATGGGATGATTGTGAGCCAGTTTGTCGGCGTACCAGGTATTCATTGTCTCCATGTTGCGGGTTTTGTAATCATACAGTGCAGTGGTATGCACTATCGCATGGTTGTAAATCTCCAGTATTTCGGGCAATTGCTCTTCGGAGCAGGCTTTTAGAGTCATAACATTATTTTTTCGTCAGTTCTATCCTTATATATATAGGTAAACTTCCCAGCACTTCATTTTCAATGCTGTAGTTTGATTTAAAGTCCGATTGTTCAATCAGTTGGATGTATTCGTCTTTTTTATACGATTGTTTTAGTTGCTTTTTTAAATACAAAGGTGATAAAAACCATCGAAACAATCCTGCATCTACCAGGTTGTTTTGTAGATTGATATTGATAATCTCCGGGTCGTATTCCTGAATCGTTTCGTACAGATAAGCTGTCTTGCCCGGTTGTAATATTCGATAGATCTCATTCAATCCTTTCACCGGACGATTCCAGCAATATAAGCCGGACGTACCAATAATCAGATCAAATTCATTGTCGCTGAATTGGGTTTGCTCTATCGATTGCACTGATAAAGTGACCGATTGGTTGAGTCGTTTCCTTGCCTTGTGGATCATGGATCTGGAAATGTCAATCCCAAAGAATGCTTTTTCAGGCAGTTGTTTTTGTAGTTCTTTTAGTAAACGTCCTGTGCCACAGCCAATATCAAGTAGTTTTTGCGCCTGTTCTTTGGTCTTGATATAGGTGGCTATTTTCTCAAATCCCTTTGCTGAACCATTTTTCTCCGATAACATATCGTGTACTGACGCTCCTATAAAAGAAAGTTTTTCGAAATAAGTTTCACTTCTGTTTTCCATCGTGTGTAAATTGTAATTTAAACTTAAACTCTGAAAATCAGAAAATTGTTTTCTTTGGCTGATATTCCTTATCTTTTACCCGTTGATTTAACGTATAATTTTATTCTAGACAAAGGTAAGAAAAATATATTTTTGCTTAACTTTGCACTGTATAATTTTAAATAATATGAAGAAACTGGTTGTTTTATCCGGTGCTGGTATGAGTGCCGAAAGTGGAATAAGTACTTTTCGTGATTCCGGAGGATTGTGGGAAAAGTATAAAATTGATGATGTAGCAACGCCTGATGCCTGGCGTAGGAATCCGGCTTTGGTGCTTGAGTTCTATAATCAACGTAGAAAGCAGCTTTTCGAAGTTGTACCCAATGAGGCGCACCATTTGCTGGCTGCATTGGAAGGTCGATTCGATGTTCATATCATTACTCAGAATGTAGATGATCTGCACGAGCGTGCCGGAAGTACCCATATTCTCCATTTGCATGGCGAGTTGATGAAAGTTCGCTCAACCGGCATAAACGAAGATGTATATACTCTGACAAAAGATAATTACGAAACCCACATCGGTGATAAATGTCCGAAAGGGTATCAGTTGCGCCCTCATATTGTGTGGTTTGGCGAAGCTGTGCCCGAAATAGAGAATGCAATACCCATTGTGGAGCAGGCGGATGTCTTTTTAATTATTGGTACTTCGTTGAATGTGTATCCTGCGGCGGGACTCATCAATTATGTTCGCAATGGCGTGCCAGTGTACCTGATTGATCCCAATGAGGTGTCAGTTTCACGATCTGGTGTTACCGTAATATCCAAAGGTGCAAGCGAGGGGATGAAGCAATTTGCTGAACTGCTGAAATAAAGTGCTGTTTGGCACTG
>JBJOOU010000309.1:0-24492 GCA_046051105.1 Bacteroidota bacterium
AAAACATACGTCCTGCATATTGAAATTATTTTAGGTGCTAAAAGTATAAAAAAAACGACCATGCTGCAAACACGGTCGTTTTCTCATTGAAAAAAGTACTTAAGCGGTTTGCAATTGACGAGCTTGGGCTTTTCGCTTCAGGCGTCGGCGACCCAACGACCGTCGTTTTGCTCCTAAGCGGTCGAATATATAATACACCACCGGCACTACCACCAGTGTAAGAATCATCGAACTGGTAAGACCACCAATAATAACCCAGGCCATACCGTTTTTGGTTTCCGCACCATTACCACTGGCCAATGCAATAGGCAACATACCGAAGATCATGGCAAAAGTGGTCATCAGAATAGGACGAAGACGCTCTTTGCCGGCTTCGATCAGCGCATCATAAGTGCTGTAGCCGCGTTCATTCTTCATCTGGTTAGCAAAATCCACAAGCAGAATCGCATTCTTGGCCACCAAGCCAATGAGCACAATCAAACCAATGATACTGAAAATAGTGAGGTTATTCATCGACATGGCCAGTGCCAGGAAGGCTCCGATCAGCGACAATGGAATAGAGAACAATACAATCAGCGGATCGGTCATCGAATTATACAACACCACCATGATCAAATAGATAAGCACGATAGCGGCAAGGAACGAAAATCCGAGTGTGCCGAAAGCAGAATCCTGCTGAGCCATAGCTCCCCCACGTTTGATGGTAATTCCGTCGGGCAATTTGCCTGCATAAGCAGCCTCAATTTCCGAACCTACCGTTCCCGAAGGACGACCCACCACGTTCGATTTCAGCGTAATGGACGAAATACGGTTGGTACGTTCCAGACCCGAAGCTCCTAAACCATAGCTAATATCAGCAAACTGTTTCAATTCAATTTGTTCGCCACGCTTATTAATCACGGTTAGCTTCGAAACATCTTCTTTGTTGGTACGATCAAAATTATCCACTCCGATACGAATATTGTATTCAAAATTGTTTTCGGTGAATTTCGAATCGTCGTTCCCGTTCAATCCTACGCGGAGCGTATTGCCCACATCGCTTGCAGATAAACCTAAGCTCGCCATTTTGTCGCGGTTCAGTTTTATCTTTAGCTCCTGACGAGGATCGTCGATCGATAATTTCACATCCGAAGTTCCCGGCACTTTCTTAGCCATGGCCAGCATCATATTCGCAGTTTGCTCTACCTGACCGTAATCGGCTCCCTGCACAATCAGCTGAATCGGTTCAGCACTGGTAGAGCCTGTGGAAAGATTGATAGTAACACGCACACCGGGTACGCTTTTCAGAATGTTTGCTTTCACTTCCTGTGCACAAGCTTCTACGCCGCGTTTACGATCTTCCTTATCTTTCAGTTTAACGGTAATCTCTGTACTATTATTTTTGTTTCCCGTTTTGCTGCTACCTACATTAGTATAAATATTTACCACCTCAGGAGTTTGACGAATGATCTTCTCTACATCCATCGTGGTCATATTATTTTGCTGCACGGTTACCTGCGGATTCATATCCAGCGTCACGCTAAATTCTCCTTTATCACTATCGGCCATAAATGCAAACCCAATCAGTCCGGCAGGAAATAACGCAAACGAAGCAAAGAACAACACGATGGTCATTACCATAATAGAAACTTTATGACGCAAAGCAACCGTAAGCGTATTGGTATAAAAATTCTGCACGGCATTAAAAGCAGATTCAATGGCGATAGAAAAACGTCCGGCAAGCGTAGTGCGGTTTTCTTCGGGCAGCGTTCCAAACTTCGACATCAACAACGGAGTTACCGTAAACGACACCACCAAACTACTTAATGTTGCGATCACAATTGGAATAGAAAATTCTTTCAATACATTACTGATCAAACTATTTCCGAAGGCCATTGGCATAAACACCACCACAATTACCAGCGTGATGGCCAGCGCAGTGAACATGATTTGCTTAGCACCATCCACAGCGGCATGATAGCGGGTTTTGCCCTTTTCCATATGGCTAAACATGTTCTCAATTACCACAATGGAGTCGTCCACCAAAATACCTACCACCAGCGAAAGTGCCATCAAGGACATCATGTTCAGCGAGTAGCCCAAAATATACATACCGATAAAGGCAGGAATAATAGAGAGCGGCACCGCCACCATAACGATAAGCGCACTACGCAGGTTGTGAAGGAAAATAAAACAAACGATGGCTACAATAAAAATAGCGAGAATAAGATCTTCCACCACTCCATCGGCTGATGCACGGGTAAAGACAGAATCATCGGTAGCGATGGTAAACTTCACATGATTGGAAGCATACTCTTCTTCCACTTTCTTCAACTCTTCTTTCACCAGGTCGGCTACATTCACCGCGTTGGCATCACTTTGTTTCTGGATGGACAACCCGATGGCATCGCTACCATTAATGCGGTTGATTACCTTTTGCTCCGCAATACCGTCCTGCACTTCGGCCACATCGGCTACCTTAATAATAGCTCCGGTGGCGCTCGTGGTAACAGTAGTGTTGCGCAACTCTTCCAGACTGGCGTACTTAGCCGTCAAACGTACCGAATAAACCGACTGACGGTTCTCCACATTTCCGGCAGGTATCTCCACATTGGAAGATTGAATGGCCTGCAATACCTGCAACACTGATAAATGGTAATTCTTGAGCTTCTCTGCATCAATATTTACCTTGATCTGACGTTCTTTTCCTCCGGTAATTTTTACCGAACCCACCCCCTGCAATTTTGATAAGCGCGGTTGCAAACGATCGGTAATCAATTTATAAAACTGCGTTTCCGGCATTTGCGACGAAGCCGCAATATTCAAAATCGGAGCTTCGTCCAGCGCCAGCTTAGTGATCGACGGATCTTTTATATCCTTCGGCAAAGTAGCACGGATAGCCGCAATTTTGCGCTGAGCATCCTGCAAAGCCAGGTTGGCATCCGTTCCGGCATTCAACTCTACCGCTACGATAGAAACGCCTTCGCGCGAAGTAGAATTGATGTTCTTCAGGTTTTCGATGCCCGAAATAGCATCTTCTATTTTCTTGGTCAACGAAGTTTCTACCTCCGACGCACCTGCACCCGGGTAAATAGTTTGAATCGTAAGAATCGGCAATTCAAACTTCGGGTACAAATTCAGGTTCAGCATGCTGAACGATATCAATCCACCCAATGCCAGCAGTGTAAACAACACGCCAATTATCAGGGGACGTTTTATTGAGCCTTCAACTATATTCATTGTTTAATCTATTAGTTGCAAAAAAACTTGTATTAGTTGATCATCTTTACGTTTGAGCCGTCGCTCAGGTTAATCTGACCACTCGTCACAACGCGATCGCCCAAAGCAACTCCTCCCAACACTTCCAGTTCCGATTCGAAGCTACGTCCCACATCAATTTTGGTCAAATATGCTTTGCCCTGACGCACTACATACACCGATGGATCTTTCACACTGCTCACAATGGCATCGCGCGGAATCATCAAGGCTTCTGTGCTTTTACCCATTTCGATCCCCACATTCACGTAGGTGCCTGCTTTCAGTTTTTCTTTGCCATTATTGGCAATTTGTATTTCCACCTGATACGTGTGTGACGCACTTGCTTTCGCATTGATGGTCGCAATTCGTCCGCTGTAGTTTTTATCCGGCATTACATCCGAAGAAATCTTTACCGATTGGCCTTCTTTCAATTGATAAGCATTCGTCTCAGTCACTTCAACCAACACTTTCAAATTAGCAATGTCCGCAATATACGCCACAGCAGTTCCCGCATTCACGTAAGCTCCCAACTCAGTATTCTGAGCCGTAATATAACCACTGAAAGGCGCTACAATACGCGTGTCGTCCCATTGTTTTTTAGCGTTGGCCAACTGTATCACTGCATTATCATACGCCATCCGAATATCGCGAAGTTGCGTTTCGGTCACAGCATCGCCTTTGCGTAACTGGGTATAGCGCTGCAAATCATCTTTGCATTTATCATAAGAGAGCCTGGCATTATCATAAGCCAGTTTCTTATAAGTATCGTCTATCTTAGCCAATACTTTCCCTTTCTGCACAAAATCGCCTGTTTTAAAATTCACCTGAACAATTTTGCCCGAACTTTCCGAAGCAATGCTCACTTCTTTGGCGGCATTGGTCGTTCCTACCAAATTCAGTTTGGTTCCCGCTGTTTTTTCTTCTACCGTTGCTGTACTTACAGCCACCTCGGCCTGTGTGTTCGAAACCTGCTTACGGCTATCCAGCACTTTTTTATTCGAAGCCAGGGTAAATGCAATGGCACCTACCAATAACACTCCAATTACACTAACAATTACGGTTGTCTTTTTCATACCTTTATTATATTCTTTATCTTGATTTTTATCTTCATCATTGTCTGCAATATCCGTCCTCGCTATGGGTTTGTTTTATGCATCCAATGTTTTATTTGTTACAATCTGATATTTATCTTTTTAGTCCTCAGGAGAAATAATGCCTGATAATGTTTTTTCTAATTATGCTTTTGGATATGCTAAGCCTTCTAATAATTTATTTTTACTCATCTTCGGATATTCATAGCCTGCCAACAATAATTCTTTTTACATCTTCGGATTGTCGATGCCTGCTTGCAATAAATCTTTTCACATCTTCGGATATCCTAGCCTGCTAACAATAAATCTTTTCACATCTTCGAAATATCCTAGCCTGCCAACAATATATCTTTTCACATCTTCGGATATTCTAGCCTGCTAACAATAAATCTTTTCACATCTGCGAATTATCCTGGCCTGCTCGCAATAAATCTTTTTACATCTTCGGATTATCCTGGCCTGCTGTAGTTATCACTTACTCAATCAACCGATTGATTTCGCCATTCAGCGACATGATTTTGAGCTCCGACTCTTTAAAGTTGTACAACGCAGTCAGATAATTGGCTTGCGCATTGCTCAGACTGGTTTCGTCCTGTAGCAAACTGCTCATCGTAGCCATCCCTTCTTTCATCTTCAAAGTAGTTTCGCGATATACTTTATCGGCCAGTTGCAAATTTTGTTTCTGTCGATCGACTGTAATTTTATTGTTGCTGTACGTATTCAATGCATTGCGGTAATCCAGACTCAAAGCCTCCTTCGTATTTTCAAGCGAAAGAGCCGACTTGCGATAATCCATCTCCGCCTGACGGGCCTTGGCACGTTTCTCAAAACCATCAAACACCGGCACCGATAGCGCTACCGTAAAGTTGGCATTGGGGTACCATTTATTATCACCATTCTTTTTGAAATAGGTATTGAAATCATTTTGCAATCCCTGATATGCTGCCTGCGCCGAAAGCGAAAGGGTTGGCACATATCCGGCATTGATAAACTTTTTATTCAAAGCATTCAAATCTTTTTGCGACTCCAGCAACCGAACATTTACATTGCCCGAAAAATCATTGATCAGCACCGGTTGATTGGCCAATAAGTCAGTTCCAATAGTATCGGTAAGTTCAATGGGCGTATCCAGCGGAATGGCCAACATATATTTAATCGTATTCATCTGCTGCTCGATAGCTGCATTGGTATTGCTTAGCTGCGTGTACATATTCTCCAGATTCACATTCACACGATCCAGATCAATTTGTTTCCCAACGCCATTCTCCACTGTCACTTTAGTAATCTTTTGCTGCTTCTCCATACGGTCGATATTCCCCTGCACCAGCTTTTGCTGCTCCATAGTCGTCAGTGCCAATGCATACATCTTCGCCACCTGCACGCCTATCTCTTCCTTGCTTTTCCGAATACTCAGGTTATTAATATCATCCGCACTTTTGGCAAGTTTCAATGCTGTCAGTGCAGTCTGATTGTATAGCACCTGTGTCAACTTCAGCATGGCCGATGCAATGTACTGACTACCCATTTGCACCGGCATTGCTACACCAGGTTTACCAGCCAAAGCTCCAAATTCAGGAGGCAACACAGTAGTAGGCAGTGCCACATTGTCAGTCACATTCATGTCCAGATTCAGCTTAGGGTACAACGAAGCATTGGCTTCCTGTTTCTTAGCTTCGCCCTTTTCCTTGTCCAGTTGAGCAGTGCGCACGTTTACGTTTTTCTCCACCGCCTGTTTCACACAATCTTTCAACGACAGTTTCATCGGCTGAGCACTCTGACCAAAAGTCATCGATGCACTCATCAACCCTATCGTCAACATCAGCAATCCTTGTTTCATCTGTTTATAATTTATTTCTTTTAATTTGTCAGATGCAACTCGCACATCAACGCTTCCTTTATAGTCAACGTTAGTTGTCGTGCTCGTTTCATATCTATACCTTAAAAATGTATTACTTTTCTGGATACAAAATTAGATAACCCGCAATTCAGTACATATTAATGAGATACCGAAACGGCGAAAAACCAATCTGAAATGACAAATTCGCAAGCTGATACCTACACAGTATTATGGATATAATCTGCATTTTGGTCTTAAGCAACTAACTTTTAATCAAATAATACGCTAAATTGAAACTTTTCATCCTCCTCATTTCTTCGAATTATCCCTAATTTTACAAATCATTAAAATCTATTATTCACACATATGAATCAATCATCCCGCACCCGCCTGCTGGTGGTAGATGCCCTCAGAGGCTTTGCCATCGTTAGCATATTACTTGTTCACAATCTCGAACATTTTGATTATCTCTACTTCCCCAAGCAACTGCCCGAATGGATGAAGGTAATGGATAAAATAGTATGGAATACTACATTTTTTCTCTTTAGCGGAAAATCATATGCCATCTTCGCACTGCTTTTTGGCCTCACCTTCTTTATCCAGAGCGACAATCAGGCACAAAAAGGCAAAGATTTCAGAGGACGCTTTGCCTGGCGGCTCGTGCTGCTTTTTCTTTTCGGGCTATTCAATTCCTTCTTTTACGAAGGCGACATCCTGACCATCTATGCCGTCCTCGGATTTACCCTCCTACCCGTAGCCAAACTCAGCAACAAAGCAGTGCTAGCCATTGCAACCATACTAATGCTACAACCATTTGAATGGTACAACCTGCTGTGGGGACTTCAACATCCTGCCGTAAAACTAGCCAATCCGCTTTCCTGGTCGTATTTCGGCAAAGCAGGCGCTTATATCGAAGGAACTTCATTTATAGACACCATGCTGGGCAACTTCACCAATGGCAAAACAGCAGTTGTAATCTGGAGCTGGGAAGCCGGGCGCGTTTTCCAAACGTCGTCCTTATTTATGCTGGGCATGCTGGCCGGCCGCAAACAACTCTTTCAAACCAACACATACAATACCCGATTCTGGACCCGCACACTGATTCTATCCGGCCTTCTGGCCATCCCGTTGTATATACTGAAAACGAATATTCCGTCATGGATACCTTCAATGGCCATCCACCGACCATTGGGCACAATGGTCACCACCTGGTACAATTTCAGTTTTATGCTGATTTTGGTATCATCCTTTGTGCTTTTGTTTCAGCAGCCAACCGTACAAAAAATTCTCAATCCGTTCACTGTGATGGGCAAAATGAGCATGTCCAACTACATTATGCAATCAATCGCCGGCTCCGTGATATACTGCGGATTTGGGCTGGGCATGTATAAATATACAGGTGCCAGCTACTGCTTATTGATCGGAATAGCATTAGCAATTCTACAGGGAATTTTCTGCCATTGGTGGATGAAAAATCACAAACAAGGCCCTCTCGAAAGTATTTGGCATCGCCTTACCTGGATAAAATAATATAGAATTTTTCATTGACGCTATAATTATTATCTATATATTATTGCATTTTTATACACACTACTAAAGAAAAAATGTCATTTTAGGACAAAAACAGCCATTTAGGCCATATTATTTTGAATATAGTGTGAACATTCTGTATATTTTAATTGTTTCCAAAGGTAGAATTTGAGATTTCAAACCTCCCTGCTCACTTATTTTTTATTATATTTGTGGGTAAAATAGTTACAAATTGATTATAAATACAGAAATTATGGTTTTTGATGAAGAAATGATTCAGCGAGTATACGCTTCGCTACCCGAAAAAATTAGTGAGATTAAGAACAAGTTACAACGTCCTCTTACTTTGACTGAAAAAATTCTTTTTTCGCACCTTGCCGAAGGTGAAGCGCTGAAAAATTACGAACGTGCTGTTGATTACGTAAATTTCTCTCCCGACCGTGTAGCTATGCAGGATGCCACTGCTCAAATGGCTTTATTACAATTAATGAATTCGGGCCGCAAAAAAGTGGCTGTGCCATCCACCGTTCACTGCGATCACCTGATTCAGGCCTATGCAGGCGCTTCTACCGACTTAACATCTGCCAACGAAACCAACCGCGAAGTGTACGACTTCCTGAGCGCTGTTTCTAATAAATTCGGCATTGGCTTCTGGAAACCGGGTGCGGGTATCATTCACCAGGTAGTGTTGGAAAACTATGCTTTCCCCGGCGGAATGATGGTAGGTACCGACTCCCACACCGTAAATGCAGGTGGTTTGGGTATGATTGCCATTGGTGTAGGTGGTGCCGATGCTGTGGACGTAATGGCAGGAATGCCGTGGGAACTAAAAATGCCAAAACTGATTGGTGTAAAACTCACCGGTAAACTTTCAGGCTGGGCTTCTCCTAAAGATGTGATCTTAAAACTGGCAGGTATCCTGACTGTAAAAGGAGGAACCAATGCTATTATCGAATATTTCGGCGAAGGAACTGCTTCGCTATCTGCTACCGGTAAAGGTACCATTTGCAACATGGGTGCTGAAGTAGGTGCAACGACTTCTGTATTTCCTTTCGACGAAAAATCGGCAGCTTACCTCGAAGCTACAGGCCGCGCTTCTATCGCTAAACTGGCGCAGAAAAATGCCGCTCACCTGCAAGCCGACCCTGAGGTAATTGCCAACCCTGAACAATATTACGATCGCATCATCGAAATCAATCTGAGCGAACTAGAACCTTATGTAAATGGTCCTTTCACGCCGGATTTGGCTTATCCTATTTCTGAATTTGCGGCTATCGTAAAAGAAAAAGGCTATCCTCAAAAAATGGAAGCAGGTTTGATTGGTTCATGTACCAACTCTTCTTACGAAGATTTGACCCGTGCAGCTTCTATCGTGAGCAAAGCCAAAGAAGATGGTTTAACTGTTGCTGCACAGTTTATCATCAATCCGGGCTCGGAACAGGTTCGTTACACTGCCGAACGTGATGGTGTGATTGCTGAATTCGAATCGGTAGGCGGCGTGGTAATGGCCAATGCTTGTGGACCTTGCATCGGTCAGTGGAAACGCGATATCGATGTTCCTGAACGTCCAAACTCTATCATCACTTCGTTCAACCGCAACTTTGCCAAACGTGCTGATGGTAATCCAAATACACATATTTTCATCGGTTCTCCAGAAATTGTATCTGCATTGACCATTGCCGGCGATTTGACTTTCAACCCAATGAAAGATACCCTAACCAACGACAAAGGCGAACAGGTAAAACTGGCTGAACCAAAAGGATATGAATTACCGGTAAAAGGATATGCCGTAGAAGATGCCGGCTATATTGCGCCAGTTGAAGACGGTAGCGCTGTAGTTGTCAACATCAACCCTGAATCAAAACGCCTTCAAAAACTGGAAGCTTTCCAGGCATGGGATGGCAACGATTATATCGAACAACCTTTGTTAATCAAGGTAAAAGGTAAATGTACCACCGACCATATTTCAATGGCTGGCCCATGGTTGAAATTCCGTGGTCACCTGGACAATATTTCTGACAACATGCTGATCGGTGCTGTAAACACCTTCAACGATAAAACCAACTGCGTACTGGATGTAGCTACCGGCGAATACATTGCCGTTCCTGCATTGGCACGCAAATTCAAAGCTCAGGGCATTGGCTCGGTAGTAGTAGCTGAAGAGAATTATGGTGAAGGCTCCAGCCGCGAACATGCTGCTATGGAACCCCGTCACCTGAATGTGAAAGCAATCTTGGTAAAATCATTTGCACGTATTCACGAAACCAACCTGAAAAAACAGGGAATGCTGGCATTGACTTTCGCAGATAAAAACGACTACGACAAAGTGCGCGAAAACGACAAAATCAGCATCATTGGATTAACTGAATTCGCTCCGGGCAAAAACCTGACCATCGTTCTTACTCACGCCGATGGCACCACTGAACAATTTGAAGCTGTTCATACTTATAATGATGCGCAGATCAGTTGGTTCAAATCAGGAAGCGCTTTGAATGGATTGGCAAAGTAAGGTTGAATAACAAGAATAAATAACGCTTAAAAATATAGAATCACAATGGCAAACGAAAAAGATTTTCTGATTTACAAACTATCAGAAACTATTAAATCTACAAGTCGTATCGACAAAGAACTGTTTACTCAATACAACGTGAAACGTGGTTTACGTAATGAGGATCATTCTGGTGTTGTTGCAGGTTTAACCAAAGTTGGGGATGTTGTCGGTTACGAACGTTTGCCCGAAGGTGGACTGAAAGCGATTCCCGGAAAATTGTTTTACCGCGGAATCGATGTAGACGACCTGGTACACGGACTGCAGGAAGAAGACCGTCTTGGTTTTGAAGAAACTGCGTTTCTATTGCTTTCCGGCTATCTACCCGACAGCGAAGAACTGGCTCAATTCTCGACCATCCTGAACGAATCGATGCCTCTGGAGCAAAAACTCAAGATGAATATCATCGATATGGAAGGCATGGATATTATGAATATCCTTGCACGTACTGTTTTAGGCATGTACACTTTCGATAAAAATGCTGATGACATTTCACGCGACAACCTGATTCGCCAATCGATTGATTTGATCTCGAAATTCCCAACGATCATTGCTTATGCGTATAATATTTTGCGTCACAGCCAGCAAGGACAATCGCTGCACATCCACCACCCAAAACAGGCGGCTTCGATGGCAGAAAACTTCCTGTACATGATCAAAGGCCCGAACAAATACACTGATTTGGATGTGAAATTGCTTGACCTTTGCCTGGTACTGCATGCCGAACACGGTGGTGGTAACAACTCAACCTTCTCGGTACGTGTAACCAGCTCTACTTTGACGGACACTTACTCGGCTATTGCTGCGGGTATCGGATCATTGAAAGGACCACTTCACGGGGGAGCAAACATCAAGGTAAATCAGATGTTTGAACACCTGAAAACAGCCATCAAAAACTGGGACGATGTAAAAGAAATTGATTCCTACCTGAAAAAAATGCTCAACAAAGAAGCATACAACAAAACAGGTCTGATTTATGGTATCGGTCACGCAGTATATACAGTTTCCGATCCTCGCTCATTGCTACTGAAAGAAATGGCACGCAAACTGGCTGAAGAAAAAGGCTTGGAAAAAGAATTTGCTTTCCTTCAATTGCTCGACGAAAGAGCTGTAAATGCATTCATGACCTTCAAAGGTGCTGGCATCAACAAACAGGTTTGTACCAATGTCGATTTCTATTCCGGCTTTGTGTACGAAGCGATGGGACTTCCAACTGAAGTTTACACACCACTTTTTGCCATGTCGCGTATCACCGGCTGGTGTGCTCACCGCATCGAAGAATTGAACTTTGCCAGCAAACGTATTATTCGTCCTGCTTACAAAAATGTTGGCGAAAGAAAGCCTTTTTTACCATTAAATAAACGATAAATTAAAATAGATGACAATTGACAACGGACAATAGTAAAACTCAGATCTGCCTCTGTAAAACTACTTTTGTCCGTTGACTGTTGTCTTTGGTCCGATTTTTATGCAAAAGATAAAAGTAACAAACCCAGTCGTTGAACTAGACGGCGACGAAATGACCCGAATCATCTGGTCGTTTATCAAAGAGCAATTGATTCTTCCGTATCTTGATCTGGATATCAAGTACTACGATTTAGGAGTGGAAAACCGCGATGCTACCAACGATCAGGTAACCATCGATGCAGCCAATGCCATCAACCAATACAACGTAGGTATCAAATGCGCGACCATTACTCCTGACGAAGCACGTGTAAAGGAATTCAATCTGAAACAAATGTGGAAATCTCCAAACGGGACTTTACGTAACATCATTGGTGGTACTGTATTCCGCGAACCTATCATTTGTTCTAATGTTCCCCGCCTTGTTCCGGGTTGGACTCAACCCATCGTTATTGGTCGTCATGCTTTTGGCGATCAGTACAAAGCTACAGATGTAGTTTTGAAAGGCAAAGGTAAGCTAAAAATGACCTTCACTAACGAAGCCGGCGAAACGCAGGAATGGGAAGTGTTCAACTTTAAGGGCGATGGTGTGGCACTTTCGATGTACAACACCGACGAATCGATCTACGGATTTGCCCGTTCATCTTTCCAGGTTGCGCTTGAGAAAAAATGGCCATTGTACATGTCTACCAAAAACACCATTTTGAAGGCATACGATGGACGTTTCAAAGACATTTTCCAGGAAGTGTACGAAACTGAATTCAAAACAAAATTCGAAGAAGCTGGCATCGTTTACGAGCACCGCCTGATTGACGACATGGTGGCTTCGGCGCTAAAATGGAACGGCGGCTTTGTATGGGCTTGCAAAAACTACGATGGCGACGTACAATCAGATACCGTTGCTCAGGGCTTCGGCTCATTGGGATTGATGTCATCTGTATTGGTGACTCCTGATGGCAAAACCGTAGAAGCTGAAGCAGCTCACGGAACTGTAACCCGTCACTATCGTCAACACCAACAAGGTAAAGAAACATCCACCAACCCAATTGCATCTATTTTTGCATGGACTCGTGGGCTGGCTCACCGTGGCAAACTGGATGGCAACGATGCATTGATCAACTTCTGTAAAAAACTGGAAGAAGTTTGCGTAGAAACTGTTGAGGCCGGCGAAATGACCAAAGACCTTGCGATCCTGGTTCATGGCGACAAAATCAGCCGCACTGACTATTTGAATACACAGGACTTCCTGGCTGCCATCAAACGCAATCTGGATAAGAAACTGGCATAATCAGTTTACATTATAATACGAAAGCTGTCTGAATCATTTTCAGGCAGCTTTTTTTATTCGAAGCTCACATCATCTCACCTTACTGCATAAAAAAAGCAACCCTTTTGAAGTTGCTTTTATTCCAAAGAGTAATTCTTTGTCGCTTAAGCAGACATGGATTATCCCAAAAATCCTTTTAATAGTTTGCTTTTGGCATTTGGACGCAATTTGCGAATTGCTTTTTCCTTGATCTGACGAACACGTTCACGTGTCAAACCAAACTCATCACCAATTTCTTCCAGTGTCATTTCTGCCACTCCGATACCAAAGAATTTTTTCACGATATCGCGTTCACGATCAGAAAGTGTGAAGGCCAATACACGTTCAATTTCTTTTGAAAGTGATTCGTTGATTAAGCTACGGTCAGCATTAGGAGAATCGTCGTTTACCATTACATCCAACAAACTGTTATCTTCACCCTCTACGAATGGAGCATCCACAGAGATGTGGCGACCCGAAACCTTCATTGTATCTGCAATCTTGTCAACCGGGATGTCTAATACATCAGCCAGTTCTTCTGGTGAAGGGCGGCGTTCGTTTTCCTGCTCGAATTTAGAGAATGCTTTGTTGATTTTGTTCAACGAACCAACCTGGTTCAATGGTAAGCGCACAATACGCGATTGTTCAGCCAAAGCCTGCAAAATTGATTGACGAATCCACCATACAGCATAGGAAATAAATTTGAATCCACGGGTTTCGTCAAACTTCTCGGCTGCTTTAATCAATCCAAGATTTCCTTCGTTGATAAGGTCAGGCAAGCTAAGACCTTGATTTTGATACTGTTTTGCAACAGAAACAACGAAACGTAGGTTTGCGCGAGTCAGTTTTTCGAGGGCGATGCGGTCCCCGTTCCGGATTCGTTGAGCCAACTCAACTTCTTCTTCCACTGTGATAAGATCTTCACGTCCAATCTCTTGTAAGTATTTATCAAGAGATGCACTTTCGCGATTCGTAATCGACTTTGTAATTTTTAACTGTCTCATTCCTATATAGAAAATTAGCGTGCAAAATTAGTATTTTCTTTCGACTCCTCAAAATGGATTTTGTTTAAAATGAACAAGATGAAAGTTATTACTTTAATAAAAATCTTCAATTTTGTAGCTTTGGACAACTTTTACGAGGCAAAACATCCAAAACACTCCAACAAGCCACTCATATTTTAGCATTTTACTGCTTGTTTTTTAAACGCCTTGTGACTGAAAATGTTTTGAGCATTTTCATAAACAATACAAATCTGTACAAAAAAAAGACCAACATGAATACATGCTAGTCTTGGTGGTACGATGCAAATAAATCTGTTACTACCAGATACCAATCTCATCCATCATGATCTGACTCTGCCCACCTTCTTCATCCGGATTAGAACCAGGACCAGCATTCTTCAGGGTCAGCTTCACAAACCGTGCATGCACAGGAGGAAACACTAATTCAGGACGATAAACAGACCATGTTCCCATTGTTCGATTAGAATTGATATTCTCTGATGAAACCTGTTCATACGCAACTCCATCATCAGAAACTGACACTGTAACAAGCGGAGGATAATAACCATTAAGCGCAGGGGCATTCAACAAACCCACCATCAACCGGGTGATCGTCTCCTGCTTTTTCAAATCAAAAATCAACTCCCCATCAACTGAACGGATTGCCACCCATTGCCCATAGGATTTGGCATTACCGACTTCACCATCAGTTAACGCATACGTACTCTGTCCGCGATACCAGGTATTAACCGGATTTTGAATGTATTCACAGCCTGTAACCCTGCTCACTATAAAGTTTTTTGAAAACATTTTACCCAACGGCTGATTAGCTTTGTATGCCAAGGCTTTGATAGTAGATGATTCGGTCAGTACCACAGCTTTGTCGTACAATTTTGAATTTTTATCTGGCAACGAACCGTCAGTAGTATAACGGATTTCGCAATCCGGATTGTCCGTTTCCAGTACGACTTTCAGTTGCTGCTCAGATGCCGACTCAATTCTGGAGCTAACATCAAAAAACACCTTTGAGGGGGTAATGCCAAATTGTTTGTAACGCAAGAACTGCTCACCAAGCGACGTGCGAAAACGATCCCAATTCTTACTATTTGGATTCGTCCAAACCACTTCGGCCAAAGCAGCCACCCGTGGAAAAGTCATATACTCCACATCGGTAGTTGTTTTTTGGTATTCAGCCCATACATTGCCCTGGGCACCTAAAATAAATTTTCCTTCCTCTGGTGTAAGTTCAGCAGGAATTGGCTCATAAGTATACACATTTTTAAGAGGTAAATAACCTCCAATAGTAATAGGCTCAGTAGAAGGATCAGCCTGATAATGGTCGAAATAACAATATGCACTTGGTGTCATTATCACCTGATGACCGGCCTTAGCGGCAGCAATACCTCCATTTACACCCCGCCAGGACATCACCGTTGCGTTCGGAGCCAAACCTCCGTCCAAAATCTCGTCCCATCCGATAATTTTCCGGCCTTTTGAATTTACATACTTCTCTATACGGTGAATAAAGTAGCTTTGTAAGCCACTTTCGCCTTTTAAATTTTCAGCTTTGATTCTCGTCTGACAATCCGGACATACTCTCCAACGATCTTTTGGGCATTCGTCTCCACCAATATGAATGTATTCGGAAGGAAAAATATCCATCACTTCATCCAAAACGTTTTCCAAAAATTGAAACGTACTATCCCGTGGACAAAATACATCTTTCATCACTCCCCAATCCTTGGCTACTTTTATGGGTTTTCGCTCACAGGATAAAAACGGATAAGAAGCAATGGCAGCAGAAGAATGACCAGGCATTTCAATTTCAGGAATTACAGTGATATACCTTTCCTGAGCATATCTAACAATCTCACGTGCTTCGTCCTGCGTATAATATCCACCATGAGCATCGTCATCATATCTTTTCGGATAATTTTCGGCCCACAACCCAACCAGGGTTTCCACTCTCCGCGAACCCACTTTTGTAAGCAAAGGATATTTTTTGATTTCAATTCGCCAGCCTTGATCATCAGTCAGGTGCCAATGAAATTTATTCAGCTTATGAATGGCCATCGCATCAATATATTTTTTCACAAAACTTATTGGAAAGAAATGCCGACACACATCTAAATGCAACCCCCGATAAGCAAACCTTGGAGCATCGGTAATGGATACCCCGGGCACGCTCCATTCCTGCTTCATCAGTTTTTTTCCATAAACTTGCGCAGGCATCAATTGATAAATGGTTTGCAATGCATAAAATATTCCATTTGAGGTAGATGCTTTCAAGGTAATATTTTCAGGGCTTACGACCAGCGAATAAGCTTCACCTGCCAAAGTTTTGTCTTCTTTAAATATAATTGCATTTTTGGTAGCCGACTGAACAAATTCCATACGAAGGCCGGAAACCAACTTCATCTGCTCTGCAAAATCCTTAGCTAATTGCAGTATTCTACTATCGGCAAAGGTTACAACAATTTTCGTTTCAGTATTTAAACTGAATTTTCCTTCTTGAGGAATTAAACTCTGAGGTTGGGGAATAATAGAATATTTATTGGCGGCAAAAGTAGCATTTCCTGCGAAAAAAAGCAGAAAGATCAATACATATGACAAAAAACGCATAGGGTGAATTATTCTCATTTAAAGTACTTTATTAATAAATTGCACGAACAACAAAGATACAAAATTATGTACTGGATTAGTACTTTTTAGAGTATTTGACAGAAATCATGTAGTTTTCAAAATGGAATTTTTATACATTACACCCATTCACAAAACACACAATTCACTACTAAACAACCAATTACGAAACCATCAAATTTCAAAGCTAAAAAAAAGAATTGAACAAGACCAGCTAAAAAAAAATAAATCGCTATTTTAGCACCCGAAACAAGTAACACAAAATCACATGCTTATCATTGGAATTGCGGGTGGAACAGGCTCGGGAAAGACAACAGTAGTACGAAAAATAATCGAACGCTTTGCTGAGGGCGAAGTAGTGGTTTTACCTCAAGACTCATATTATCGTGACAGCAGCCATTTACCATTAGAAGAAAGATTGGAAATGAATTTTGACCACCCGGATTCCATCGAATTTGAACTGCTGGTGAAACACCTGAAGGATTTGCGCAAAGGAAAAACCATTGCACAACCGATCTACTCTTATCTTACCTGCACACGGGCTGAAGAAACAATACCGGTAAAACCCTGCCACGTAATAATAGTGGAAGGAATTTTGATCCTGACCAATCCTGAACTTCGAAAAATGCTCGACATCAAAGTGTTTGTTGATGCAGATGCCGACGATAGGCTTATTCGGGTCATCAACCGCGATATTGTAGAACGAGGACGTTCGGTAAATAAAGTGATGGAAAGATACGAAGGAACCGTAAAACCCATGCATTTGCAATTTATAGAACCGACAAAGCGATTTGCTGACATTATTGTACCGCAAGGTGGCAACAACCACATTGCTATCGATATTCTGACAAAATATATTGAAAACAGGTTGCGCGAAAAAGAAGCTGAAGTGCAGTAATAAAACCAGCAGATAAGCCGCCAAGTATTCGTTAATACATACCAATAAATCACCTGATATCTCTATGCTAAATTCCGATTTGCCCAAAATCATGTTTATGGACATCGAAACGGTGCCTCAAACAGAAGATTACCTGCAACTACCACCCGAGTTGGCGCACCTTTGGGAAGACAAATTCCATACAGTGGCCAAACGAATGCCGGAAAAATTCGACAGTGACACATCAGCTGCTGAGGGTTTTTCGAAAAGTGCCGGAATCTACTCAGAATTCGGAAAAATTGTTTGCATATCGGTAGGATTCATCCATTTCGTGGGCACCGAGATGCATTTCAGGACAAAATCATTTTGCGGTGATAACGAGAAACAAATTCTCCTTGACTTCAACCAACTGATATATAAATTCTGTACAAGTCGCGAACACACTTTTTGCGGCCACAACATCAAAGAGTTCGATATCCCGTATATTTGCCGACGGATGCTTATCAATGGCATTATGCTGCCGCCAATTTTACAGATTTCGGGCAAAAAACCATGGGAAATCACCTTTATCGACACACTTGAATTGTGGAAATTTGGCGACTATAAAAACTATACGGCATTAAAATTGCTCACAGCCGTGTTTGGCATCCCAACTCCCAAAGATGATATCGATGGAAGTCAGGTAGCCGAAGTATATTACAAAGAAAAAAATATAAAACGAATCGCTACATATTGTCAGAAAGATGTCCTGGCCACGGCTCAGGTATTTTTGAAACTCAACGGCATGAATATAATTGCAGAAAGCAATATTGAGCACGTGCCGGCCTGAAAAACATGCGCAATTTGAAACACATATTTCTTATCATTCCTGTTTTACTACTGACAACGAGCTGTCATAGTAAGAAAACGGGCGGTCCCGTCATAACCACTCCTGTGGATTTGAAAGAGATAGTAAAAGCTGACACTTTGCGCGTGGCCACCATGTATGGCTCCACTTCCTACTTCATGTTCAGGGACGAAATGATGGGATTTGACTATGATATGGCTCAAAACCTGGCCAATTATCTTCATTTGAACCTGAAAATAAGCATTGCTCAAACCGAAAAAGACATGTACCGCATGTTGGAAGAGCGCAGAGTAGATGTAATTTGCTACAATGTAATACAGACAAAAGAACTAAAAAAACAATTTAGCTTTGTTTTACCACAACCGTCCTCCTATCAGGTGTTGGTCCAAAACCTGAGTGCCAATTCGATTTCGGAAGTGACCGACCTGGTGGGCAAAACCATTTATGTTCGTGAGAATAGCATTTATCATCAACGTTTAAAATTCCTTAGCGACGAAATCGGTGGTGTTTTCAATATAAAATTTGCACCGGACTCGCTAACTGATGATGATCTGATAGATATGGTAGCCGAAAATAAGATAGAATACACTGTGGCTTATCATAATGTAGCCCTGCTGCACAAATCTTATTATCGCAACATCGACTGCCGAATGCCGGTTGGGTTTGAACAAAAAAATGGCTGGGTGGTACGAAACGAGAGTAAACTACTTAAAAATACCATCGAAAAATGGCAGGAAATACCAGACGTTTCCAATCTGGAAGCTGAATTATTCAAAAAATATTGGGAAAAAAGCCCATACATAGCGCTGCGCAGAATCACGATTCCCAAAGGCGCTATTTCTCCGTTCGATCATCTTTTCCGCAAATATGCAGCCGAAATCAACTGGGACTGGCGCTTACTGGCCTCCATCGCCTTCCACGAGTCACGCTTTGATTACAAACAAGTATCATGGGCAGGCGCAGCCGGATTGATGCAATTGATGCCCCGAACAGCTGCCAATTTTGGACTATCACGCCGAAGCGTTTTCGATCCGGAATCCAACATCGAAGCCAGCGTGCAGTACATTAAGAGTTTAGACATGGCCTTCCGACAAATTCAGGATAAACGGGAGCGCATCAAATTTATTCTGGCTGCCTACAATTCGGGGCCTTCACACGTGCTAGATGCAATGGCACTGGCCCGCAAATACGGAAAGAATCCGCACCGCTGGTTCGATCATGTTGAATTTTTCCTTATCAGGAAAAATGAGCCCAAATACTACAACGACCCGGTGGTAAAATATGGCAGCTTCTCGTCGCACGAAACCATTAAATACGTAAAAGGCACATTGGGAACATACAACAAATATTGCCGCAAGAAGTAACTGTATCTCAATTGCGTAACACTATTTATCCGTTTCTTAGCAGGTTTTTAATCAGAATATTCTAACTTTGCACCCTCAAAATTGAAGTTGAACCTGCACCACAGGGTGTAAAATTAAGCATTATGCCAAATAGCGGAGAAATCATTCTAGTAAAAATATCGGGTGACGATAAACCCGGTGTGACAGCAGCCATCACCGAAATTCTCGGAAATTACAACGCTACTATTCTCGATATCGGTCAGGCTGATATACACCACACCCTTTCGTTAGGGATACTTTTCAAAGTAAACAACCAAACCGATTCAGGGAACATTCTCAAAGAAATACTTTTCAAAAGTTCTGATCTGAACGTAAATGTACGATTTACAGCCATTACCCCGGAGCGCTACAACAACTGGGTAGGCAGTCAGGGCAAAAGCAGATATATCGTTACTGTACTAGGCAAAATCATCACAGCGCAACAACTGGCCGTTGTTACCAAAGCCATTTTTAGTCAGGGACTCAACATCGATTCAATCGTTCGTCTTTCCGGTCGCCCCGCCTTAGAAAATGGAGGTAACGGACATCGCGCTTGTATCGAATTCTCGGTTCGTGGCGAACTAGCTGATAAAAACGCTCTTTCATCCGAATTTATGAAATCGTCGGCCGAATTGGGTATCGACATTTCCTTCCAAAAAGATGATATGTACCGTCGCAACCGCCGCCTGATCTGTTTCGATATGGATTCTACCCTCATCAAAACAGAAGTTATCGACGAATTGGCCGATCGCGCCGGTGTGGGCGAACAAGTGCGTGCTATCACCGAAGCTGCAATGCGTGGCGAAATTGATTTCACCGAAAGTTTCAAACAACGTGTCGCTCTGCTCGAAGGACTGGACGAAAGTGTAATGAAAGATATTGCTGACAATCTGCCAATTATGGATGGCGCTGACCGTTTGATTTCTATTCTGAAAAAAGTAGGTTTCAAAGTAGCTATCCTCTCCGGGGGATTCACCTATTTTGGCAATGCATTAAAAAAACGCTTTGATGTGGATTATGTGTATGCCAACGATCTGGAAATTGTAGATGGAAAACTTACCGGCCGTCACACCGGCGACATTGTAGATGGCAAACGCAAAGCAGAATTGCTCAGACTGATTGCTCAGGTAGAAAAAATTGAATTGGAACAGGTAATTGCTGTTGGAGACGGAGCTAATGACCTACCAATGTTGAATTTAGCCGGACTTGGTATTGCCTTCCATGCAAAACCAAAAGTAAAAGAAAATGCTCAACAATCCATCTCAACCATTGGATTGGATGGCGTACTTTACCTTTTGGGCTTCCGCGATATTCACATCGACGATCAGGCTAAAACAATCCAATTGTAATATTTCGGAGGAGGAATACCAATGAAAAAAGCAGTTGTTATTGGCGGTACCGGCATGGTGGGCAACGAACTGATAAAACAGTTAGTAAACAACAAAAACTACAGTGAAGTAGTTTCGTTGGTTCGCCGTCGCAGTGGCTTTACACACCCTAAGCTGAATGAGCAACTGATTGACTTTGACAAACCAGAAGAATATAAATTGCTGATTGATGGTGATGTCTTGTTTTCGGCTCTCGGGACTACCCGTGCCAATGCAAAAACGAAAGACGCTCAGTATCGGGTTGATTTTGAATATCAATTCCAAGTTGCACAAATTGCTGCACAACAGGGCGTAAAAAGATATGTATTGGTTTCGTCGGCTGGCGCTAATGCCAGTTCAGGCAATTTTTATCTGCGAATGAAAGGCCAGCTGGATGACGCTGTTGCCACACTCGGTTTTGAAACCACCAGTATCATTCGTCCCGGACAACTGGATGGCAACCGCAAAGAAAAACGGTTGGGAGAAAAAATCAGCCTTAAAATTATGTATTTCCTCAACACACTCGGCCTTTTCAGGAAATATCGCCCTATTCAGGCATCCGAGGTAGCCTTAGCATTGATGAATGCCGCTGAAAAGCAAAAAACATCGATTTATACCCTATCTGAAGTTTTTGAACTTGCCCGATAAATACACTCATACACACTCTTGATACAACCTCCTGCTGATTTAATTTAGCAGGAGGTTTTTTTTATTTAAATATATATCCGTTGTAACATTAGAATTTGAAAGATATCTATTATATTTGCGATGTTAATCATCAGGCAGTCAAAATGGAAATTCAAAATATTTTCGACAAAAATGAATAACATACAATATGATTGGGAAAACAATTACTAATTGAAGCAATAATCATCATTTATCACTATTTTAAAAATCCGAATGAAACAATCTTTTCCACTATTGATGCTCATACTTTTAATGTCTTTTAGTCGAGCTTTTTCCGCATCTGATTCGATTATTCATAAATCCGAGTTGAAATTTCAATCGATTTTTGAAAAAGAATCATTTGACCATCTGGATAATATCTCTGATTTGAAATTATGCCTTGCTACAGACAAAAACATGACGGAGGCTAAAGCCACAGAGTTTTTAGACTCATTTAATTCTATTTCGTCAAGCTTCCAAAATGAAAAGCTGACAACAGCCAATTTTCGCCAAAAATTTGAGATCACTTACAAGTATTTTGCTCCGAAGAAGGCATTACAATATTACGACAAAGCTGAATTATATGATTTCCTGACAAATGGATACTTCAATCACCTCACAGCTTCCGCACTATATACTTTATTGCTTCAGGAAATGAAGCTTCCTGTACATCTTGTCTATAATCAGAACAAAACTCATATCATTATCAATCCAACAACTGCTCAAACTATCATTGAATGTTCTGATAAGAAAAATGAAAACGGATTTTACAGTGCTTCCGGTACAAATGAAAAGATATTTGAGCTACTGGACAAAAATATGAGAATGGGTACTGAATACAAATACAACACATCCGGCCAGGCAGAATATACATTCAAAGAAAGTGACTTGATTGCAAAAAAGCAACTGGCTGCCACTTTGTATTATCAGAAAGCGATCAATCAACATAATGAGAACAACGACGATCTGGCCTTTGAGTTGATGAGCAAAGCATATTATTTGTACCCAAACCCAAATTACAATCAAGTCATGTCCGATTTACTAAATATTATACTTGGAAAAGCCAGCTTTGACAACATAGAAGATGTCAATCGCCTGGCTATGATCAGCAGATTTAATTCGGCCAACAATGACAACATAATTTCTTCTTTTTCAAAACTTCTTCAAAATCACGGGATCACTAAAGATGATCTTCCATTTTGCAAAAAAGCATATAATACAATCATACCTCAGATAAATGACATCACACTGGCAAATAACCTGAGCTATCTGTACTATCTGACAGAATTTTGCAACAACAAAACAACTCCTATCAGAAGGTTGGCTCTTAACTATGAGATGCTAAAGCTAAGACCAAACGACCAGAATGCCCACATGATGTTTGATCAGGTTAAATATTCATTATTCAGTAACACTGATGAAGTTAATATTGAACAAATACTGGATACAATCAATAAATTTGAACCGACCCTCTTGAATCTAGAAATTGCAGAAGAATCAAAAGAGCTAAAACTGAAATTGTTTTTAAATCAGGCAGGGAAATTTTTCAGATTAAAGAACGAAGACGGTGGCAACAAATACCTTGATTTATTTGAAAAGGCATATGATAAGAACAAGTATAAATCGGAGTTCAGAGTTGCTATTGAAAATGCCTATGCCGCAAGTATTCGGTATTATATTTCAAAAAATAATCGAACCATGGCTCAAAAAAAACTTGCAATAGCAGAACAATTTGTTCCACATAGCAATTATCTTGAATCAGAGTTAATAACCATCAAACGCTCTACCCGATTAAATATCATTGAACCCAAACAAAAAGCAAAAAAGCAGGAAACTGATTATCAAAAATATAATCGTTTAAAAGCTACAGATAAATAGGGTTTATCATCCATTACTGTATCATTATAAGTCAAATAGTCGAGACCTGTTTAAATTGTATACCAATATTTTAGCAGCAATTTTGCTCTACAAAAAATTTAGGCGTATCTTTGCACCTGAAAATTCATTCAGACAATAAAGAATAAAAAACTAATAGCCAATGTGATATTGGCTATTAATCACGACCATGTCAGATACATCTACTGAAAATATAAAAGGCGAAAGTTCTGTTGAAAAAGTTATCTCGCGCATCAAAGAGCTAATCAATTCCGGTGTTTTGAAACCGGGCGACAAGCTGCCTGCTGAACGCAAAATGGCCACCGAATTTGGAGTAGGCCGCACTCATATACGCGAAGCGCTTCATAAACTGGAGTTTTATGGCATTATCAAAACGCTTCCACAAAGCGGATCAGTGATTAATGGACTGGACATCACAACGCTGGACGGGCTTCTTTCGGATGTACTGAATTTGCAGGGCTACGATTTTTTCTCGTTGGTAGAAACCCGGTTTATACTCGAGGTGGAAGCCATCCGGCTAAGCGCTGAACGCAGTACCGAACAGGACATCATCAATCTGGAAAAAGCGCACGAAAACTTTGTAAAATACTACGATACCCCCGAACGTGTGAGTCATGATTTTGCTTTCCACCGCGCGATAGCCGAATCGAGCCACAATCCGGTAATCAAAGCGCTTCTAAACATCATCATTCCTGATATTTTGACGGTGTATCAACGCGATCGGATTTGTATGCCCAACACGCGGGTAATTGAGGAACATGCCGAAATGATTGATTACATAAGAAACCGACAACCCAACGAAGCAGCTCATCTGATGAAAGTGCACCTACAGGGCGTAGTTGATTTTGCAAAAGACAAAC
>JBJOOU010000310.1:0-23359 GCA_046051105.1 Bacteroidota bacterium
ATCGCCCGGGTGTATTTCGGGCATTTGAGCAGCTTCAATCAAGGCGTTTTGTAGTTCGTCGGTATTGATGCGGTTTTTAGCCGAAATGTAAATGCGCTGACCTTCATATTGTTCAAACAACTGCGTGAGAACTTCGCGCTCTTCATTTTCGATTTTATCTATCTTGTTGAAAACGAGTATGATTTTCTTGCCTCTGGATTTCTTCTCGATTTTTTCAGTCAACCATTCCATGTGCTCACTGATTTTCGTGCAGTCTAAAATCCAAAGCACTATTGATGCCTGTTCAATTTTTTTATAGGTGCGCTCTATTCCCAGACTTTCAATTTTATCTTTTGTGTCACGAATGCCGGCTGTGTCGATAAAACGGAAAGTAACTCCATTGATATTGATCGAATCTTCAATGACATCGCGGGTAGTACCATGAATGTCAGACACAATGGCCTTGTCTTCGTTGAGCAATACGTTAAGAAGAGTTGATTTTCCCACATTGGTTTCGCCAACAAGCGCCACGGGGATACCATTTTTTAAAGCATTTCCCACCCGGAACGAATCGGCCAGTTGAGAAATGAGCTGCTCGATGGTTGTAGCAAGATTGAGTAATTGAGTTCGATCGGCAAATTCTACATCTTCTTCGTTAAAATCCAGTTCCAGCTCTACCAGTGATACAAAGTTGAGCAACTGCGTTCGGAGCTTAATCAGTTCGTTGGAAAATCCACCGCGCATTTGGTTCAGCGACATGCGGTGGGAAGCAGCTGAAGTCGATGCAATTAAGTCTGCAACAGCTTCGGCTTGCGATAAATCCATCTTTCCATTCAAAAATGCACGTTGGGTAAACTCGCCTGGTTGAGCCAGCTTGCATCCTTTTTCAACTAACACCTGCAATATTTGCTGCTGAATGTAAATGGAGCCATGGCAGGCAATTTCTACTACATCTTCGCCGGTAAACGAGTGTGGAGCCCGAAAAACGCTCATCAGTACTTCGTCGATAGTTTCATTGGTGCTGTTAATAATACTACCAAAACTGATCGTATAGGCTTCCTGATTAATGAACTGAAAGTTTTTCTTTTTTGATTTGAATATCAAATTGCACAGGGAAATCGCGTCAGGACCGGATACCCGAATCACTGCAATTCCTCCTACACCGGGAGCTGTAGAAATGGCAGCTATCGAACTGCTGCCATTAAATGTATGATCAACGAAATTATTTTCTAACATGTAATGTTTATTTTCTCCGTAAAATTTGGAGAAGGTCTAAATTCTATCAAGTACAGTTTGTACCAGTTTTTCAATATAGGGTTTATAATCGGTATTCGCTGCTTCTACGCGGCGGTTGGCTATGATGCAACATACAGTCATAGCCTTATGTCCCATTAGTTTAGCCAATCCGGCAATGGCAGAACCCTCCATTTCGTAGTTGGTTATTTTGTAATTGTTGTATCTGAATGATTCAATTTTATCATTCAGTTGCATATCCGCCAAATCAACTCTCAGCACACGTCCCTGTGGACCGTAAAATCCGTTTGCAGAAATGGTTACGCCACGAAGCATATCATCTTGCCCGATTCTTTCAATGAGTTCTTTATCAGCATCTACAACATAGGGGGCGGCCAATTGAGGATTCCAAACCAGGTGTTTTTTCATTGCATCTTCAAAGCCCAAATCACTTACAGAGTCGCGGCCGGCATAGAAATTCAGCATTCCATCAAAGCCAATTGATTTTTCGGAAATCAGGAAACTGCCCAAAGGTATATCAGGCTGCATGCCACCGGATGTTCCAATTCGTACCACTGTAAGTTGGCGTAGTTCGGGTTTTTCTGTACGGGTTTCCAGATTGATATTGGCCAATGCGTCTAACTCATTCATCACAATATCAATGTTATCTGTACCAATACCTGTGGAAATAACCGAGATGCGCTTGCCTTTATAAGTACCAGTTATAGTGTTAAACTCACGGCTTGATACCGAACATTCCTGAGTGTCGAAATAAGATGCTACTAATTCTACACGACCGGGGTCGCCAACCAAAATTACGTTGTCAGCCAGTTGTTCGGGTTTTAGATGAAGGTGAAAAATGCTGCCGTCACCATTTATAATTAGTTCGGAAGGAGGGAAGTGTTTCATATTCAGAAAATCTATTTGCATTTAAGACAAGACACAAATATACAAATTTTCTATTTGAAACTGATCAATGCCGGATTTTAAATTGAAGCGGATTGTTGATCACGAAATTTCATTGATGCATTTACGAACAAAATCAAAGCGTTCGTAATCTTTATGAATGGTTTGATCGTTCCAAATAATTATGTCTATATCAATAGGTATAATCCCTGTTTTCTTACTGTCAGGTAGTCTGCCCAGGTCCTTTTCAATTTGTTTCATCGTGGATCGGGTGTCATCCAATATATCGTCTGACAGCAATTTGATGGCCTGATTTCTGAAGTCGGATTTATAGTTTTTCCCGTGTGGTTTGGTGATTATCTCCGAACTGACCGACTCAATTTCATATAGCTCGGAGATTTTCTCTTTAGCGAGTTCAATATGCTTTTCGGGGTTAAAATTGCTCCCTAACATTATAAATGCTGTGTTCATATGAATAATTTCTTTTGAATCAGACAAAAATAACAAAAAAGCCGAAGAGTTGTTCTTCGGCTTTCTGTTTAAAGTAGAATATATTTAGAGTCTATAATCTTTTAGTTGTTCTTGTAATCTTTTTCGAGCCAGGAAAATACGACTTTTAACTGTACCAATCGGCAAGTTCATGTGCTGTGCGATTTCTTCGTACTTAAATCCCTGAATATGCATTGAGAATGGAATACGGTATTCATCGGCAAATGAAGCAATGCTATTGCTTATTTCACCTACAGCGTATGATCCTTCAGGACTTTCGAATCCTGAATTTTGAGGGAGATTTAAATGGTGTAAATCTTCTGTTTTGTCAACAACGGTTTGGTTACGTACAATCTTTCTGTAATTGTTGATGAAGATGTTCTTCATGATTGTCAAAACCCAACCTTTGAAGTTAACATTGTCAGTAAATTTATCCTGATTATCCAATACCTTTAACGTAGTGTCCTGAAGTAAATCTTCTGCATCGTCACGATTGAGTGTTAGCGAAAATGCGAAATTACGCATGTTACTCTGGAGCGCTACTAATTCATTTTCAAATTGAACGTTTTTCATACTAATAAAGTTAATGTGTGAATAAACAGTCTGCTCTTGCATTGAACAGACCCGATACTTGTTCATCTAAAACGAATCGTTAGTCTGACTGATTTTTTATTAAAAATCAGCTTTGATGTCAGTTGGCTATACTGAAGAATAAAATAGAAAAGATCCCTTTCGAAAATTTTGTTCTAGATTTTCAGCACAAATATATATGATATTTTTTAATTGCAACAATTTTTCAAAGCAAAATTTGTCGTTTCGTCAATAATTTTGTATTTATTAGTAGATTGTAACAATTACAACTACAAAATATTCTAAAATAGAATGAAAATACAGGAATTATGTCGTAGTTTTTCTGTCAGAAATGTGTTTTTCTGCGCAATAGGAAGAGCGAACAAAGGGTCCGCTTTCCACCTGGTCAAACCCTTTTTTGATTGCAATCTGCTTGTACTCCTCAAATTTATCGGGATGTATATATTCACTCACCTGAATATTTTTTCGTGACGGTTGCATGTATTGGCCAATGGTGATGATTCTACATCCATGAGCTAATGCATCATCCATCAATTGAAGAACTTCACTCTCTGTTTCGCCAAGGCCAAGCATAATACCTGTTTTTGCAGTGATGCCTGAGTCTGAGATGTGTCTCAATACTTTTAAGCTGGTTTGGTACTTTGCTTTGGTTCGTATTTGGGGAGTAAGGCGCTCTACTGTTTCAAGATTGTGAGAAATGATGTCTGGCTGTTGTTGAATGATATGATCAATCAAGTCAGTTTTTCCATCAAAATCAGGTATTAATACTTCCAGGGTAGTATGAGGGTTTGTTTGTCTGATCGCATTAATAGTTTGTGCCCAATGTTCGGCACCTCCATCTTTTAAGTCATCTCTATCCACAGATGTGATAACAGCATGATTGAGTTTCATTTGCAGAATAGAAGCCGCAACTTTTTGAGGTTCCAATGGGTCAGGTGGGAGTGGAATTCCGGTTAGTGTGTTGCAAAATTTGCAGGATCTGGTGCATACATCTCCTAAAATCATTAATGTTGCTGTTCCTTTACTCCAGCACTCGCTAAGGTTTGGACATTTTCCACTTGTGCAAATAGTGTGCAAGCCATGTTGTTTTATGATCGAATTAACGTGCGAAAACTGATTATCACTGTTAAGTTTGGTGCGTAACCAGTCCGGTTTTTTCAGGTATGTCATGAGGTGATTTTTGTTGTGTACAACAAAGATAGCAAAAAGTTGTTTACTTGCATTTGCACAAAGTGGGGCATCGTAGAGGTAATTTTGTTGTGTAAACTTAAATTCTGCGAGTTAGATTTAGTCCAATTATCGATGGATTTTGGAATATTTTTTTTACCTTGCAGTTGTCCGTTATTCCAATATCCAAAACAAGAATGCTGAAATATATAACAATAATATCAGGTGTTATTTACCTGATATTTTCCATCGTAATTCTATTTAAGAAATCGCCTCTGCAAAAACAAAATCGCCTGCTCGGTTTTGCTTTTTTGTTAATGTCATTTTACTCAGTGTATGTCGCTGTGCTTTATGATGCACTGATAACTCAGGATGTCGATATTTTAAAAAATTATTTACCTGTAGAGTATGTATGGGGTGCATTGATGGGGCCTGTCTTTTATTTTTATATACTCAGACTTTTGCAATTGGAATCCAAGTGTGGATATCTGAAAATGTTCATTCATTTGTTACCTGTATTTCCTTCTGTCGTTTATTTGGGGTATTTTTCAATTTTATCCGCCGACGACAAAGTGATTTTACTGAATCAAAATTTTAAAGATGGTATCTGGCCAATAATGGTATTGGATATTATTTTTTATATACAAATGACCAGTTATCTGATTTTATCCTACAATCATATTTCTCGACAAATAAAACTGTCGCCAATCTTGAAGATTGATGATCAATTTTATAATATCAGCTGGCTTAAACTGTTCATCGTTATTGATCTGACGATTATGATATGCACTTTTCCTGTCTTAATTGCTTTTCCCAATGAGACGAATACAAGTCTTCTGGCTCAGTTAATAATGGATGTTCAGTTGGTCTATATTTTTGTACGTACATTTTGGGAGAATGGGCTTTTTTCAAATCTGCCAATAGAGGGGGCGGAAATAGTGGAAGATAAAAGCTCAATTTCTACGTTGAAAATTTCTGATGAAATTTCTCAAGAGTATGTGCTAATGATTAAGGTTTATATGGAAAATGAAAAACCGTTTTTAAAGGAAGATTGTACCATGCAACTTGTATCGGAGGGTGTTGGAATTCCGATGCATCAACTTTCATATGTACTCAATAAGTGTTGCAAGAAAAACTTCTCCGACTTTGTGAATGAGTATAGGATAGATTTATCTCGCCATCTATTACAATCGATTAGTTATGAGCGTATGACTATCGAAGCAATCGGTTTTGAGTGTGGATTTGGATCAAAAAGTAATTTTAATAAAGCATTTAAAAAGATCACGAACATGACACCTTCGGAATATAGAAATAGAATGCAAAATGCATAATCAATAAATTGGAGAATAATTGTCTATTTTGTGTTTAATTGCTTGATTATAAGTGTATAATTTTGATTATTTATATTTTGCACCTTATGAAATATGTGCAGGATTATAAATTGAGTCGTTACAGACTCATTTATCCAGTAATTTTGCAGCAAATCTGAAAACAGAAATTATGTTTTTAGGTTTGCTTTTCTTTTTTAGAAAACTAGTTCAGGTAAAACTGATTAGGATATTGTCTGTTCACCTTGTCTATGAAAAAACCCGACACAAGCAAAAGCTCGTGTCGGGTTATTTTTTATTATTTCAACTCTGCGCGTTTGTCAGAGAAGGTATTGTTCGCTGATTGATTTGTTTTCCTGAACCCTTTGAATGGTATCTGCAAACATTTTCGATACGGAGAGGATTTTTACTTTAGAACATTTGCTACAGTCGAAAGGGATTGAATCGGTAAATGCAATTTCTTTTAGTGATGACTGCATGATTCTTTCGGATGCATTTCCAGACATTACTCCGTGAGTTACGATCGCCCGAACACTATTGGCACCATTTTCCATCATTAAATCGGCTGCTTTGCAAAGCGTACCTGCTGTATCAGCCATGTCGTCGACTATAATAACATCTTTCCCACGTACGTCTCCGATGATTTGCATTTCGCCAACAACATTTGCTTTTTCGCGGGTTTTATTACACAAAACCATTGGCACTCCAAGGTGTTTTGAATATGATCCTGCACGTTTTGATCCTCCCACGTCAGGCGAAGCTATAACCAGATTCTCAAGTTGAAGTGATTTTATATAAGGAGCAAAAATAGTTGAACCATAAAGGTGATCTACAGGCACATCGAAGAAACCCTGAATCTGATCGGCATGTAAATCCATGGCAATCAGGCGGTCAATTCCGGCCACACTCAGCATGTCTGCAATCAGTTTTGCTCCAATCGAAACGCGGGGTTTGTCTTTCCTATCCTGACGTGCCCATCCAAAATATGGTATCACGGCAATAATTTTGTAGGCAGAAGCTCTTTTGGCTGCATCAATCATCAGGAGTAGTTCCATCAAATTGTCAGAGTTGGGAAATGTTGACTGTACCAAATAAATGTATTGGCCACGAATTGACTCTTCATAGGAGACTGAAAACTCACCATCTGAGAAATGTTGAATCTTCATCTTGCCGAGTGGACATCCTAAATGATTACAAATTTTTTCGGCAAGATGTTGACTTTTTGTGCCTGAAAATACTTTGAATGAAGTATTCGGAGTTGACATGAATGAAGTGATTTTTAGTTTTTGGTAATTTTTTTGCAAAAGTACGGATTATAATCCTAAAAATGACATAGAATCGTCATAAAATACTGCTGAATATTTATTTGAGAAAAATACAAAGTGTAGATGTTTTTTGGTGCTCGTATTATTTTATTTACACTGTTTTAAGATGAACTACAGATCTATTTGTTGGTCAAATGTTATTGTATAAAAATGATATTCCTGCCCCCGGTCAATACCTTTCTATTTCCGCAAACGTTTGAAATCAAAATTCAGGAATTTCCCGCTCTTCAAAATTCTACCCGATTGAAATAGCTGTACTTTTGAATAAGTAATTATTTGGTTATTAGTTAATCGGCTAAAATTCAATACTCTATGAAAATTCACTTCAAAATACCATATTATACCGTTTGGGGACAGCGATTGATGATAAGCGGTACTATTACTGAGCTGGGTAATAGCGACCTCACGAGGGCTGTGGCGATGAATTATCAGTCGCCGGAAGACTGGTATGCGGATGTCAATGTCGAAACTTACGGGAGTTTGACTTTTCAGTACAAATATGTCCTTTATAATGAACAATCAGGTCAGTATGTTGAAGAATGGGGATCGGACAGAACAGTGACTGTTGATCCATCGAAGGTGACAGACTTATATTGTTACGATGTGTGGAATCACCCCGGAAGTGTAGATAATGTTTTTCTTTCTTCTCCTTTTCAGGAAGTTCTACTAAAAACTGGACAGAATAATATACAAACCTCCGAAAGCTCATCAGAATTTACTCATATCTTTCGTGTGAAAATGCCTCAACTGTCTACAAACGAAATGATTTGTTTGATAGGCGATTGCGGGGAATTAGGAAACTGGTCTACTCAGAATCCTGCTTTGTTGTCAAAATCGGATGATAACTGGTGGGCATTGAACGTAGATTTGAGTGGATGTGAAGAGCCGGTACATTATAAATATGGTATTTATGATGTATCTGAAGGGGCGTTTAAAAGTTTTGAGGCTGGTCCTGATCGTATTGCAGCCATAGTGAAAGGCCCAAAAGCAGTAGTGCAAATATCAGATGGATTTGTGAAGATAACGAACTCTGTGTGGAAAGGTGCCGGTGTTGGGTTACCTGTATTCAGTATTCGCACTAAAAGCAGTTTTGGTGTGGGTGATTTTGATGATATTAAATTGTTGGTTGACTGGGCTGAGAGAGTAGGGTTGAAACTTATTCAGGTTTTGCCATTGAATGATACTATTGGAACACATACAGATGAAGATGTACTTCCATATGCTGCGATTTCGGCCTTCGCGTTGAACCCGTTATTTTTGCATCTGCCTGCAATGGGAAAATTGCCGGAAAATCATTCTTTACAAAAAGAATATGAAGCTAAGCGTCTGGAATTGAATGAAGCGGATCTTGTGCGTTTTTTGGAGGTAGTCAACTTTAAACTTGCATATTCCAAAGAATTGTATTTGTTGCAGAAAGCAAAGTTCCTGAAGAACAAAGCTTTTCAGCAGTTTCTCTCTGACAATGAATATTGGTTGGTACCATATTCTGTTTATTGCGTTTTGCGCGATCGATTTGGTACTTCAGATTATCGTAAATGGAAGGAGTTTTCGAGATACGATAAGTTTAAGGTTGCCGAAATGCTGAATCCTGATAGTGCTGATTTTGACGCTATTGCTGTGAATTATTTTATTCAGTATCATCTTCATATTCAATTGTCTGAAGCAGCCCAATATGCTCATGAACATGGAGTTGTGTTGAAAGGAGATATCCCTATTGGGGTTAACCGTAATAGTGTTGATACCTGGGTGTCGCCCGACTTGTTTCAGATGCACATGCAAGCAGGGGCACCTCCGGATATGTTTGCCGTAAAAGGCCAAAACTGGGAATTGCCAACCTATAACTGGGAGGCCATAAAGCGAAGTGGGTTTGATTGGTGGAAAAAGCGTTTTGCACAGATGTCCAATTATTTTGATACATTTCGTGTCGATCATATTTTGGGTTTCTTTCGTATCTGGCAAATTCCTATTGCTCAAATGGAAGGAATCATGGGACATTTAAGTCCATCAATACCAGTTCATGTCAATGAGTTTCGCGAAAAGGGACTGTGGTTTGATAAGAATCGATTTTGTAAACCCTATATTAATGACTCCATATTATGGGACTTTTTCGGAGATGAAGCACCTTGGGTGAAAGCAAATTGCCTGCAAATTGAAGATGGCTGGGTGTTGCGACTTAAAGTGCCCTATCAAAGTCAGACAGCGGTTGCGAAAATGTTTGACGAGGGGCAAATTTCAGAACGGGTTAAAGTTGGTTTGTTTGATCTGATCTCTAATGTACTTTTTTTCGAGAAAGAAGGCAGTAATGGCGAATGGTTTTATCCTCGTTTTGGAATGGACACAATTCGTTCATTCCACGAATTGGACAACTTCACGAAGGATCGGTTGCGTGAAATTTACGTTGATTATTTTTATCGTCGCCAGGATGCCAATTGGTACCAGTCAGGCATGGATAAATTGCCTGCTTTGAAAAAAGCGACAAATATGTTGATTTGCGGAGAAGATCTTGGCATGATGACTCCATGTGTGACAGCTGTCATGCAAGATTTGGGAATCCTGAGTCTGGAGGTTCAGCGGGCACCCAAGACGAATGAAGTAGAGTTTTTTCATCCTAATGATGCCCCTTATTTATCAGTTGTAACGCCATCAACACACGATATGAGTACGATAAGAGGATGGTGGGAAGAGGATAGAGGGGTGACTCAACGGTTCTATAATACTCAACTCGGGCATTGGGGAGAGGCTCCTTATTTTTGTGAATGGTGGATTTGTCGGGATATTTTGTTGCAGCACCTGTATTCACCCGCCATGTGGGCCATCTTTCAGATGCAGGATTTGCTAAGTATTTCGGATGAGCTGAGAAGGGACAATCCACACGATGAGCGAATTAATGTACCTTCGAATTCAAGATCGAGTTGGCGCTATCGTTTGCATATCAATATGGAAGATCTTCTTGAAAAAAATGAATTTAATAATGAGTTGAGAAATTACATTGTAAAATCAGGGCGATGATTGAATAAGGCCATTGGGAGTTACCAATGGCCTTTCTTTTTTCAATAAAACCAGAAGAAAATCAAATTATCACTGCTTTTTTCGTTACTTTGCAACTAAACCATTCAAAATACTGTTTTTATGGAAAAAAGATTAAAAAGATCACAGGATCATATAATTGCAGGTGTTTGCGGAGGCATGGCTGACTATTTGAACGTTGATCCAACGCTGATAAGAGTGTTATATGTCATCCTGTCTATCGTATCTACCGGCTTTCCCGGCGTTTTGGTGTACATCATTTGTTGGGCAGTAATGCCGTTGGATCAAACCGGTGAACAATAATTGTTTTTACTATAGCTTATTCATTCGGAGCGTCTCTCTGAACTTTCATTTTTTATGTCTTTCCAAATAGTATCAAAATACAAACCTACCGGCGATCAACCGGAAGCCATTGCGCAACTGGTAGATGGATTGAATGCGGGTATCCCATTCCAAACCTTGCTGGGTGTGACAGGTTCGGGTAAAACCTTTTCAGTTGCCAACGTTATTGAACGGGTCGACAGGCCAACTTTGGTGCTTAGTCATAACAAAACACTGGCTGCTCAGTTGTATAGCGAGTTTAAGTCGTTTTTCCCAAATAATGCGGTAGAATATTTTGTCTCGTATTACGATTATTATCAACCTGAGGCCTATTTGCCTGTGTCTGATGTATATATAGAAAAAGATTTGTCGATCAATCAGGAGATTGAGAAACTACGGCTCTCTACTACCTCATCATTATTGTCGGGCAGGAGGGATGTGTTGGTTGTTTCGTCTGTTTCGTGTTTGTACGGAATCGGGAATCCCGAAGATTTTACGAGCAATGTGATTTCGGTGGAGCGTGGGCAGCGGGTGGTGCGTAACGATTTTTTACGAGCTCTTGTTGACAGCTTGTACACCAGAAACGAACTAGAACTGAACCGTGGAAATTTCAGGGTGAAAGGCGATACCGTGGATATTTTTCCGGCTTATACCGATTTTTTGGTTCGGGTCGTTTTTTGGGGAGATGAAATTGACGAAATACTGACAGTTGACCCTATCAATTTGAATGTGATAGAGCACTTTCATCATTACAATATTTATCCGGCAAGTATTTTTGTGACCACCAAAGAGCGTATTGCTGGTGCCATGAATCATATAGAAGTGGATTTGGCACGGCAGGTTGATTTTTTTCGATCGCAGGGCCGGGAATATGAAGCAAAACGAATTTACGAGCGGGTAAAATACGATCTGGAAATGATCAAGGAACTGGGATATTGTTCGGGAATTGAAAATTATTCCCGATACTTTGATGGTCGACCGGAAGGAAGTCGTCCGTTCTGTCTGCTCGATTATTTCCCCAACGATTATTTAATGGTGATCGACGAGAGTCACGTAACCATACCGCAAATCAGAGCCATGTTTGGTGGAGATGCTGCTCGTAAACAGAATTTGGTGGATTATGGATTTCGGTTGCCTGCTGCCCGTGATAACCGACCACTTAAGTTTGAGGAGTTTGAAGAACTTACGCCTCAAACGATTTATGTAAGTGCTACGCCGGCCGATTATGAACTGGTAAAAAGCGAAGGAATTGTGATCGATCAGCTGATACGTCCTACAGGATTGCTGGATCCGATTATCGATGTACGTCCGAGTCTGAATCAGATTGATGATTTGCTGGAAGAAATACAGTTGCGCGTGGAAAAAGATGAACGCGTGCTGGTAACTACGCTTACCAAACGTATGGCGGAAGAGCTGACCGATTATCTGTTGAAAATGGGAGTACGATGCAACTACATTCACTCCGACGTGGACACGCTCGATCGTGTACAAATCATGGAAGATCTTCGTCGAGGGTTGTATGATGTGCTGATAGGTGTCAACCTGCTTCGCGAGGGATTAGATTTGCCGGAAGTATCGCTCGTAGCCATTCTGGATGCGGATAAGGAAGGATTTTTGCGTTCGCACCGTTCGCTGACGCAAACGGCTGGTCGTGCTGCCCGAAATTTGAACGGTTATGTAATTATGTATGCCGACAGAATAACGGATAGTATGGAGAAAACGATTTCGGAAACGAATCGCAGGCGTGAAAAACAGTTGGCATACAACGAAGAGCATGGCATTACCCCACAAGCTATTGTGAAAGGTGAGCGTAACTCGTTGGGTAAAATGGAAACCAACGCCTATGTGGAGCCGGAAGATCGGAATATTGATATTGCAGCAGATCCGGTGGTGCAGTACATGACAAAACCTGCCCTTGAAAAGACCATCAGCAAAACGAAAAAAGCCATGCAGGAGGCGGCTAAGAAACTGGAATTCCTGGAAGCGGCCCGATTGCGCGATGAGTTGATAAAACTGGAAGAATTACTGGCCAAACACAAATGATTATAATGATAGAAAATAGCTTTTGAAGTACTTCAGAAGCTATTTTTTTATTTTCATAAGGCATGGAATTTATATTTATGCTACATTTGTATAAATATACCAATGTGTTTGTATGGAAAGTATCAAATCAATTTTCAAAATAGGAAATGGTCCGTCAAGTAGTCATACAATGGGACCCAAAACAGCAGCTCAACTATTCAAAGACAGAAACCCGCAAGCTGCGCAAATAAAAGTTACTTTATATGGCAGTTTAGCTGCAACGGGTAAAGGTCACCTTACAGATATAGCCATTCAGGATGCATTGTCACCAGTCACAACTGAATTTGTATGGATGCCGGAGATGTTATTACCTTTTCACCCTAACGGTATGAAATTCGAAGCATTCGATAAAATGAATAGCAAAATTGATGAATGGACTGTTTATAGCATTGGTGGTGGAAAAATTGCCGATTCGAATTCGCATCTGGCAGAAAATCATATCTATTCGCAAAACTCAATGTCTGAGATTCTTCCCTATGTGGAAGAGCAGGGCAAAACATTTTGGGAATATGTGCAGGATGTGGAAGAAACGGACATTTGGGATTACCTGAATGAGGTGTGGAAAACCATGCAGGCGGCCGTGCACGAAGGATTGGAGACTGAGGGCGTGCTGCCAGGTGAACTTAACTTGCGACGGAAAGCAGCTTCCTACTGGGTAAAAGCAAAAAGTTACAAGGTCAGTCTGCAAAACCGTTGCCTGATAATGTCATACGCTCTAGCCGTTTCGGAGCAAAATGCATCAGGTGGAATGGTGGTGACGGCGCCTACCTGTGGAGCTTCGGGCGTACTTCCCGGCGTGTTGTATCACATGAAAACCTATCATGAATTTTCGGATAAAAATATACTGCGTGCGTTGGCCACTGCCGGGTTGTTTGGCAACGTAATCAAGTACAATGCTTCCATATCGGGGGCTGAAGTGGGTTGTCAGGGCGAGGTTGGTTCGGCTTGTTCGATGGCTGCCGCGGCTGCCAATCAAATGTTTGGTGGTACACCTCAGCAAATTGAATATGCCGCCGAAATGGGGTTGGAACATCATCTTGGCCTTACGTGCGACCCGGTTTGTGGCTTGGTGCAAATTCCCTGCATTGAGCGGAATTCATTTGGAGCTTTGCGGGCTTTTGATGCTAGTATGGCGTCGATGTTGTCGGATGGAAAGCACATCATCAGTTTCGATAAAGTGGTGGAAACCATGCGCCAGACAGGTCATGATCTCCCCAGTTTATACAAAGAAACCGCCGAGGGTGGCCTGGCGGTTGTTGGTCGTCCCAAAAGGGATATGTGCTGATTACAGTTTTGCCAGCGCATCTAAAATGCTGAACATTTTTGCATTATTGGAAGCAATATAGCTTGTTTCTGCCAGAATTTCATCTGCCGATTGAATGGTTGCTGCCGGAATCAACTCGTTAGCGCCATGCTGCACCATGTCCGACATGGATTGTTCTGTAACCTCGAAATGAAATTGCAAACCGAGCACCTTTTCGTTATAAATAAAAGCCTGATTGGGAGTGACGTCAGAATAAAACAAACGTTTACTTCCTGCGGGCAAATCAAAAGTGTCGCCATGCCAGTGGAATACAGGGAAGCAGGCTTCAAAGCCCGCTACTAATTTATTCGTTTTACCATCGTCGGTTAGTTTCAAATCAAACCACCCAATTTCTTTTTGATTGTTTGGATACACTTTAGCCCCCAGCACTTCGGCGATAAGTTGCGATCCCAGGCAAATACCTACCACCACTTTACCCTGATCAATCGCTTTGCGAACAAAGGTTTTTTCCGCAGCCAGCCAATCGTAGATAGCTTCGTCGTATACGCCCATTGGGCCTCCCATAACAATTAGCCAATCTATTTCGTTGATGTCCGGAAAAGTAGCTGATTCGTACAGTTTTGTATAGCTAAGCTGATGATTCTGTTTGCTGATCCATTCCTCCATGCAACCTAATCCCTCGAAAGGGACGTGCATCAGGGTATGTATTCTTAATTTATTCATGGTTGATATGTCTGTTGATTGTTATTTTTTTTGAAATACTTTGGTGTAAATGTACGCCAAGGTAAACGTTGGCAATAGATCGCTAAATGGAAAAATCTCTTCCAAAAAATCGATGATACTTCCAACTTTGGCTACCTTGCCTTTGAAACTACGGTAGAAGATAAAGGCTGAAACAGGTGCCCATAGCACATCAAACCATTCACCCAGAAAGGGGATAAAGTAGGAGGCAATGCCGATTACATCCATAATCAGGCAAAATAACAAAGAAGGAGAATTTTTTCTCATAGGTTTTATTATTTTGCCTGTAAACTATCAGTTTCAGCACTTATGGCAGCTTCCTGTTGAATGGCTTTGCTCAGGTTCTTGTCAACTCTGTTTTTCAGAACTACATTCAGTGCAAACAGGCCAATAATTACAATGGCCAACAGCGTGAAAAGGAGTTTGGTACTTGTTTTCATATACGTAAGGTGTGATGTTGAACACCGATAGATTAAAAATTGGAAATCAGGTGGCTGATACCACTTTCAATCATCTTTTTAGTATAAATGAAAAATTCAGTTTTTCCTGAAGATGTGGCTGTGCTATCTGTCTTTTGTAAAGTGGTGAAAGTGTATGTCTTTACTGTATCGGACACAACTGAATGGTAATTGCTGATGAGGCCCAGGCAAATTACGGATGTAACTGCAATGATTTGGAAAATACGTTTTTTATTTTTCATAATCGAATTTTATATTAATCTTAATTATACTCTTTTTCTGTTAATCTGAAGTAGCTGATTACCCACACAAATGGTAATAGCAAAAAGCTGCCATATTCAAATGCCAGCATAACGAAAGGCGGCAATGTGGCATTTTGAAGCATGATAATCGCGGGTAAAATTGCGTTAGACAAGTGGCGAACATCCCAAAGCGACTTAAATAGAATGAGTTGAATGAGCGTTAGTAGCCCCAATGTGGCGATTATGCTTGCAAGCGTTTTCAATGTTGAATATCGTTCGAAGAACAAGGCACCCGACAATAATACAGCTTGCGATAATGCCGAAAGTCCCAGCAGCTGCCAGAAAACGTTGTGTTCAGACGCTTGAATCACTCCATCCACAACCATGGTATTCGTAGTATGAAACAAGTCCCAGTTGACGGGTACATCTATCTTTAATAATAACTGATAGATAGCAGTAATGAGTAGATTGCCAAAAGCATAGGTGAATAAAATCATTCCAAAATGAAAGAAAGTATTCAGCAGTATTGTTGCTATCAGTTTTTCGGTGGCAGAAGCAGGTATCAAGAGAAAATTACGTCCATTTTCGTTTTGCAATGTGCTGATTTTTAGCCGATGGGTGTAAATGAATCCGCTGATGAACAGCACGCCGATAACAAATATCCGATGATCCATGATGGTGAAAATGAATGTTAGCACACACCAATACATGAGTTCACGGTATTTGTTTTCAACAAAATGCCGCAAAATCAGATTCCATATTCTGAGTAAACTATTTATCATAACTGATTAGTGGTTAAATGCTTCAATGATTTTTTCGGGTTGGATAATGAAAGATTGATAGAACCCATGAATATCAAATTCGGGAGCATCGAGATGTCTTGTTGTCATATACTCGCCGGTAAATGTATTTGATAAATCCTCAATCGACCCGGATAACTGAACTTTTCCATGCGCCAGTATGACAAGATCGGTTACAAGCCCACATAACTGGTGTAGGTTGCTTCCATTGATTAGGATGCATTTCTTTTTCTGAACCGGTTTTTGTAGAAGAGTTTTCAGAATTAATAGAGATGAATCATCAAAATCGACAGTTGGCTGATCCAACAGCACTATTTTGGCATTGGTAGCTAACCCAAATGCAATCATCAATTTTCTTTTTTGGAGCGCAGACATCTCATCGATATTTTTCGTCTGCGAGTCAATCATAAAGTCATTCAGGTAACTATAGAAAGCACTTTCGTTGAAATTCGGGTAGTAAAATGAGTAAGTGAGTTCAAACGTTTCCAAGCTTACAGCAGGCACTTTGATGATTTCGGGCACGTAGAAAAGATTCTGAAGCATGTGGGTTTTGCGTTTAGCCGGAACATAACCATTTACTTCAATCTTTCCACTTTTTGCAAATACAAGTCCTGAAATAACATTCAACAAAGCCGTTTTACTTTCTGATGATTCTCCCAAAACTGCATAAACTTTACTGGTGTCGAAGCTGACAGAACAGTCGGATAGTAATGTCGCCTCCTCTTTATTCTTAAAGTTTAAATGTTGGATATGAATTATTTTTTCCATTTAGCTACCAGATTTTTATTCATAGGGCATGTGAAAACAAAAGTATTAAATGATCTGTTTTTCCCCATGGTTTTATTGTTAAATATCTGTTCATTTCTGACATTCCAAAAGATTTTTGAATAAAAATGTACCAAATGTGTTGGGTTGGTTCCATTTTCCAGTCAAATAGAATAAAATCGCTAACTTTGCAGCTTCTATTTTATTGATTTTTTCAGACTTAAATATGCACAAAAAAGATGAAAAACTGGCCGAGTTTGGTCGGTTGCTCGAAATAATGACCGAATTGCGCGCTAAATGTCCGTGGGACAAGGAGCAAACTTTTGAAAGCATGCGCGTACAAACCATAGAAGAAACTTTCGAACTCGCGGATGCGATTCTGGATCAGGATATGACGAATATTCGCAAAGAATTGGGCGATTTGCTGTTGCACGTCGTTTTTTATGCAGAAATGGGAAGCGAAACGAATGACTTTGACATCTATGACGTTTGCAATTCGCTGAACGAGAAACTGATTTATCGTCATCCCCACGTTTTTGGCGATGATGTGGCCAATAGTGCTAAAACGGTTATCGAAAACTGGGAGCAACTAAAACTGAAAGAAAAGGGCGGAAATAAAACCGTACTTTCCGGCGTTCCTAAGTCATTACCGGCATTGATAAAAGCGCATCGCATACAGGACAAAGCCCGCAGCGTGGGTTTCGACTGGGAAGAGCGCGAGCAGGTGTGGGACAAGGTGCAGGAAGAGATCGATGAGTTCAAAGCCGAAGTAGCTGCCATGGACAAAGACAAAATGGAAGCTGAATTTGGCGACCTGATGTTTAGCCTGATCAATGCCGCCCGCTTGTACGACATCAACCCCGAAAATGCGCTGGAACGTACCAACCGCAAGTTTATGAGCCGCTTTAATTACCTGGAATCGAAAACCATCAGTCAGGGACGCGACCTGAAAAGCATGACACTGGCCGAAATGGATGAGATTTGGGAAGAAGCGAAAAAGAAGAACAACAACAACCCCTAAATCCCCTAAAGGGGACTTTGTTTGGTTAAAATGATTATTCGTTGTAATGAAAAATATAATTAATTTTATTTAATTTATTCATCATGATGAATAGATATTCAATTATCAACTGTCAACTAAAAAAATGCTTTACCCAACCCATTTTGAACAAAAAATAGATTTTACCACCGTTCGTCGCTTGCTGAAAGAGAAATGTATCAGCACCTTGGGGGCGGAGCAGGTGGATAATATAGAATTCTCGTCGGATTATGAGCAGGTGCAACGCTTGCTGAATCAAACCGACGAAATGTTGCGCGTACTCACCACCGACGGCGAAGAACTGCCCATTGGCGATTTTTACGATGTGCGTCCGGCTTTGCTGCGCGTGCGTGTAGAAGGACTTTTTCTGGACGAAGCCGAGGTGTTTGGCCTGTGGCGGGCGCTGGAAGCGGTGCGCAAGTTGGTGAGTTTTCTTACCCGCAAGGAGGAAACGCCTTATCCTTATCTCTCGGAATTGTTGCCCGGAACGGAGACTTTTCCGCTGGTGATACGGCGCATCGAAGGGTTGCTGAATAAATTCGGCAAGCTGAAAGACAATGCTTCGCCCGAGTTGGCGCGGATTCGTCACGATATTCGTCAGGTAGAAAATTCGGTTTCGCGTACGCTGAATGCCATTTTGAGGCAAGCCCAGGCCGATGGGTATGTGGAAAAAGATGTGGCACCCACCTTGCGCGAAGGTCGCTTGGTGATTCCGGTGTCGCCTACCTACAAACGCAAAATCGGCGGTATCGTACACGACGAATCGGCTACGGGAAAGACTGTATACATAGAACCACAACAGGTGGTGGAGGCGAACAACCGCATCCGCGAACTGGAAGGCGAGGAGCGAAGGGAGATCATCCGCATTTTGGTGGATTTTACCAATTTCGTGCGTCCGTATACCGAAGAAATTGTGGAATCGCAAAAGTTCCTCGGGCTGATTGATTTTCTACGCGCCAAAGCTTTGTTTGCCATGGATATTCAGGGCATCCGGCCGCGTGTGGACAATGTTTGTCAGTTGGAATGGTACAAAGCCAAGCATCCGGTGCTGTATCTGTCGTTGAAAAAGCAATACAAAGAAGTGATTCCACTGGACATTACGTTGAATGAAAAACAGCGGATTCTGTTGATTTCGGGTCCGAATGCGGGTGGTAAATCGGTGTGTCTGAAAACCGTGGTGTTGCTGCAATACATGTTGCAGTGCGGATTGCTTATTCCGCTGCACGATAGCAGTCGCGCCGGTATTTTCGAGCGTTTGTTTATCGATATTGGCGATGAGCAATCCATCGAAAACGACCTTTCTACCTATAGTTCGCATTTGATGAACATGAAATATTTCATCAAAAACAGCAATCCGCGTACTCTGTTGCTTATCGACGAGTTTGGAACCGGTACCGAGCCGATGATTGGTGGAGCGATAGCCGAAGCGACACTCGAACGTTTTAATCGTAACAGCGCTTTTGGGGTAATTACCACGCACTATACCAACCTGAAACTGTATGCCGATGCCACCGAAGGCGTTGTGAACGGTGCCATGTTGTACGACCGTCAGCACCTGCAACCGCTGTTTCAGCTGAGTATCGGCAATCCGGGAAGTTCGTTTGCCGTAGAAATTGCGCGAAAAATCGGATTGCCCGAAGATTTGATTGCCGAAGCTGCCGAAATGGTGGGAACCGACCGGATGGACTACGATAAGCATTTGCAGGATATTGTGCGCGATAAGCGGTATTGGGAAAATAAGCGACAGCAGATTCGCCAGAAAGAAAAGCGATTGGAAGAAACGCTGGCCAAATACGAAACCGAAATGGCTACCATCGATAAGCAGCGCAAGGAAATTACACAAAAAGCCAAATCCGAAGCGCAAAATCTGCTGAGCGAAGCCAATGCTAAAATCGAAAATACCATTCGCCAAATTAAAGAAGCACAGGCGGAGAAAGAACGTACCCGCGAAGTGCGTAAAGAGTTGGAGGAATTTAAAGGAAAGGTGGAAAATCAACCCACCGCCAACCTCGGTAGGGACAGGTCGCGACATGTCCTGAATAAAAAAACGAATGTTGAAAAGGACAAGTCACACCCAGTCACGAAGGTTGATAAACCGGCCAACGAAACCTTTAAACAAGGCGACAATGTCCGCCTGAAAGGTCAAACGGCTACGGGAGTTATTCTTGAACTTCAGGACAAGCAGGCAATTGTGGCTTTCGGGCAACTGAAATCAACCGTGAAACTGGTGAAGCTTGAGATTGTCAGCAACAATCAGCTGAAAAAAGAAAAGCATAAATACGATTCGCTGGTTTCGTCGGCCACATCCGATGAGGTGCGTCAGCGCAAACTTACGTTCAGTTCCGAAATTGACGTGCGCGGTATGCGTGGCGATGAGGCTTTGCAGGCGGTTACCTATTTTATCGACGATGCGCTGATGATAGGTGTAGCTTCGGTGCGCATCCTGCACGGGACCGGCACAGGGGCACTCCGGCAGATGATCCGGCAGTATTTGGGCACCGTACACGGCGTGAATCGTTATCGCGATGAGCATGTGCAGCTGGGAGGTGCAGGTATTACTGTGGTGGAGTTTGAGTGATTCAGAGTACTTACCATCAATAAAAAAAGCAGTCAATTTTTTTGACTGCTTTTTTTAGATAGATTAATTCGAAATATTAATGACGAACCATAAATTCTTTGTTGAAAGTTTGTCCGTTTTCAGATTTAATTTGGATGAAATATATACCGGTTTTTAAATCAGATACGTTTTGTTCAAACTCTTCACCACTCACTTCGGTTGAAATCACTTTGCGTCCTACAACATCCATTACCTGAAGAGTTCCTTTGTAGAAACCAGGGATGGCAATTTTTAGTTTGTCCGAAACCGGATTAGGATATAATTTCAATAGCGTACTGTTTACATCATCCACTCCATTCAATTTGTCGATGGTGATGGTGTAGTCTTCGGTACATCCGCTCGAGAAGTTGGTACAAGCATCAGTCGAGAAGTTAGATGTTCCGGCGCTTCTGGTACGAATACGCATCCGGGTCTGACCGGTTAGTGCAGTAGTCGGGATGTAGAACGAAGCGCTGACAGCCCGGCTGTTTGAAGCAGCAGAAACTAACGTCCACTCAGATGCATCAAAAGTACTGTTGTGGTCGTAATCAATCCACATTGAAACAATATCATTGTTTGAAGTTGTAACATTGATCGTATTAATTGCATTCCATGTCAATGAACCTGTGTAAACGCCTGAAGCACTGTAAGAAGTGTATGGACTGTTGGAGCTACGGGTTGTTGTATTGTTCAATGTAGTTCCTGTTGCCGAAACAGCAGTAATGTCAGAAGCACTTCCACCTAAATTTGAAGTACAATAATAACCGACACCATCGCTTGACACCGGCTCAAATCCCTGACTTTTCAAGTCACTGTCATCAACAGATGTATAAGTTGAGATCAGTGTGTTTGAAGCGTCGTATAGCTCTATTTTCAGATCGTAGTATCCACGAGCAGGTAGATTTGTGACATTGTAAATAAATGTTTCAGATACAGAATTTGCATTGATAGCAATCGGGGTAGTTTCACCATACAAAGTATATGATGTGGCACTGGTCAGCTTATAATATATTTTTGCATAGGTACTGGTTTTTGCTGAAGTGTTATTTCTTACAACCAAATTTAGTGTTTTGGACTGATAATAGCCGTTGTAGTTATTATCAATTGCGTTTGTCCAAGCTGCAGATGCAATAGTAAAATTGGGCAGAGTAACACAGCTAGCCTGAGCTGTAAATCCGGAATAAACAACCGAACCATCCGAATAGAATCTCAAAGTTAATGCACCTGTTGAGTTATTGGCAGTGATGGTAGATGGTATTGAACTGCCAGAGTATGACCCAATCAGCGTTGCCGATGTAGATGTACCATCATATACATACAGATAATCGCATGATTCAGAACTAAACTCACTAAACTGTAGTTGAACTGACTGTCCTGCAATGCTTGGGTAGATAGTTAGAGAACCATTAGAGGCATTGGCATAATTTGATGCGCCTCCATTGTCGTACAGTGTGAATCCACAAGCAGTTACTGAGGTTGATCCGGTAGTTGGGACGATTACTGAGTTTGTAATTGTTATGTAACTACTTTTCACGATACTGTCAGCTCCATATGCATTTCTGGCTACGAGTTTTACATCGTATGTTCCCGGATTAGCATAAACTACTGTTGGGTTTTGCGATGTAGATGTAGCTGGAGTACCTCCGGTAAATGTCCATTTCCAACCTGTAGGTATATTGGTTGATAAGTCGGTGAATTGTACCTGACTTCCAATAGAACAATTGGTGGGTGAAGCCACGAATGCAGTTACAGGAGCCGCATTGTTGACTGCTGCAATGGTGATGGTGTAGTCTTCGGTACAGCCACTATTGAAGTATGAACAGGCATCAGTACCTCCCATAGTAGTAGAGCTGTTGTACAAAGTTCTGATACGAAGTTTAGTATCTCCGCTAACGGCTGTTGTCGGAACTACAAAGCTAACTTCGCTGGGCGTAGTTGACGATGTTGTGTAAGATGCAACCTGAGTGTATTCTGAGCTTTGGAATGAACTATCGTGGTTGAAGTCGATCCACATACCAATCTGGTAGTAACTTGCAGCGGTCACACTCACGGTGTAAGTCTGTCCGGGATTAAGCGAGCAAGTATTAGAACCTGACTTTTGGAAATCGGTATAATACGATCCATCTACAGTTCTGATTGCTGTGCGGGTTGCCGTATTGTTTAAGGTAGTGTTTTTAATGGCTACACCTGTCAATACAAAACCTCCACCACCAAGATTGCCTGTGCAATATGTAGGTGCACCGTCGTCGGCCGCAGATTCAAATTTTTGAGAACCTAATGTGCTGAATGCGCTTGAATTATAAGTACTCAATAGTGAATCGGCCTGATTGTAAAGTTCAATTTTGAAGTTGTAATTGTTTTGAATATTCAATCCAGAAACAGAACAGGTTTTCACCCCGCTTGCAGAACTTGCAGCAATACTAAACAATGATGATGTTGCAATTAATGAATCAGCTTTTGAATTATAGCTGCAATATAATTTGGTGTAAACACTTGCCGCAGCAGGTTTGTCATTCTGAACCGTATAGTTTAGCACCTTACTTTGAGCGTATCCGTTATAATTGTTATCAACTACGTTGGTCCAGCTTACATTTTTCAGGTATTGAGAGTAAAGAGGTACGCAACTTGCCTGAGCCACAAATCCGGAATAGTTTGATGAACCATCAGAATAGAATCGCAAAGTAAGAGCTCCGCTTGCATTTGATGCAACAATATCAGCAGGAATAGTAGTTCCATAATATATACCGATCTGGCTGGCAGATGTTGATGTGCCATTATAGACATACAGGTAATCCCATGATTCAGTTACGAATTGGCTGAACTGTAACCGGACCGCACTTTTTGCTGTTGAAGGATAGATGGTCAATGTGCCATCAGAATTATTGGCATAATTAGATGTACCTCCATTGTCATAAATTGTAACTCCGCACGCAGTAATTGTTTTTGATCCGCTTGCAGGTACGTTTACGGTGTTAGTTACTGTGATATAGTTTGTTTTTACTAAAC
>JBJOOU010000311.1:0-2900 GCA_046051105.1 Bacteroidota bacterium
CGTATGGACACTCTTTCCCTACACGACGCTCTTCCGATCTACATTTTGGGTGTATTACTGAGACTTGGTTAGATGAATGTGTTCCAACGGAGTCAATTAATATTTCTGGGTATGTGTGTTACCGACACGACCGAGAAGACGGTCGACGCGGAGGTGGTGTATTGTGCTATGTGAGAGAGGGTGTGTCATGTACTGTACTCCACCACTTACGAGATCCTGACATGGAATCCTTGTGGCTGCTATATCGCTCCACTAGAATGCCTCGCCAACTATCACATATTGTCATAGGAATTATTTATCATGCGCCTAATGCAGATGGTAGACGAACTATTTCGCATATTTTAAACTGTCTTGATTCAATATCGCGTGAACATCCGTATGCTGGTTTTATTTTACTTGGTGATTTTAATAGACTTAACGACTCGTCAATATTATCGTATCCGTTGAGGCAAATAGTAACCTGTGCAACTAGAAAACTCAATACACTAGATAAGATCTATACTAACATAAGTCAATGGTACGAGACACCTGCGTCGATACCACCAGTAGGTGGTTCTGACCATAACTGTATTCTACTGCTCTCTTCCGACAGGTGTCGCAAGCACATTGATAGGGCCGACTATTTTACTACAGTAAGGAGTAATGATCCTAACGACAAAGCTTTATTGCTACAAACCTTACGTTCGTTTAACTGGTCTCATATGTATAGAATGAACACTTGTGAGGATATGCTGGATTATTTTAATTTCGTTATATCATCTATTATTGATGAATTTTTACCGTTTCGTGTTTGTAAACGCAATAGATCAGATAAACCTTGGATTGACGATAACTTCCGTTATCTCATTAGACGTCGCCAGTTTGCTTGGAGCAATAACAACTTGGTCGAGTATCGTATGTATAGGAACAAAGTTCAGAGATGTGCTCGAAATTTACGTAATAAATACTACCAACGTCATATTAATAACTTGCGTAATAGTAACCCTAAACAATGGTGGCAGAATATTAAGAAACTAACTGGACAAAAAGAAACTACGCCTAAGTATTGTATAGCTATGGCAGATGAGTTGTGCAATGGTAATGTTCAACAGCTAACTAATAATATTAATGATTTTTTACAGAGTGTCTCCGATGATTTAGCTCCTTTATCACCAGATCTAATACCACCAATCAGTCACTGCCCTGATGAATTCATTATTGAACCATACACTGTTGAGCGTAGGTTGAGCAAGATAAATTCCAACAAGTCAGGCGGTCCAGATGATATCCCTAACTGGTTTTTACGTGACAGCTCAGTCTGGCTTGCGGAACCAGTATGTGCTATATTTAATGCATCTGTTCGCGATGGAATCGTTCCTACCATTTGGAAGAAGGCCAACGTTGTTCCTGTCCCAAAGACCAACCCACCCCGGAAAATCGAGTCAGACCTACGCCCAATATCTTTGACATCAACACTTTCAAAAGTTTTGGAATCAATAGTTGGTGGTTGGATTCTAGAATTTGTCAGAGACAAACTAGACACACAACAGTATGGTGGAATTAGAGGGCGTTCTACAACACACGCGTTGGTCGACATGCTCCATCATTGGCACCAAGCTCTGGATAACAGTGAATCTGTGCGAATTATTTTTATTGACTATGCTAAGGCGTTCGATCACGTAGATCACTCAAATTTTGTACGTAAATTGTATGCTTATAATGTTCCACAGTTTTTAATACGTTGGCTATGTTCCTTTTTAACTAATCGCATGCAGCGCGTTAAACTATCAGAATATTTCTCTGAATGGTTAACCCTTAAAGGCTCAATGCCACAAGGAACTTGGTTAGGGCCACTAGTCTTTATTCTTCTCATCAATGATCTTCGCAGTGATTGTGGTATACACAAATTCGTGGATGACGTAACACTGTCTGAAATAATCAAGCACGATCTTAGTAATATGTCGAATCATCTAAATAATATTGTAGAATGGTCGAATCAAAATTTAATGAACATCAATTTTGCAAAAACCAAAGAAATGTTATTAGGAAGGAGCAATACGAATCCATTTTCTAGCATATCTGTTAACAGTAACGCAATTGAACGTGTTTCTACTTTTAGATTACTTGGTGTACACATTGATGACAATTTGAAATGGACTAGTCACACATCCTATATATATTCCAAAGCGTCATCTCGTTTGTATTTTATGAAACTTTTGAAGCGATCAGGAGCTTCTATTGATGATATGGTGCATTTTTTTAAAACTATTGTTCGGTCTTTACTTGAATATGCATGTCCAGTTTGGCATAACAGTCTTACAATTGAACAAAGTGATCAAATTGAATCTATTCAGAAGCGTGCTTTAAAAATTATTTGTGGTTCTAACAATTTTGATTATGAACAGTTGTTAGCTTTATATAACTTGTCATCTCTAGTAGAACGTCGTGAAACTTTGTGTAAACGTTTTTTTGAAAAATCTGTTTTAAGCTCATCGAGCTGCCTCCATTATTTATTACCACCCTATAGAGACCCTAATATAATAGCTAAACTTAGGCACGCCAATCTATTCGCAACACCTACTGCTCGTACTGAGAGATTTCGGAAATCGTTTTTAATGTATGCTCTGGACAATTACTAGTACTATGTTATTGTTTTTATGTTGAAAATTTTTTTATATCGTGTTTAATGTTTTAATGTTTATAATCCAGCTTTTAGCTGTCAAAGCCAATAAACAATGTTGACTTGACTACATAATCAGTGAAAGTGTTTGAATAAAGTGAAAGCAGGGAAAGGAAAGCAAGTGGAAGATTTAACGTGAGCACAGAGAGAACCTGTTTGCTATTTCGGCTCGTAGAGTTCATAGGCATTGATCCTCGGGGTCCGACTCACAATATTTTAGGTGGGGGGTCCGGGTATGTTT
>JBJOOU010000312.1:0-17007 GCA_046051105.1 Bacteroidota bacterium
GTTTTATTGTGTACGAAACTTGCCGGTATAAATAAAGGACTCGCTCCGTAGTCGAACAGTGTTTGATAGTTTGTTTCTGTTTGACGATACAAAAATACATGTTATACAACATGTTTTCCAATTATTTGTAGTTAAAAATGAATGTTCAGTACAAAGTTTAACAGTGTATTGCTTTTGTATATGATGCTAATATGTTGTTATTTAGCTATATATGTGTATTTATATAAATGTAATATATACACTTAATGGCTTCTTTTTGAAGTATGTTCTATAGCATGTTTTGGGTGCTGTTGTAGCTAATGTGTACGATCAGGGCTGATGAAAATAGAAGATAAGAGTAAAAATATTACACAGATTCGATAAAGTGAAGGATGATTTGGTTGTAATCAGGGATGGTTGCAAAGAAATCGTATTTAGCTGTATCAGGGTTAATCTTACAGCAATAATGCTCAAGTCCATTACTGATGATGAGTAAATTGACATTAAGTTTGGAGTTGTAAACAGCTACCTGATCAAATGTTTGCTGCGTAAGTGAAATGCTGGGAGCTTTGAATTCAATGATTACCTGCGGATAGCCAAAAATATCATATAATATTGCATCACAGCGTTTTTTCATTCCATTTAGTATGAGTTGTTTTTCTATGGCCAATAATGCTGCAGGGTACCCTTTTTCCTCGATCAGAAAGCGGATGAAGTGCTGTCGCACCCATTCTTCGGGTGTTAATGTGACAAATCTTTTTCGCTGAGTATCAAAAATGAATAATTTATCATCTTGTTTTTTTATTCGAAATTTATACTCAGGGAGGTTTAATTGAGACATTATTTTAGTATTTTTGTTTTCACTTCGATTTTTTATATTGCAAAAGTATGCACATTTACAGAAACGAAGTTACAAAAAACACTATAAATATCGACTGTTATGAAAACAAAAAAGGAAATTGTGGAAAATTGGTTGCCACGATACACCAAACGGCCGTTAGAAGACTTCACAGATTATATATTACTTACTAATTTTAATAATTATGTGGAGCTTTTTGCCGAATGGTACAATGTTCCCGTGATAGGACGGGATGGAAATATGCCGAATGCTTCGGCTAATGGTATTACTATCATTAATTTTGGGATGGGAAGCCCCAATGCTGCCATTATTATGGATATTTTGTCGGCTATACATCCCCGTGCTGTGTTATTTTTGGGTAAATGTGGTGGTTTGAAGGATAAAAACAAAATGGGTGATTATATATTACCCAGTGCCGCTATACGTGGCGAAGGTACGTCGAATGATTACTTTCCGCCAGAGATCCCGGCTTTGCCAGCATTTAATCTTCAGCGTGCGGTGTCGTCGAATATACGTGACTTTGGGCGCGATTACTGGACCGGGACTGTTTATACTACTAATCGCCGCGTGTGGGAGCACGATGATGAATTCAGAGCTTATTTGAAGAAAACACGTGCCATGGCTATTGATATGGAGACAGCTACTTTATTTTCAGCTGGTTTTTACAATGGAATACCTGTGGGTGCACTATTGTTAATATCAGATATGCCTTTGCAGGTAGATGGCATAAAGACTTCGGAAAGTGACCATAAAGTGACTGTGAATTTTGTAGAAGAGCATATTAAAATTGGAGTAAAGGCTCTCTCTTCGCTTATGAATAACAGTAAAACAATCAAACATTTGCGATTTGAATAATCCTTTTCAGGATTTATATTTCAATACCTGAATATGGCCAAACAGGAATTTACCTACGATCAGATTTTGTCTAATCTGAGAATGAAAAAGTACGCTCCCGTCTATTTTTTAATGGGCGAGGAGCCTTATTATATTGATGTTATCTCTGACTTTATACAGAAAAATGTGTTGGATGATGCCGCCAAAGAGTTTGATCAAACCATCTTATACGGAAAAGATGTAGATATTTCTACGGTTATCAATGCTGCTAAGCGCTATCCAATGATGGGTGGTTACCAGGTGCTTATCGTAAAAGAAGCACAGATGATGAAGGAATGGGATAATCTGGTTCATTACCTGGCTAATCCTCAGCCTTCAACCATATTGGTTTTTTGCTATAAATATGGTAAGCCGGATGGTCGCAAAAAATGGTTTCAGGAGCTAGGCAAATCAGGAGTCGTATATGAGTCTTCAAAACTTCGTGATTACGAAGTGAGCAGCTGGATAAAAAACTATTGCAAGGACAAACAAGTAGGCATCGATGAGAAAGCCACTGTGATGCTGGCTGAGTTTTTGGGTACAGATATGAGCAAGTTGGTGAATGAGCTTGATAAGCTTGTATTGACCAAGCCTGCTAACGAACGGAATATCACTCCCGAACTGATTGAGAAGAATATCGGGATAAGTAAGGACTTTAATGTTTTTGAACTTCAGGCAGCACTGGTTTTAAAAGATGTGGTGAAGGCTAATCGAATTATTCGTTATTTTGCTGAGAATAAGAAAGTTAATCCGTTGGTTGTTGTCCTTTCGCAATTATTTAAATTTTTTAGCGACTTGATGATCTATCATTATTTATCGGATAAAAGTCAGGGGGCTGTGGCTTCAGAATTAAAGGTAAATCCTTATTTTGTAAAAGATTACCAAAAAGCAGCTCAGGCTTTTGGAGCATGGAAGACCATGAACATCATCACCTGGATAAGGGAAACAGATGCCCGATACAAGGGTATTGACAATCCAAGTACCGATGAAGGCGATTTGATGAAAGAATTGATCTTTAAAATACTACATTAAAATTACATTTCTCGTTGGATACAAGTTGAATCTTGTATCATTGATTACTATAAACCCACATAAAATGTCAACGGAAACAATTCCAGCCAAATTTATTTCGCTGATTTCTTCAGCTTTGCATTTATCCGATAAACAAGTAAGAAACACCATTCAATTGTTCGATGAAGGAGCTACGATTCCTTTTATTAGTCGTTACCGTAAAGAGATGACCGGTGGGCTGGATGAAGTGGTGATTGCTGAGATCAAAGAGCAATATGAGAAACTCACAGAATTGGCAAAACGCAAAGTGTCAGTACTTAAGACGATCGAAGAACAGGATAAATTGACTGACGATCTGAAACTGCGTATAGAGAACTGTTGGAATATCACTGAATTAGAGGATATTTACCTCCCGTATAAGCCCAAACGACGTACCCGTGCTGAGATTGCCCGTGAAAAAGGCCTTGAGCCACTGGCAAAGATGTTGATGAAGCAGCAGTCGAATGATGTGGACCGGCTGGCAGCTCCATTTGTAAAAGATAAAGTGGAAAGTGCGGATGATGCTTTGGCAGGTGCAAGGGATATTATGGCTGAATGGATCAACGAAAGTGAGGCAGCTCGTAATTCGATACGCCAAATATTTGCTCGTGAGGCTATTATAACATCTAAATTGGTGAAGGGAAAAGAGGAAGAGGCACAAAAATACCGCGATTATTTTGATATGAGTGAAAAGCTGGCCCGTTGTTCGTCTCACCGATTGCTGGCAATGCGCAGGGGTGAAGCGGAAGGATTTTTGCGGGTAGCAATTTCGCCTGACGATGATAAATGTCTGGAGCGATTGGATAAGATTTTTGTAAAAGCGGAAACGGAAGCTTCTCAGCAAGTTGCTGACGCGGTGACAGATGCTTACAAACGCTTGCTAAAGCCAAGTATCGAAACCGAATTTGCCGGAGAAAGTAAAACGAAGGCTGATCTGGAGGCGATCAGGGTGTTTGCTGAGAATTTGCGACAACTGTTATTGGCTCCACCTTTGGGTCAAAAGCGGGTTTTAGGCATCGACCCGGGATTCAGAACCGGATGTAAGGTAGTTTGCCTGGATGCGCAGGGCAATCTGTTGCACAACGAGACGATTTACCCGCATCCACCTCAAAATGAATACTCACAGGCTATGCGCAAAGTTCAAAAAATGGTAGAAGCCTATGATATTCAGGCAATAGCCATCGGTAATGGTACGGCAGGGCGTGAAACAGAGCAATTTGTGCAAAACACACGCTTCGACAGAGAAGTAAAGTTGTTTGTGGTAAGTGAAAATGGCGCATCTATTTATTCGGCTTCCAAAATTGCCCGCGAAGAGTTTCCTGATTATGACGTAACCGTTCGTGGGGCAGTGTCAATTGGGCGACGATTGATGGACCCATTGGCAGAACTGGTGAAAATCGATCCAAAATCGATAGGAGTTGGTCAGTATCAGCACGATGTGGATCAATCGCAATTGAAAAAAGCTCTGGATCAGACGGTTGAAAATGCGGTAAACAAAGTCGGCGTGAATCTGAATACAGCCAGTAAGCATTTGTTGACTTATATATCAGGTTTAGGGCCGGCTTTGGCACAAAATATTGTTGATTATAGAGCTGAAAATGGAGCATTTAGCAGTCGTAAGCAGTTGATGAAAGTAGCGAAAATGGGTGCTAAAACCTTCGAACAATGTGCCGGATTTTTACGAATACCCGATGCTGTTTATGTACTTGATAATACAGCTGTTCATCCCGAAAGCTATGCTATTGTGGAAAAGATGGCAAAGGATTTGAAAGTGGATGTTACTGAGTTGGTAAAGAATAAGGAATTGCGTAAATCAGTTGATTTACAGAAATATATTACCGATAAAGTAGGATTACCCACACTGAATGATATCATGGAGGAGTTGGAAAAACCAGGTCGCGATCCACGTAGTGCGATTAAGGTGTTTGAGTTTGATCCTAATATTAAGACCATTAATGATTTGCGAACTGATATGGAATTGCCCGGAATTGTAACGAATATCACCAATTTTGGCGCTTTTGTGGATATAGGCATCAAGGAAAATGGTTTGGTGCATGTGTCTCAAATGTCTGATAAATACATCAGCAATCCGGCAGAGGTAGTTTCATTACATCAACATGTGTATGTAAAAGTGTTGGAAGTAGATGCCACAAGGAAGCGTGTTCAGCTTAAGTTGTTGAAATAGAATAAAAAACGTCCGAAAATGATTTTCGGACGTTTTTTATGGTAGCTTATAAGTTTCGATAATGACTTTTTCGGAATTATTCAAGGTGGTAGCAAATAAGTAAGTTTCGCCACCATCTTTGATTTTCAGTTTCTTACGAAGTTCCTCCGGGCTTAGCGGAAAATTGCGGGTGCTGATATTGGCTTGTTTCAACTTTACGCTCAGTTCTTTTATGTTCTGCTTGCTATTTTTCCATACTTTACTTACTTTGAATGCCCTTCCCGGAAATTCATTTATACATTCAGATGATGTATATAAGTGGCTATTAATGTGTAGTTTATTAGCTTTAAACTTCTCCGAAATTAATTTGAAAGCCCCACTTTTCATTACTGAGCTGTCCGGCTCATACAGGTATTCAAGAACTTCATTGGTATAAGTGGCTATTGCGGCTTGTTCTTCGTTGGTCAGAAATTGTATGCCTGACTGGCTACCATCTTTGCGGATATGAACCGTTTTGATAAGTTGCTCATATTGTTTGTCTTGGTCCAAAATCAATAATACTTCCTTACATTCATTTTCTACACTAATAATATGAATTTCAGAGACTGTAGGTAGCTCTTTTGTGGCTGCAGTAATGTCCATCATGGGCGAAAGTTTGATCATGACCTTTTGGGCTTGCTCCAGAAGGGTAGGGTAGAGTAGCGCAACATCAGGTTCGCAGTCGGAGAGGAGTACTAGCTTTTTTCCGGCACTACTCCGACGAGCCGGATCAATGAAAATCCAATCGGCCTTGCGGGTATTTTTTGTAAGAAAATCTTCAGTTTGAGTATTGTTGATATCAATATGTTGTTTGTTCATCACCTTAAAATTGTGGGTTGCAAGCTCACATAATTCTGTATTTCGTTCAACGTAAATGGCTTCTTTGAAGTGAGCAGACATGAAGCAACAATCAATCCCGAATCCTCCGGTAAGGTCTATTAGTAAGTTTCCTTCGCAAAGTGTTGATTTGTATTTAGCCGTTGATTCAGAGGAAGATTGCTCCAGCGAAAGCTGAACCGGAAATAAGATATTATCGGTGTTGTAAAACAGCGGAATTTTGTGCTTTACCTTTTGCAATCCATTGATCTGACGAACTGCAAAAGGCATATCGACATCCGAAAAACGGGATGCCTGAAGTGCCAACTGATGTACATCCGCAGTTTTATTCTGGCTAATAAATTGTAGCGTTTCCTGATTCATTATTCACGTAAATTGAAATCAAAAATACTTCTTTTAGCCCAATAATCCATCAATAATGCGGCACATTAAAAAAGGCTTTCCTCTTAGAAGAAAGCCTTTGGCCTGTTACCAGGTGAGTACGACTCTGAAATTCATTGTTTCTGGTATTTCCGGATAGAAATCAGAGTTTGTGACATAGATTTTCAGATCTCCGGCTGTATAATCATAATCAATTGTTCGGGTCCATGAATTGCCTGACAGATTTTGATAATGCCTTACAGAGGGAAGTGGCGATTGAGCACCAGCAGCGAGTAAATTACATCTAACATCTCCATTTTGAAAGATGTAGCTGGTGATTTCGGGCATTGTAAAGCTGGCTGAATAATACAGATTTTGACCATTATTATCTACCTGCGCTTTCCAATCAGTACTTTTTACGGTTAAGTCAATGATTTTCATTCGAAGTTCGGGTTCTTCGACTGTTGTACACGCGCTCATCATGAGCAGAGTGATGCTAAGTAGGATTAATTTCTTCATAATGTATTTTCTTTTATGGTGAATAACTGTTTTTGATGACCAAACAAATAATATGCCTGAATTTTAAAATAAGTTTGTATTAATATCCAGAGTGATTCATTCGACTAATGTTGATACAATGCTGCACCGAGGTTTTACTGAGGGAGCACCGAGTGAAGAAAATCATTGAGACAAAGTTGTTGTGTCTGTAATATGCTTATAATCTGCATGATATTCTTTTTGGCATAATCGTCAAGTGAATAAATATGTTGTTTGCTGTTGATAAATATACATTTTTAGTTCCGATTTTCCAGAATACTGACAACGTATGGACTTGGGGTTTTCATATTCATCAAAGAGTTTGCAAAATTCTTTGTGCTGCAATAACTTTTAGAGATGGATATAATTTTATATCTTTGCAACGAATTTTGGTGTCATTTTAATATTCATTAAGATGTAAAAGGGAATCCGGTCGAATTCCGGAACAGTACCCGCTGCTGTAGACTCCAACCCAAACGTTTTGAACCAAACTTAGCCACTGATACTCAGTTGACAGTTGACAGTTGACAGTTGATAGTTACTCATAAACTATTTTCTAATCAACTAAAAAAACTACAAACTATCATCGGGAAGGCGTTCAACAACGGGAGTAAGTCAGAAGACCTGCCAATTGCTATCTATTTTCTTTTGCTCTCGGGATTTTAAAGCAAAATGAGTTTGAATACACTGCGTGGACCATTTTTCGTTCTGTTTTTCATGGCTTCGTACTTAAGCTGCTCGTTTTTACTATTCAGGAGTAATTGATCTTTTTTTGTTTAGAAATTAATTATCAATTATTTATACAATGAAATCTATTAAATTTTTATTTTATTTTGCTCTTGTGGCGGTCTTTTTTACTTCATGTGAAAAAGAGGAAGTTAAAAACCCAACAGAAGAGGTTAAATCTACAGTTGTAACTTTTGAATCTGTAAACCTTGATGCAAAAGGTATTTGGAATGGTTCGGATTTATCAGGAAAAGCAGTATCTGCTACTTCATGGGGTATGACAATAACTAACTATATTGGTTCTTTTCAATGTGAAGGCTATAATTTTGAAAATGAATATACAAAAGAGTGGGACTCATGGACAGGTTTTTCTTGCTCGAACAACAACGATACTATTGTAGCTGGTTATACGAATCAATATAGTGTTTATGAGGCAGCTGGTGCAGCTGGTTCTAAAAAATTTGCCGTAGTTTATGAAACTGCTGGTGTAAAAGCTTCAGTAGCAAGAAATGCTGTAAGTGTGATGATGGCTAATTCTACTTATGGTTTTAAGTATATGAAAGATGGAAATTCTGGAAATGGACCAGTCGCAAATGCGAAGTTTAGCACAGATGACTGGTTTAAAGTTACAGCTGTTGGATTTTTGAATAAAACTAAAACAGCAAGTGTGGAATTTTATTTGGCAGATTTTAGAAACAACAAACAAACTTTGTTGAAAAATTGGCAAAAAGTTGACTTATCAGCGTTAGGCAATATTGATAGTATCAATTTTGCAGTGAGTTCAAGTGATGATATGGCACCTAGTTATGTTTGCATTGATAATCTAACCTTCGAGGAAAAGGTTGTAAAATAAGTAATACTTCAAGAAATTATTAATATAGGCCAGAGTTGTAAATCAATTCTGGCCTTTTTTTTCAAAAAAAATCACCCCAATATTTTTCTGAAAATGAATGCTGTAGGGCGTTTCAGCGAAAAAAGTTTCGATGAAATCGCAGAGAAGTTTTGGTAATCCGGGGAAAAGCACTACTTTTGTGCCCGGATAAGTCCTACACGACCAGCTCCTGTTGAACTCCCCCAGGGCCTGACCGCAGCAAGGGTAAATAGTCGTAGCGGTGCGATGTAGGGTGCTTATCCACTTGCCTCTTTAGCTCAGTTGGCCAGAGCACGTGATTTGTAATCTCGGGGTCGTTGGTTCGAATCCGACAAGAGGCTCAGAAAAAAGCCGCTTCTTTTTGGGAAGCGGCTTTTTTTATTTCAGATATTTCGATAGTATCTGCCTGAGTTCGGCTTGATCAATTGGTTTTGTAATAAAGTCATTCATTCCTGCGTCAAGTGCCTTATCTCGTTCTTCCTGCAAGGCGCCTGCTGTAAGGGCAATGATGGGCAGTTCTTTGATGCGTACATCCGGACAGGCACGAATCAGTTTGGTGGCTTCCATTCCATCCATTTCGGGCATTTGTACATCCATCAATATCATATCAACCGCCTGTGAAGAAACTATCTGAACGGCTTCGAGACCGGTGCTTGCTTCCAGAATTTCAATATTCGAAACTATGCCCGTGATAATCATTTTTGCCAGTAGCATATTCATTTCAACATCTTCGGCAATCAATAAGGTTTTTTTATCCTTAAATTCCAATTCAGTATTGTTATTATTTTCTTCCTTTTCGGTAGATTCTGCTGTATAGTTTTCAATCGTTATATTGATAGATGAAAATAATTCATCCAGATTGAGAGGTTTGTTCAATACAATTCCATCGGGTTGAAGCTGAAACAATGCATTCTGATCTTCCATATCATTGAGCCATACAATTTGCAGTGGCTTTTTTGTATGTTGAGAAAGTTCTGTTACTTGTTCGATTATTTCAGCTGTTTCAGCACTGAACATCACCAAATCGTAATTAGTGCTCTTTATTCCCGCAAGAGCTTCGCCTGATGTGTGGCACAAGTCGTGGCTAATGTGCCAATAGCACAAATGACTGGCAATGTATTGTAACGAATCCTGATCTTTGTCGTAGACCAATACTTTTTTATAAAATCCATTTTTTCCCGGATTTACTTTTTCGTAGGTACAATAAGTGTCGAGCGTAAAATGGAATGTACTGCCATTGCCCGGCGAGCTTTCGAGCTGAAGACTGCTATTCATTTTTTCGGCCAAAAGATTTGAAATGACCAATCCGAGGCCTGTGCCGCCATATTTACGGGAAATAGAACCATCGGCTTGCGAAAACGCCTTGAAAAGCCGTTGTTTTTGTTCGGCACTTATTCCAATACCAGTATCACTTACAAAGAAATGAAAGCTGCCACGTTCGCTACACAAAGGATTAAAATCTACTTTTAGCTCAACCGTACCTTTTTCGGTGAATTTGATGGCATTGCTCATCAGGTTGATGAGTATTTGCTTTAGCCTTATAGGATCAATCATGACCATATGGGGGATGCCCGGCTGAATGGTTAGCTGGAGTTTTAATCCTTTTTTGGCTGTACTGTATTTAAAAATATCGATTGTTTGGTTGAGCAATTCAATTAAATTGGTTTCTACAATATCCAGGTCGAGTTTTCCAGCTTCAATTTTTGAAAAATCGAGAATGTCGTTGATAATTTCGAGTAGAGATTTGCCGGCAGTATTTACATTTTCGATGTATTGTTGCTGACGGGAGTCCAGATCGGTTTTCATCAGTAGTTCTGCGAATCCCAATATGGCGTTCATTGGAGTGCGTATTTCGTGGCTCATACGAGCCAGAAAGTCACTTTTTGCTTTGTTGGCTTGTTCGGCTTGCTGGCGGGCGTTTTCTATTTGAAGTGCTTTGTCTTCCAGTTCGCGATTCAGTGCCAACACGCCGCGATTTGTTTCTTCCAGCTCGCTATTGATCGATTCTATTTCGTCGTTGCGCTCCTGCAATTTTTTGAGCAGGAAAAGTAGTTCATTATTTTGAGCATGAATTGTTTCCACCATGCTGGAATCGCCTCTCTCAATGGTTTTTGAAAAAGCCTGATGGATAATTTCAATATTTTTCTCGTTGATCTCCGCAGCATGTTGAGGCAGCCATTTGGCGATGCTGATTTCAGTTCCCTGTCCGGGACTGGTCTCGATGTGGAAGTCGTCCATCAATCGCTGAGAGCCTGAAAGCCCGATACCCATCCCGTGTTGAGACTTGTATGTGCCATTGTGGATGGCTTCCAGGTTGGATATACCCGGACCATTGTCGGAAAACTGAATGACGATGCCGAAATTATGGAGTTTCTGTCCAATAAAGAATTCGATATAACCGCCATTGGCATGTTCTATCATGTTTCTGCTGAGTTCGGAAACGGCCGTACCAATGCGAATGCTTGATGTTTTGTCAAACTTAATTTCCTGAGCCAGCATAGAGGCCAGGTTACGGGCACGAACAACATCCGATTCGAACTGAATGGATATTTTCCCCACTTTATGCAGTGTGACTGATAACAAGAACTGTGGCGTCATCGTTCAATCTTGAATAATTAGTGATCAAATACTCGGAAATTTTTTGTGGATTCTCTTTCCAGTTGATATCATTTGTGTTCCATCTGGAATGAATGCCATCGCTGTACAGGCAAACGGTGTCGCCTTTGCTGAACGGAAATTCATGTATGTGTGGCGACCGGATGTTATGTCCCAAAATTCCGCCAAATGATATAAGTGTTTTCTTTCCTGATTCAGAGATGATAAATCCCTCAATATTTCCAATTCCTATAAATGATAGTTTGTCGAGCTCGGTGTTGATCATCATGAGTGCAATGACTGCTCCACGGGTTCCTCGAGCCGCCTGATGAAGGTATTTGATCAGCTCGACGGGTGGTAAATCACTTTTGAGTAGAATTTGCTCTTTGATAATACTGGTTGCGATGTTTGCCTCTTTACCATGTCCTAAACCATCGATGACGGCAGCCACGGTGCGGGTAGGAGTAAGGTGATTAACTACATAGCCATCGCCATTGAGCGTTTCGCCGGGTTTGCAACAAGAAGTTGCTCCCCAGCTAATGCTTCGATTATTGCCTTTCCATATTTTTTCGGGTACCCATTTTACTATTCGCAAACAGTGTGTGTATTCTGTGTGCAAATTGCAGTAGAGGTTGTTGATGCCTTCGTCTTTGATGGGTTGAAGCTCAAATAAATCGGAAAAGCGACGAATAGTTCCCAGGCCTATCCCTAATGATTGTTTTCCTGTATAGCCATCTGTCATGGCTTTGTCGGGATCGGGTATTCCATCGCCATTGTCGCAACACCATATTTCCAGCGCCAATCGGTTGTGATTATCTCGAAAGCAGCACATAAGTATGCGACCGCTACCACCAGCATGTTTTAATACGTTGGTAACCAGTTCAGAAACAAGTATTGCCACTTCGCCGGTTTTCACTTCGTCGAAACCAATCTGACGCGAAAGTCCAACTGCCTTTCGCCGGCAGACTCCGACATCTGCTTCGCTGTCGATACCTAATATGGTAATTTGCTCCCGTTTTATTTCCATTTCATCACTCTTACTGTGGTTCCTTTGCCAGGAACTGAATATAGTTCGAATCTGTCTACTAATCGTTTGGCTCCAGGCATTCCGTAGCCCATTCCTTGTCCGGAAGTGTAGCCGTCCGTCATCACCAAATCAAGGTCGTCAATGCCGGGACCGGTATCGATTGATGTGACAATCAGTGTCGGCTTTTCATCAATTATTCCTCTCTCAATCAGCACTTCGCCACCATTAGCATACATATACATATTTCTGAAAAGTTCGGATACGGCGGTGGTTATGCGGGTTTGGTCCACAATTCCCATTCCAAATTCTTTGGCATATTGCCGCACCAACTGTCGAGCCTTCACAATGTCGAGCTCGGTGATGATAGGGCATTTTTCCAACAATTCCCAACTTTTATCTGATACAATTTCCTGCATTGCAAGTAGTTTATTGGCTATTTAGACGTTTGTTGAGCATATCCATGCCCAACTCCATATTTAGCGCAGTTTCTACTCCGGGCATTTCGAGTCCCAGTTCTACCAATGTGATAGCCACTGCGGGTTGCATGCCGACAATTACAACAGCCGCATCCATAATAGCGGCCATCGATGCCATACCTGAGAGAACACGTCCGATAAATGAATCCACCATTTCCAGAGTGGAAATATCGATAAGCACACCTTTGGCGCCAGTACGTTGAATTTCCTCAAGTATTTGTGTTTGCAATTGTATGGCCATCCGATCGTGCATATCTACCTGAATAGATACTATCAGGAAGTTGTGAATCTTGATGATTGGAATCCTTCTTTCGTTAGCACTCATGTTGTTATATATTAGTATCGTCAGGTGCGATGTAGGTGGTTTTTACTTTACCATCAATTAGTTGCTCGTTTTTGCGCAAAGCGTAGATCATCGCATCCTGCAAAGTGGCTTTTGTGAGAATATTCGTTAGATTAATACCCAGGTGTACAATTGTTTGAGCAATTGCAGGACTGATTCCACTCACAATACATTCAGCTCCCAGCAGGCGAGCAGCTGTCACTGTTTTCAGTAAATGATTGGCTACCTGAGTATCTACTGTAGGTACGCCGGTAATGTCCAGAATAGCTGTGGTGCAACCTGTAGAAACAATTTTTTGAAGCAGGTTTTCCATCATAATCTGAGTTCTTTGGCTATCGAGTGTTCCAATAACCGGCAAAATCAGAATGTTTTCCCAAACTTTAGAAACCGGACTCGACAGTTCCATCAGATCTTCTTGCTGTTGCAGAATGATTTTTTGCTGATCCTGGATTTTCTTCAGTTTGTCTTCCATTTCCTGCTTCATTTGCAGGCTTTTTTTCAATTCATGAGTTAAGTCATCAATCAACAGGTTAATGGCTTGTTCAACTCCGGTGAGGTCGTCTTCTACTTCCGATTCAATTCGCAAGTCCAGATCGCCAGCGGCTACTGATGATAAAACATCCTCAATGTGCTCAATGCGAGCTTTGGCATTTGTAATTAATGTATTCGCTTCCATATATTCATTTATCGTTTACTTTTCAACCATTCGATTGCTTCATCATAGGTTTTGAAAAAATCTCCTTTTAATTTTACAATACCTGTTTTGATCATCACTCTTGCGATCATTCTGTTGGCGGCACTACCACCAACAAAAGCCACTTCTGTCATTTTCATTTTGCTTAGCTCTTCGGCAGTTGCTTCGCGGGTTTCTCGGTTTTCCACTGTATAAATATCACTCATTACCACCACTAGTTGGCGATAGGGTTTGTTGTTGAGAGCAATTCGGGTTTCTGCAAAAATAGGTTCCACATCAGCAAACCTGAAATGATCATTAAATTTCAGGACGGCTACCTGATTTTCTTCGTCGTACTTTAATTCGTGTACCATGATTATTTTTTTTGAGGATGATTTTTAATTTGTTTTCAACTGATTTATCTTCAATTTTGTATCAGTTTTTAGTTGCTTTCCATCACAAATATATACAAATATTATTCAGCAATACTCTAAAAAAACAAATTCTTTTTGATTATAATATACAGTATTACAAATGTTTATAACTGTGTAGTATCTCATGCTACATCATATATGGTAATATTTATTTTGCACGTAAGAATATGTATAAACAGGCTTTTTAGTAGTTAAAATGTGGATTCTTTAAAAGTCGGAATGTAGCGTCAGATACAGCAGACAGGTCGACATATAATTGCAGTATAATGTCATATTTATATTCATAAGAATGTGCTAGGACAAATCTTCCACATATAAAAACAATTTATACACATCAGCATTCATATCTCTTTCTAATTTTGTTTGACTTTAATTTTTATTTTCAATAATCTAATTACTAATAGAAATGATCAGAAAATTCCTTCTTTTAGCTACTGTATTGTGTGCACCTTATCTGCTATATGCACAGTCGGTAGCAATTACCGAAGCCACCGGATGGTTGGAATCAGCTTTCGTGAAATGGACACCTGTTTCGGGAGCTGATAGCTACAATGTATATTATACTGGTGGTGGCATCAGCAATAAAAAAATTGATACACAGCTTATTCGCAGCTACGGAACGTATATGCGAGCCGATGTTATGGGGCTGGCTGCCGGAACTTATACAATTAAAGTAGTGCCTGTTACCGCCGGAGTTGAAGGATCGGGTACAGAAAGTTCTTCTATTACCGTGATGGCTCAGGATCGTTCGGGGTTTGCATTCGAAGGTGGGCGCGTTCCGGGAGGGTATAATGCCGATGGCACACTCAAATCGGGTGCTATCGTGTTTTATATTACTGAAAATACCAAGAATACAGTGGCCTACGACGTGATAACCAGTTCGAAAAATGCTGTTACTAATTATGTAGGTCTACAAAACATCCTCTATGGTATTAAAAAAGGATATGACAGCCGCCCATATGTATTTCGTCTGATCGGTAATATTACTGACATGACTGTGATGGAAGGCGGCGATATTACCATTGAAAATGCCAACAATGCATCGAGTTACATTACTATTGAGGGCGTTGGTTCTGATGCTGTAGTGAATGGTATGGGGGTTCGCCTGAAATCGGCTTCGAATGTAGAAGTCCGTAATCTTGGGTTTATGAACTGTAACAGTACTGCCGGCGACAACGTGGGCATGCAGCAGGATAACGACCATATATGGGTGCACAACTGCGATTTGTTTTATGGCGATGCAGGAAGTGATGCCGACCAGATAAAAGGCGATGGTGCACTGGATAATAAAAACTCTACTTATTGCACCTTTTCATACAACCACTTCTGGGACAATGGTAAATGTAGTCTTTTGGGATTGAGCGAAGGTACCACAACGGGCTTGTATGTATCATATCATCACAACTGGTTTGACCATTCCGACTCGCGGCATCCACGTATCCGTTACTATTCTGCTCACGTTTACAACAATTATTATGATGGTAATGCCAAATATGGGGTGGGTTCTACAATGGGTTCATCGGTATTTGTAGAAGGAAACTATTTCCGCGATTGCAAACACCCGATGATGACTTCGATGCAGGGAACTGACGTTTGGAATGAATCAACTCAGGTAAACGACCCGAACAATATGGGAACCTTCTCAGGCGAAGACGGTGGTACCATCAAAGCTTACAATAATGTATTTGATACATCCAATGGTGCAAATAATATGCGCTTTGTGCCTTATGGCAGTACAAATGCCAGCTTTAATATTGTAGGTAAAATCAGCTCTACAACCGATTTTGATGCTTATCTGGCCACTACAAGAGGCGAAATAGTGCCTTCGATAGTGGTGTCTAAGCAAGGTGGAAATATTTACAATAACTTTGATACAGACGCATCATTATATGTAAAGAATCTGGTTATTGACGAACCGTTAGTTGCTAAAGCGAAAGCAATACAGTATGCAGGACGTATAGCAGGTGGCGATTTACGATTCACTTATAATAATGCTGTTGACGATGCTGCTTATTTGGTAAACACAACTGAGAAAACAGCCCTTACCAACTACCAAACTTCGCTTGTATCTGTTCAGGGCGAAAGCAGTAATTCTGTATCAAGCCAAACACTAACCACTCCGGGCAATAACAACCAAACGGTAGCCTCAGGCACCGCCATTGCTTCCATCATATTTACCTGGGGAGGCGATGCTACGGATGCAACAGTAACCGGTATTCCTGCTTCGGGACTTACTTATGTGAAAGATGCCACTGCCAAAACAATTACCATTTCAGGAACACCTACAGCCACTGTTAGCTATACTGTGACTACCAGTGGATCGGCCGGTACTCCAGTTACAGGTTCGGGAACTATTACCGTCACTACCGGAGGTGGAACTGGTGGAGGTACTACTACTGGCGATATGGTTCAGAATTTTACTACCTCAGGAACAACGAGTACCTTCTATACTATTTCAGGCAATCTGACTACCAGTTACGGAAGTGCGACCTACTCTGGTCTTAATCTGACTCAGGCGCTAAAGATGGAGAGCTCAACTACTATTACTTTTACCACCACAGCTACAGCAACGCTTACTTTGGTGTTTGGATCAAGCTATACAGGCACTATAAAAGTGGATGGCACAGTTTATACCCCTGCATCTGGTATTATCACCGTTTCATCGTTGGCAGCCGGAGCACATACAATATTGAAAGGAAGTGGGTCGAATTACCTGTTCTACATGAGTACCGTATACAATTCAACAGGGTTGAATGACGCCCAAAGCATTCAGGCTACAATTTATCCGAACCCGGTAGAAGATTTGATGGTAATAAAAACAGAAGCCACGATTGTGAAATCAGAAGTGTATAACCTGACAGGTGAAATGGTGAGAAATCAGTCAGGAGATGTAAAAGAAATGGACATAAGCAAATTGCCTACAGGGGTATATTTGATTTGTGTGCAAACGAAAGACGGTAATTTCCGTCAGAAATTTGTAAAGAAATAATTCTATGAAGATATAAAAGAAGCAGGCTATCGATGAAAATCGATAGCCTGCTTCATTTTAGAATATAATTGATTACATATCCTTAATAAGAAGATTCTCATAAGCAGGATTTATCTCTCTTACTTTTACCCAGAATTGATCCAGCTGCTTGTTTTTATTTTTCAAAAAGTCCTCA
>JBJOOU010000313.1:0-17222 GCA_046051105.1 Bacteroidota bacterium
CTGGAAATAGCCGTACAAAACAAATGCTCAGTTTCGGCTGTGACATCCACCCGCGAGAATCTCATCCCCAATTATGGCACAGTAGGTGCAAAGCGCATTCATCCTACCAATGACTTATTCATGATCGACAAGGTAATAGAAAAACCAACACCCACACTGGCTGAGCAAAAACTCATAGTCCCCGGATTGCGTGCAGGTCATTATTTATGCTTTTTGGGGATGCATGTACTTTCGCCAACCATTATGAACATTCTGAAACAAAAATCAGAACTTTCTGAAAATGAAAAATTTGGATTGAGCGAAGCCCTGGACGAATTAGCCAACAAAGAACAATACATGGCACTGGAAAAAAATGATTTGCGATTCGACATTGGTTCGCGCTACGGACTGCTGAAAGCGCAACTTGCCCTGGGACTAAGCGGAATTGACCGCGATTTGATACAATCCGAATTACTGGAGTTCTTTGCCGTACAAAACAGTAAATAGTTTGTAGTCAGTAGTGTGTAATTTACAATTTATAGTTTGTAGTTTGTAGTTTGTAGTTTGTAGCTGGTAGTTGATAATTCAAATGAACTTTGAATTAAGAACAAGGTATGCATTATCTCTGCTTCATAAACTTTCAACTTTAGGAACTTTATAAACTTTCAACTTTAGGAACTTGATCATCTAACGATAGAATTGAGAATAAGGCATGCCTTGTCTCTACTTTATAAACTTTGAACTTTACGAACTTTATAAACTCTCTCCTTCCATGAGCCAACTAATACCCATCATCATATCTTCCGATCCGGCCATTAAAAACAAATCGCTGGACGACTTCTGCCATCAGGCTTCGTTACAAACATTGCTTGACGAAACACTGGCATTGGAAAAATTCCGCAGAACAGAAAGCAACCTCTACAACCGAGTTAGAGCGTTGTTCTTTTTATATGCCATCCATCGATTTTATATACCTGTTCAGCATAAAATCAGCAGTCAGGGACTGATACCCTTCGAGGCCTACGAGCACCTGCTCAAGCGTCGTTTCGAAGAAGCAATTCATTTATTCTTAAGCATTCAGGCAGAACACGGAGCCAATGAAGGTATCTCGAGTGGGCTGGCCGATGCCTATCACGAATTAGCTTTTCAAACTCTGGCCGATCAGGTAAAAATCAGTGTACGGTCTACAGCCGGCAATCGCTGGATGTTTCGCATTAGTCACCCGTCCGATCAACCGCTGAAAATAGTGCCTGCTTTGTTGCAAAAAGATTCAGCAACAGGCTTATACCCCTGCTTGCACGAAACGACGCCCGTGCGTATGGATTTGAGCCACAGCGGTTGGAGCGATATCTTCTTTCTCGGAATGGATTATCCTGAAGGAGCCAAGGTACTGAATATCTCTGTCGATCTGTGTATACTGAATTCGCAAACCGGCGCTCAGCCAAAGCCACCCATCGAAACCTGGTTTCGGGTGATTGATGAACCCGTTTTGCGTCTTACCAGCATCGACCTTTCCACCCATGCCGACATCAATGATCTGAACGAAGTATTCGATTTTGCAAAAGATTACCTTGGATTGCTGAAAGCTGCAGTAATTGCAGCCGGTATTGTTCCTCCGGGTATGGAAGGTGCAGGACTACCGCTCAGTCATTTATTAGAAATAATGGTGGGAAAAGGCAAAGGAATTGAAATTGCCAGCAAGGTAAACAATATCCCTAAAGGATCACGATTGGCCGTATCAACCAACCTGTTAGCATCACTTATCTCACTTTGTATGCGTGCCACCGGGCAAACCGAACAATTAACAGGATCCCTATGCGAAGAAGAGCGACGATTAGTTGCTGCCAAAGCCATTCTGGGTGAATGGATCGGCGGTTCCGGCGGCGGCTGGCAGGATTCAGGAGGAGTATGGCCGGGCATGAAGCTGATAAAAGGAGTAGAAGCCCGGGAGGAAGATCCTGAATATGGCATTAGCAAAGGACGCTTACTTCCCAAACATACTGTATTGGAACGTGACTCTGTAAGTGCAGAAATTCGTCAAAAATTGCAGGATAGCTTAGTGATTGTACACGGTGGTATGGCACAGGATGTAGGTCCTATTCTCGAAATGGTAACCGAAAAATACCTTTTGCGTTCGAAAAAAGAATGGCAGGCACGCCAGGAGGCCATCAACTATTTCGAAGAAGTAGTGCAAAAGCTGAAAAATGGCGATATCAAAGGTATTGCCGAATTCACTCATAAAAATTTCGATGGCCCCATACAACAAATCATTCCGTGGGCTACCAATCTCTACACTGAAACCATCATTGCCGGAGCCAGAGAAAGCTTTGGAGATAAATTTTGGGGCTTCTGGATGATGGGAGGAATGTCGGGCGGTGGTATGGGCTTTATTTTCGATCCTTCGGTAAAAAAACAGGCTCAACAGTGCTTACAGGAAATCATGTCGGCCACCAAAAAGAAATACGAACACGGCATTCCCTTTGCCATGGAACCGGTGGTTTACGATTTCCGCATCAACGAAAACGGAACCTATGCCGAACTCACCTTCGCAGAAGAAGCCCTGATGAATGAGGATTATTATACACTTACATTGCCCGCTTTGCTGAAAAAAGATCTTCACGATCTGACGGAATGCCAACGCAATGAACTGGCAGTTTTGAGTTCAACCTATAAATCAGAAAAACAGTATAATGGCTTTATCAATAATCTTTTTGATCGGATTATCCCACAAAAACAGGAAGATGAACAGCAACAAAAATCACTGAATGGCTTACTGGACGAACTCGGTTTTAACCCAGGACAGCATCAGCAAATCAAAAAGGATTTAATATCCGGACGCATTGGTCTATCAAAAAATCGATTACCAGTCAATACCACGATTGAAGACATTCCAAACAATGAAATTCCCACTCAATATCAACTGGAAAACAGTGAATATCGCGAAATTGGTATCAAAGCCCTTCAAAACCGCGAACTGGCCATTGTTTCTTTAGCCGGAGGAGCCGGTAGCCGCTGGACCAAAGGAGCGGGGGTGGTAAAATCGCTCAATCCTTTTGCCCGGTTTGCAGGCAAACACAGGAACTTTGTAGAAATTCATCTGGCCAAAACCCGTTATAGCAATGCCGAATATCAAACATCGCTGCAACATATTTTCACGACCAGTTATCTTACTCACAAGCCGGTAACTAACTTCGTGGAATCGTTTGTTCATCAAAATAAGGATATTCATGTGTCGCAGGGAAAAGTAATTGGCCTGAGATTAGTCCCCACAGAACGCGATCTGCGATTTATGTGGGAAGAAATGCCTCAGCAATTGCTCGACGAACAATCGCAAAAAATGCAACAAAGTGTGCGTACTGCATTGATCAACTGGGCCAAAAGCAGTGGAGAAGGAGAGGACTACCGTGATAATCTCCCTTCGCAATGCATCCACCCTGTAGGCCATTGGTACGAAATTCCCAATCTGTTTCTGAATGGCACATTGCTGAACCTGATCACCGAAAATCCCAACCTGAAACACCTACTGGTTCACAATATCGATACCCTGGGAGCAAATGCCGACCCTGCGCTGCTGGGCTACCATATCAGCACGAATAAAGGCATGACGGTGGAAGTAATCAGCCGAAAACTCGACGATAGGGGGGGAGGCCTGGCAAAAATCAATGGTCACAACCGATTAGTCGAAGGTCTGGCTCTACCTGACGAAAAAGTAGAATTTAGCCTGACATATTACAATAGCAATACGTTCTGGATCAATATCGATTATTTGTTGCAGGTATTTGGACTATCAAGAGCCGATTTGAGCAATAAGACAAAAGTAAATGAGCAGGTGTACAAAATGGCTGCCCGCATGCCAACCTACGTTATCATCAAAGACGTAAAGAAACGATGGGGGAAAGGGCAGGAGGATATCTTCCCTGTCACTCAGTTTGAGAAGCTTTGGGGCGATATGACTGCCATTCCTGAGCTACCCTGTGGGTTCGTAAATGTCGATCGAAATCGCGGACAACAACTGAAAGAAGTTTCGCAATTGGACGGATGGCTCAGAGACGGATCAAAAGATTATATCGACCATTTATGTAAATGGCAGTAATACATTTTATTACAATCGTGTAGCAAACTTAAGCTACACGATTTTTTTTGTAGTTATTTCTTAAATAGTTGATGATATATATGTAGAAATATACTAAATCGTCTATCTTTGCAATACTTTGATTTGATTTATCATTCTAATCAAACAAATATCTGTTTTCTGCGTCCTATTTAGAATTTTTCTTGTTTACAACTATGCTAACTAAAAGAGAACGGCAGCTTTCTGCATTTATGATTTTGATTCAGATCATTCTGAGTCTTATCGTTTTTCTTTCTATCCAACTTCTTTTCAATAAGACAGTTTTCAATCAACCAGTAAAATCACTCATGATGATACAAATTCTGGTGATATGGTATTTTTGTTTTCAACGATTTAGATTAGGTATTATCTTCCGCACAGTAGCATTTATTGATATGTTGCGAGGATATTTCATAACCATTCTTGTTGGAACTTTACTATTCATGGGCGAAGTTGAACTTATTTCTTCATTCTATCCAATTGAATCAGCACATGAATATTTAATTTACTTTGCAATAATCAATTTCTTTGTGTTGATTACTTATAAATACTTGTTTTATAACAGTATGGCTTATATTCGTAGCCGGGGGCATAATACCCGACATGCACTAATTATAGCTGATGCTGAATCAATCCCTTTTTTGGAAGCATTTTACCGTTCAAAAGACTGGGGATTTAGAATTTGTGCCATCTTTAGTACTGATAATAAGTTGGTTGATAGATACAAGAAGGTACAAATAATAAGTAATCTATACGAGCTAACTAATTATTTACAAAACAATACCGTAGATGATATATTTTACACCATATCATCTGAAAACACTCTACTTTCCGGAAATCAATTGATTAAATACAGCCAAACAACAGGAGTAACTCTTCATGTTATGCAGCCAGAGTACCTGATGAAAATGAAATCCGGAAAATTGAAAAAGAATTTCACAGGAACTTTCAAAACGTATCAGAGCACCCCTGAAGAATATTTTTGGTTAAAGATAAAAGGCTGTTTTGATTGGGTATTCAGTTTACTAATAATTGTTGCTGTATCGCCAATTATGCTTCTCATTGCTATCTTAATAAAGCTGGAAGATGGTGGGCCTGTATTATTTAAACAAGAGCGCATAGGACTTAATGGTCGGAAATTTTATTGCCTGAAATTCAGATCAATGGTGCCGGATGCAGAAGCCTTGAGAGCACAGTTAGCCGGCCTAAACGAGTCTGACGGTCCAACTTTCAAAATTGAAAACGATCCTCGTATTACAAGGGTTGGACGCTTCATTCGCAAAACATCGCTTGACGAGCTACCACAATTCTTTAATGTACTGAAAAACGATATGTCTATTGTTGGGCCAAGGCCACCGTTGCACAGCGAAGTCATTCAGTACGAGCAAGACCAAATTCGTAGACTAAGTATGAAACCCGGAATAACCTGCATCTGGCAGGTTTGGGGACGAAATTCTGTATCCTTCAAAGAATGGATGCAAATGGATTTGAAATATATTGACACTTGGTCGATTTGGCTCGATTTGAAAATTATTGCTGCAACAGTACTCGTTGTTTTCAAGGCAAACGGTCGATAATTATTATATGTACAAAGCATCTAAGATAAAACTCTTAGGTGTTTTGTATTTATAACCGATTTATCCTGACTCAAACATTATCACTAAATAATTATATGATAAATATCCTGGAATTATATTGGAATATAGTTTTGAAAGAAATAATCCATAATTCATGTTATGTATAATATGTTGTATAGAAAAAACAAACTACCAATCAACAATACTCCTCTGAGAATCGAATATGCGCACAATTTATATAAGTTCATTTCAAATACGCAATTCTCAGGCTACAATAAAAAAGCAGCTACAAGTACATGCAGCTGCTTTATATATATAGACATTAGAAACAAATTATTTCTCTTTAATATCAACCACCAGATTTAGTTCATCCAGTTGTTCCTGTGCTATTTTTGATGGCGCTTCAATCATCACGTCGCGTCCGGAATTATTTTTCGGGAATGCCATACAGTCACGAATGGTATCCAGACCAGCAAATAATGAAACGACACGATCCAAACCGAATGCCAATCCTCCATGTGGCGGCGCTCCGTATTTAAACGCGCTCATCAGGAAGCCAAACTGAGCTTCTGCCTGTTCCGGGGTAAATCCAAGCAATTCGAACATTTTATTTTGCAACTGGCTATCGTGAATACGAATCGATCCACCACCAAGTTCTACACCGTTGATTACCATATCATAAGCTGTAGCACGCACTTTACCCGCATCGGTATCAAGAAATTGCAAATCTTCTTTATTTGGCGAAGTAAATGGATGATGCATAGCGTAATAGCGTTGCGATTCTTCGTCCCACTCAAACAATGGGAAATCTATTACCCACAATGGTGCAAAGCTATTCTTGTCGCGAAGGCCTAACCTCGCTCCCATTTCCAAACGCAATTCACAAAGTTGTTTCTGTGTTTTAGCTGCTTCACCACACAAAATCAGGATTAAATCGCCTGGTTGAGCATCAAATTTAGCAGCTATAACTTTCAGATCGTCAGCTGAGTAGAATTTATCTACCGAAGATTTAACGTTACCATCCGCTTCGCAACGAATATACACCAGCCCCTTCGCTCCTATTTGCGGACGCTTAACAAATTCAGTCAGTTCATCAATTTGTTTGCGGGTATAGGTTGCACAACCTTTGGCACAAATACCTGCCACATAAGGTACGCTATCAAATACCACAAAATCACGACCTGACACTTCTTCTTTGATTTCCACAAATTTCATATCAAATCGGATATCCGGTTTGTCTGAACCATAGTATTTCATGGCATCGTGCCAGGTCATACGTGGAAAAGGCTCAGTCATGTCCATATCCTTCACGAATTTGAACAGGTGCTTCATCATACCTTCGAACAGATTCAGTACATCTTCCTGATCAACAAACGACATTTCGCAGTCGATTTGCGTAAATTCAGGCTGACGGTCGGCACGCAGGTCCTCATCACGGAAACACTTGGCAATCTGGAAGTAACGATCAAAACCAGAAACCATCAATAACTGTTTGAATAGCTGTGGCGATTGTGGTAATGCATAAAACTCACCCGGATTCATACGGGAAGGTACCACAAAGTCGCGCGCTCCTTCGGGTGTAGAACCAATCAGGATAGGCGTTTCAACCTCCATAAAGTTCATCTGATCCAGATAGCGGCGTGTTTCGAAAGCGATGCGATGGCGTAGTTCCAAGTTTTCGCGCACAGAATTACGGCGCAAATCCAGATAACGGTATTTCATGCGGATATCATCGCCACCATCGGTATTGTCTTCGATGGTAAACGGTGGAGTTTGCGATTCGTTCAGAATGGTAAGTTCTGAAACCAGAATTTCAACTTCACCGGTTGGGATATTGCTGTTTTTATTACTTCTTTCAGCAACTGTTCCAGTTATTTCAATTACAAACTCGCGACCTAGTTTATTGGCTTTCTCGCAAAGTTCGGCATTTGTTTCCTGATTGAAAACCAGCTGAGTAATACCATAGCGGTCACGAATATCAACAAAGGTCATCCCTCCCATTTTACGTGAGCGCTGTACCCATCCGGCCAGCGTAACTTGTTGTCCTGCATTGGCAAGTCGCAACTCGCCACAAGTGTTTGTTCTATACATAATTAGATAATTTCCAATGCGTTTTATATCTATTTTTCAAAGGATAACAAAAGTACAAAAAAATGTGTTATCTCTGATCGATTCATAAAAAAAGATGCAGAGAAATGAACCTCTGCATCTTTCAATAGATATTTGCTTATATATTAACCTACAGCAACTTCGGGGCTGATTTTCTTTACCAAACCTTTCAGGACATCGCCAGGGCCAAGTTCGAAGAACTCAGTAGCACCATCCGCCACCATGTTTTTCACGGTTTGTGTCCAACGAACAGGAGCGGTCAGCTGAGCAATCAGGTTTTCCTTGATTGTTTCAGGATCAGTCTGAGGTTGTGCATTTACGTTCTGATAAACAGGGCATTTAGGTGCTTTGAATTCAGTAGCTTTAATGGCAGCCTGCAATTTTTCGCCGGCAGGTTGCATCAATGGTGAGTGAAACGCTCCACCTACAGGAAGTTTCAGTGCACGCTTAGCTCCTTTTGCTTTCAGAATTTCGCAAGCTTTATCGATACCTTCGATAGAACCCGAAATTACCAACTGTCCCGGACAGTTATAATTAGCGGCTACCACCACTGCATCCGTTACTTCAGCGCAACCTTCTTCAACAGCTTCGTCGCTCAATCCGAGTACAGCAGCCATTGTAGATGGTTCAATTTCGCAAGCTTCCTGCATCGCCATTGCACGTGCATAAACCAGCTTCAAACCATCTTCGAATGCCATAGCACCAGCCGCTACCAAAGCAGAAAATTCACCCAATGAATGACCAGCAGTCATTTCTGGTTTAAAATCATCTCCCAAAACCAATGCTGAAATTACTGAATGTAAAAATACAGCTGGTTGCGTTACTTTGGTTTGTTTCAGGTCTTCAGGAGTTCCTTCAAACATTAAATCAGTGATACGGTAACCAAGTATTTCGTTTGCTTTTTCGAAATACTCTTTTGCCAGAGGCGATTGTTCGTAAAGGTCTTTACCCATTCCTACGAACTGAGCTCCCTGACCAGGAAAAACGTAAGCTTTCATAAAAATTGTTTTATATTTAAAGTATATATTTTCGTTGTTGGTTTCAGAAAAGCAATATTTCTGAAAATCGAGTGCAAAGATAGTATTTTATAGGCAAATAGCATAATTCCGCTGTGATTAAGGGCGTTTCATCTGTTTCTGATTTAAAGAAAAACAGCTACCTTTGCAGCCTAAAATTCAACAAGATGGAACAACTACTTCGATATTTTCCAAACCTCACTGATACTCAGAAAGCTCAGTTTGCGGCGCTGTATGACTTGTATTTCGATTGGAATTCAAAAATAAATGTGATTTCGCGCAAGGACATTGAAAACTTATATGAACATCATGTCATCCACTCATTGGCTATTGCTGAGATTCTGCGCTTTCAACCGGGATCCACGATTCTGGACGTTGGCACCGGCGGTGGCTTTCCGGGCGTTCCATTGGCCATTCTTTTCCCCGAATGTCAGTTTACACTCATCGACTCTATTGGAAAAAAAATCAAAGTAGGAACTGAGATTTCTAATGCTATCGAACTGAAAAACATTACTTTAAAACATCTTCGGGTTCAGGAAGAGAAAGGAAAATATGACTTTGTGGTGAGTCGTGCTGTGATGCCATTGGATGACCTGGTGAAGCTGGTGAAGAAAAATGTTTCAAACAAACACAACAATGCATTGCCAAACGGTCTTATTTGCCTGAAAGGCGGTGAATTGCAACACGAAGTATTGCCTTATAAAAACATTGCAGAACTCTATGAATTAAGCGATTACTTTCAGGAAGAGTTTTTCAAAACCAAAAAAGGAGTTTACGTTCCTTTGTAGTTTGGAATTGGGAGATTTGAAATTAGAAATCGAGAAAATAAGAAATTAGTATATAAATGACAATTAAAACTTTCACATTCAATCCTTTTCAGGAAAACACTTTTGTGGTGCATGATGAAACGGGTGAAGCAGCCATTATAGATGCCGGATGCATGAACGACGGTGAAAAACGCATCCTAAAAATGTACTTTGATGAAAATAAGCTTACATTAAAACGAGTTCTCAATACACATCTTCACCTCGATCATCAATTTGGCAACAAATGGGTGTTCGAAACATTTGGAGTAAAACCAGAAGCTTGTCAGGCAGATGAATTTTTGCTGGATAATGTTGTAAATCAGGCTAAAATGTTTGGACTTCCGTGGAACGAAAGCCCACAAACTCTTGGAAGATATATTCAGGAAAATGAAGAGATTAAAATCGGAAATATCTCACTCAAAGCCATTCACGCTCCCGGTCATTCGCCAGGAAGTATGGTTTTTTATGCTGAAAATGAGGGAGTAATGTTTGCCGGTGACGTATTGTTTAAAGGTTCAATTGGCAGAACGGATCTTCCACAGGGAGATTATGCCACACTGATTAAATCGATCACTCAAAAACTTCTGCCTCTTGATGAATCTACAGTAGTATATTGCGGTCACGGGCCGACAACCACCATCGGAGAAGAAAAAACTTATAATCCGTTTTTGTAGAGATCGAGTTCCTGAATGAATTGATATACAGAAGGATGTAGCCATTGAGTTACATCCTTTTTTTGTGCAATGTCTTCCCGGATTTGAGTGGATGAAATCTCGAAAAAAGGAGAATTCAATAATTGCATTTGAGGGTATTTTTCAGCTACTACCTCGAAATCATAACCTTTTCGTGGATAAACCAACACCGGATAGTTGGCTAAAATCAAATCAGGTGACTTCCACTTGTCGAACACCAACGCATTGTCGCTACCAATTAGTAACGTAAACTGAATATCAGCAAATTGCTTATGAAGTTCAGCTAAAGTATCCACAGTATAGGACGGTATAGGCATGGTAAACTCGATATCGCAAACTTTGAAGTTCGGATTGTCCTTGATGGCCAGCATTAGCATATCCAACCGTAGATACTCATCAATCAGTCCGGTTTGATCTTTCAGGGGATTGCAAGGAGAAATGACGAACCAAACTTCATCCACCAAATTATTATCAGTAAGATATTTTGCCAGATGAATATGCCCGGTGTGTACAGGGTTAAACGAACCAAAATAAAGTCCTACTTTCTTCATTTACAGGAAATTATTCAGCCAGAAAATCACGAATTGCGTTCGTAGCTTCGAGTTTTGCTATTTCCAGGTCGTTGTTCACCACTATTTTGTCGAACTTAGGTGCAAACGACAACTCCTGCTCAGCTTTGCCGATACGTTTTGCAATCATTTCGGGCGTATCAGTTCCACGACCAATCAGGCGTTTTTCCAACTCTTCAATGCTGGGTGGAGCAATAAAAAGAGAAAGCGCCCGATCTCCATAAAATTCTTTTATGTTCACCCCTCCTACTACATCCACATCAAAAACAATGTTCTTACCTTTTGCAGTAATCCGGTCGACTTCTGAACGAAGTGTGCCATAAAAGCAACCTGAATACACTTCTTCGTACTCTAAAAACTCCTGATTATCAATTTTTTGACGAAATTCATCAGCCGATAAGAAATAATACTCTACTCCATGCTGCTCGGTACCTCTGGGAGCACGACTTGTTGCCGAAATGGAAAACTCCATGTCAAAACCTTGTCCCAATAAATACTGAATCAGCGTACTTTTGCCAGCTCCTGATGGTGCTGAAAATATAATTAATTTGCCTGCCATGAATATAGTAGGTAGTAAATAGTTCTTAATTTATAATTTATAGTACGTTCAGAACTTGTTCTTTGATTTGTTCCAAATCGTCTTTCATCAATACCACAATTTTCTGCATTTCGCTGTGGTTCGATTTTGATCCGAGGGTGTTTATTTCGCGGCCAATTTCCTGAGCAATAAATCCCAGTTTTTTACCAGGCGATTTTTCGTGGTTCATCGTTTCGATAAAGTAGTTCAGATGGTTGCGCAGGCGCACTTTTTCTTCGTTTACGTCCAGTTTTTCGATGTAGAAAATTAGTTCCTGTTCCAGGCGGTTTTTGTCGTAATCAATTTTTTCGGACAATGCCTGAAGATTTTCTTCCAGACGTGTTTTTATTTTCTCAACGCGCTCGGCTTCGAAGGGTGCAATATCTTCCAGTAACTGTCCTATATGCTGTATTTTATCTACAAAAACCTGTTCCAATACTTTACCTTCCTGAATACGAAAAGCAGTCAGCTGCTCGATGGCTAAGTGAACGGTCTTTTTGATTTCAAGCCACTCATTTTCATCCAATTCAACCGTTTCAGACTTCATTGTATCCGGCAAACGCAATAATACATCAAACCAATTGGCCGGAACATCAACGCCCAATTTCTCAGAAATCGTTTTAATTTGCTGATAATAAGCTTCTACCACCGAATAATTAATCTGCGTAACCGATTCTTTACCCGAATTATCTACATACAGTGCAAGATCAATCTTACCACGTTCCAGCTTTTGCGATAGTTCATTACGAATTTCTATATCCTTCTCGCGATACAAACCCGAAATACGGGTTGAAACATCTAATTGTTTACTATTGAGTGATTTGATCTCAACTACAATTTTTTTATTTCCATATTCGCAGGTTGCTTTACCGAAACCAGTCATCGATTGTACCATACATTTATTGTATTATAAATTTGTAACACAAAAGTAGTACTTTTATTTTAAAGTATCGAATCAGCTATTTTACTATCAAATCAGAACTTATATTCAAATAAACTATAAAAGGATAAGAAAATGCCGGTTTTATATTTTAGTTCTTCAAAATAGTTTATACCTTTGCTATATAAGGCTACTCTATCATCAATGTGCTCTAATAGATTGATAATTATTGAAATGACAGACTTTTTATCAATCAGAATATAAGTGGATGTATATCAGCCCCAAATGTCTTTCTGACATATATCGAAAATTCATTTTTTACTTACCGATATTTTGAAATCATGGAAAAAACAAAAAAATTCTTGCTGGAGGAAAAAGAACTCCCTACCAAATGGTACAATATTGTTGCCGATTTAAAAAACAAACCGATGCCTATGTTGCATCCGGGTACTAAACAACCACTTAAAGTAGAAGATTTAACTCCATTATTTGCAAAAGACCTTGCAGAACAAGAACTTAATGAAACTGATCCGTGGATTGAAATTCCGGAAGAAGTTCGTGAGAAATTAAAAATATACCGCCCCACTCCACTTGTACGCGCCTATGGTTTGGAAAAAGCATTGGATACGCCAGCTCATATTTATTTCAAAAATGAGAGTGTTAGCCCTGTAGGTTCACACAAACTAAATTCAGCGCTTGCACAGGCCTATTATTGCAAAAAAGAAGGTACCACCAATATTACTACCGAAACCGGTGCCGGTCAGTGGGGGACTGCATTATCGTTCGCAGCAAAAACTTTCGGATTGGAATTGGCAGTATATATGGTAAAAATCAGCTATGAGCAAAAACCTTATCGCCGCTCATTGATGCAGACCTGGGGTGCGCAGGTAATTCCATCGCCTTCAATGTCGACCAAAGCTGGTCGCAAAATTATCACCGAACATCCTAATTATCAGGGAAGTTTGGGTACAGCCATTTCGGAAGCTATCGAACTGGCCATGAGCACGCCCAACTGCAAATACACTTTGGGTAGTGTGTTAAACCATGTATCGTTGCACCAAACTGTCATTGGACTGGAAGCTGAAAAACAAATGGAAATGGCGGGCGAATATCCTGATGTGGTAATTGGTTGCTTTGGTGGTGGATCCAACTTTTCGGGTGTAGCTTTCCCATTTATGCGTCATAACATCAAAGAAGGTAAAACTACCCGCTTTATTGCTGCAGAACCTGCTTCGTGTCCGAAATTGACTCGCGGTATTTTCCATTACGACTTTGGTGATGAAGCCGGCTATACTCCTCTTCTGCCTATGTTTACGTTGGGGCATAACTTTGCTCCTGCTCATATTCATGCGGGTGGCTTGCGTTATCACGGTGCTGGCACCATTGTGAGTCAATTATTGAAAGATAATATGATGGAGGCAGTTGATATTGAACAGCTTGATTCGTTCAATGCTGGTGTACTATTTGCACAAACCGAAGGTATTGTTCCGGCTCCTGAGTCGGCTCATGCTATTGCAGCTGCCATCAAAGAAGCATTGAAATGCAAAGAAGAAGGCACTCAAAAGACCATCCTTTTCAACCTTTCCGGCCATGGATTGGTAGATATGGCTGCTTACGATCAATATCTGGCTGGCGATCTTGTCAATTATTCATTGTCTGATGAAGACATCAAAAAGAATACAGAAGGATTGAGTGCGTTGTCTGAAAATTGATCAGAAATATGTTCAACAAAAAACCGGATTGGAACATGAGTTCAATCCGGTTTTTATTTACAAACTACTATATATCTGTGACTTTTTCTTTCTTATAATCGATGTTGGTTATTATTCGTAATGAAGTATCGTGTGTCATGTAGCTCCAGGCCCAGTTGAAGAAGATGACCAACTTGTTGCGCACACTCAAAATGAGCATCAGGTGCAAAAACATCCACACATACCATGCAAATGGGCCTTTGAATTTAAAAAATGGTAACTCTACCACCGCTTTGTGCTTGCCAATGGTGGCCATCATCCCTAAGTCATTGTATTCGTATTCAGAAAGTTGAGCATTCTCACTTTTCAACGAGCGCAGAATGTTCTTACCCAGGTTTTTGGCCTGATTGATAGCCACATTGGCCACCTGAGGGTGTCCTTTTTCGTACTTTGGGGTTTCCATGTAAGCAATATCACCCAGCGCATAAATGTTGTCGTAGCTTTTCAACCGATTATATCTATCCACTATATATCTGTTGCGAACAACATCTTCTTCTTTCAATCCCTTTATCACATTGCCCATTACCCCTGCAGCCCAAATCACATTTTTTGTCGGAATTTCTTCGCCGGTATTCAGCACAGCTTTATTTCCATCGTACGATACAAGCAATGTTTCTGTTTTTACGGTTACACCCATCGATTCCAAATACTTACGGGATGCTTGCTTGGATTCATCGCTCATGTTATTTAGCGTATTTGGGGTCCCTTCGCACAGAATGATATTGAATTTTGAAAAATCAATATTGTGATAATCTTTCGGAAATACATCTTTCTTCAATTCGGCAAAAGCGCCTGACAATTCAACTCCGGTAGGTCCTCCACCAACAATTACGATATTCATCCATGCCTGTTTCTCTTCAGGTCGAGCAAAAATCTCTTTCTCGAGACTGAAAAGAATTTTATTTCTGATTTCAATCGATTCCTGTGTGGTTTTCATCGAAAAGGCATTTTCGCTCATTTGTTTGTTGCCAAAGAAATTGGTGCGACATCCGGTGGCAATGACCAAATGATCATAAGAAATGGTGCGGTTATATGCCGTCATGATCTTTTTTTCGTCCGGATTGATACTTTCAATATCAGCCATTCGAAAATCTACAGCCTTGCTATCCTGAAATATTTTGCGAAAAGGAAAGGAAATACTGGATGGCTCCAAGCGCCCGCTTGCTACCTGATAGAACAATGGTTGAAACTGATGATGATTCTGTTTATCCACCAATACGACCTTAATATCAGCGTCTTTCAGTGTTTTGGCCAGCTGAAGTCCGGCAAAACCACCACCGATAATTACAATTTTTTCTCCTTTTTTGATGTTCAAACCCTGCATGTGCGAATAATTCTATTGATTTTAAAAAATGTATCTATCTAACACCTCAATGCGAAAAAGGTTGAGGAATACGGAAATTTTTCCTCAATTACAAAGATACAATGCCATTTACAAACCCTGCTTGAAAGTCCATTCAATACTTCAGCTCGTATTGAATGTAAAATTTTATGTGTATCTTTGCAAGCAAACAGTAGGTCGGTTTGTCGCTTTTCCCTTGTGGAATGGAGGAAAGTCCGGGCAACGCAGAGCACCATACTTCTTAACGGGAAGCTGTTCGTGAGGGCAGAGTAGTGTAACAGAAAATAACCACTTCAACTAGTTTGGAGAAAGGGTGAAAAGGTGAGGTAAGAGCTCACCGGGTGTGATGGCAACATCGCATGCCGTACGCCTTATGGGTTGCAAGATCATGTATACCGGCGCATGTAGGGTTGCTCGCCCGATGCCGGGGGGTAGATTGCTAAAGGCATAAGGTGACTTATGTTCGAGATAAATGACAAACGCTTTGCTTCGGCAAAGAACAGAACCCGGCTTACAGACCTGCTGTTTTTTCTTTCTCTATATTTGCCAACCTATTAATACTCCATGAATTATGTCAAAAATGATTGATTTCTTCAGCCGGACATATACTTTCTTCCGTGATGATATTTGGCGTACATCCGAAAGCGAACTAACAAAGATTCAACGAATTGGTTATCGATTAGCCAAAACAATCATACTAGCTATCAGGGGTTTTATCAAAGATAGGTTGAACATCAGAGCTTCTGCCCTCACCTACTCCATCGTTTTTGCCATTATCCCGTTGCTGGCTCTGATTATTGCTATTGGAAAAGGATTGGGAGTTGAAAAAATGATTGAAGACTCGTTGAACCAGAGTTTTGTTGCACAATCGGATATTGCACCTACCATCATGCAATTTGTACAGCGCTATCTGGCCACCACTCAGGGTGGGCTGTTTATTGGCATTGGTCTGGTTATTCTGTTGTGGTCGGTTCTTAATCTGTTCATGCAGGTAGAAAATGCCTTCAATACCATCTGGCAGGTGCGAAAACCACGCAATGCCATGAATATGTTTACCACCTATTTTTCTACGGTACTGGTAATACCGATTATAATTGTATTCACCAGCGGACTTTCCATCTTTGTTAGCTCTGCCGTATCGCAAACTTATGTATATCAGGTACTAAGTCCCGTGCTTCGCTTTTTTGTGAAGCTTATACCTTATGCGCTGAATTGTATTATTTTTACCGTTATGTATAAAGCTGTTCCCAATACGCGGGTGCAATTTAAGCATGCTTTGGTGGCGGGTATCATTGCCGGATTTGCTTTTCAGGCCTTTCAGATGCTGTATATCAACGGGCAGGTATATCTATCGCGCTACAATGTTGTGTATGGGAGCTTTGCCGCCATCCCATTGTTACTCCTATGGTTGCAGATTTCATGTTTAATTGTTCTTCTGGGAGCAGAAATTAGTTATGTTTCTCAAAATTTGCAATACTTTGAATATGAGCTGGATTCGATAAAAATAAGTCCGCGATACAAGAAATTCCTGACATTGTTTATTACCTATGTAATCGTAAAACAGCTTGAAAATAAACAATCACCACTTTCGGCCGAAGAAATTTCGAGACATTATAAAATTCCTATTCGATTGGTACAGCAAATCATTCAATCGCTTATAGACATATCGGTATTAGCTGAAATTGCCAATGAACAATCAAAATCGAAAGAAAAGCATTTTATACCGGCTGTAGATATCAACCAATTAACCGTAAAATTGGTTACAGATCGGTTAAATGAATTTGGGGCTGAGGACTTTTTGAAAAATAAAAAC
>JBJOOU010000314.1:0-18315 GCA_046051105.1 Bacteroidota bacterium
CGATTGAAAATAATGATACTCGCAATGGACTAATTATTGCCAACAAATTAAAAACGTTGGAGATGAATGTGAAATTCGATGACCATCGCATTGAGGTACCCATCAAGAAAAAATCTGATGATTTGAAAAATTATATGGAAATAGTGTCCAGAGCCGTTGTAGCAAAATGGTATGGTAGAGATGCGAAAGGAGATTTTAACAGCAATCTACTTGCTGAAAGAGGTCTTTTAACAGCAAATGATGCAGATGCTATGGCAGCTAAAGCAGCGTCAATTGATCGTCGTGATATGCTGGGTGAAAAATTACTAGGCAAAACATACGTTTTTATGTATTTCCTTAATGGCATTAAAACCATGGATGAAGTATACAATGAGACCGATGCCAGAAACCGAAAATATCAGAAAGATTACAAACCAGTAAAACGCGAGTTAGAAGGCTTTGTATTGAATTATACAGTAGGCGCTTATCGGTTGAACTTCAATGATTCGGTTAGGGCTATGTTTAATCAAAATTTATGGTCAGACTCTAACAATCACAATAGCGAGAATGTTGCCAGATGGGATACTACAAGTTTTCCATTGGTTTATGTAACATCCATAACTAAAGAAATTCAATCAACCCAACCGAGAGACCCTAAAGATCCAATATACACTTATACAAAAAAAGCCACATCACAAGAATTACTTGAGCAAATGCCATTAAGCATGCAAAACACTGCTATAGACGAATTTGAAAATAAGATTGAGGATTTCATGGTCAAGACATCCATTTTTGGAACAAATCCGTTAAGTGCAAAAATCGGAAAAAAAGAAAATTTAAAACGCTGTGACAGATATTTTATTTACGAGATAGAAGTAGATGCCAACAATAATCAGGTAAAAAAACGCAAAGGAGTTGCACGAGCTGTCAATGTTGTAGACAATACTGGTGTTGCTACGGGTGACTCTAAACCTTCTACTTTTCAACAGCAGGGTGGAAAGACTGTTTATGAAGGTATGTTGTTGGAAGCAAAAAAAGACATAGGAACAACTGTTAGTCTTGGTTACCCCGTAATGAGCACTACAAAAGCATTAGGAGGAATTAAGTTGGGAGTTGATCAATTGATCACTTTTTCAGGAACTAACAATTTATATTTTGGTATCGGTTTAACAGCAAACCTATTTAGTGATATTAATCCGGGAAATATTTCGGCTGAAGGATATGAAATAACAGATGGCACTCAAACATTCTCAGGATATACAGCTGCATTATCAGCAAATTTCTCGAAAGAAATATATTTTACACGCAGAGGTAATATATTTTTAAGACCTGCTATAGGTGCCGGAATCTCAATGTATAATTTAACCTCATCGAGCGATAAGTCGATCGAATTCACCATACCTGACCCTGAAAATAGCTCAAAAAAAATCAATAATCCATTTTATAGTTGGACTTCCTGGTTTGTCCCTGTCAACTGCGCAGTAGGTCTAAACATAACTCCAAGCATTGTCGTGGAATTAAAACCTGAAATTATAGCACGCTTTGCCGCTAGAACAGGTAGTATAAAAATAAATGGGAAAGACAAAAGCTTTAAACTAAAACAAAACACCACAAATGCATCAGATGAGATGAAGAGTTGGGGATTCGATAAAATTGACAAAATGAGTATTTATTCTGGTATAAATGTCAATTTAAGAGTGAGGTTCTAATTCAGTCAAATATTGGAAGCCGTGTAGTAATATTCACCGGCTTCCAACATTATCAACACAAAACACTATCAATATGAAACGAATAGCAAGTATAACAGTTCTGATAATTGTTTTCATTACAACTACGCTACATGCTGGTTCTAAACCAGATTATACACAAATATGGCGTTACGAAATTGAAGCTGTAAGCACCGGTGCGCCCGGCACATATTTAATCAAAGTATGGTCGTATTCAAAAAAGCCTGTATTAGCCATCGAACAAGCAAAAAAAAATGCAGTTCACGCAATTATTTTTCAAGGATATACAGGAAGACCTGGTGTATCCGGGCAACAACCATTGACATCTAACCCCAATTTAGAACAGGAACAAAAAGAATATTTTGACAATTTCTTTGCAGATGGAGGCAAGTACATGAAGTTTGTATCCTTATCCAATGACGGTTCGGTAGCAGCCGAAGATAGATTAAAGGTGGGTAAAGAATATAAAATTGGAGTCATAGTATCTGTCAACGTGGGGTTACTACGAAAAGACTTAGAAGCTGCTGGAGTTATTAGAAGCTTAAATAGTGGATTTTAATACTAACAACAAATCATTCACATGAAAAATACACTTCGAATGGCACTGATAATTAGTGGTATTAGTTGGGTGGTTGGATGTAAAACCACCTCGGATCCACAAACAAAAATTGCCGGAAATTATGCCTACACCACTCAATGTGTAGGTATTGAAGGAGATGGAACTCAAACTTTGAAAGTATGGGGAAGTGGACGAAACAGATCGGATGCGTTAGAGCAGGCCTGCAAAAACGCTGTATATGATGTTTTATTTAAAGGAATCAAAGATGGTAAATCGGAATGTGAGACGTTGCCTCTTGTTTCGGAAGTAAATGCTCGCCAAAAGTACGAACCCTATTTCAATAATTTTTTTACAGATGGTGGAGAATACAAGAAATACATCTCAATGGCTGACGAACACACAAAGTACAAAGGCGAAAGAGAGAGAAAAAATGGAACGGGAGCCGATACGTACGCAGCTATCGTGATTGTAAAACGACCACAATTAAAAGAAAAATTAATTCAAGACGGAATTTTATCAAAATAACACGAATATGAAATATAAACAAATAATAATCGGAGCTATTGCACTAATATTGGCAAATCCGGCATTTTCTCAAGCTAAGAAGCCGACATTAATGGTTATGCCAGCCACAACATGGATGAATGCAAACGGCTATTATACTTGGGTGGACGATCAAGGAACAAAAAAACAAATCTGGGATTACCAAAGAGCATTTGACACTAACAAAGAGTTAAAGGCTGTAATAACTGCAATAGAAGGGTTAATGGGGAGCAGAGGTTTTCCAATTGATAATTTAGGAAGTGCTATGCAGGCAAATGCAGAACAAACTGCGTTGAACAATGTAGACATAAATAAAACAGGTGGGGGTATTGCTGAATCACCCAGAGATAAGTTACTGAAAACCGCCAAACCTGATATAGTTATTGAAATTGATTGGACTGTATATCGCGAAGGAGGTAAGAACTCTATCAACTTAGTTTTGGCAGGAAAAGAAGCAGGAACAAATAAAACAATTGCGACATCTCCTCCCGGTACAAATCAACCCTCATTTTCAGGCGATATAACCAACCTTGTAAGTGAGGCAATATTAGACAAAATTGACAATTTCAATGCTCAACTCCAGGCACGTTTTGATGACATGTTTGCAAATGGAAAGGAGATTAGTTTAAATATTAAAGTTTGGGATAATTCTCCCAAAAAATTAAACGACGAAATAAATGATGATGGTGATTTATTGAAGGATGATTTAAAAAAATGGGTTGCTCAAAATACCGTTAAAGGAAGGTTTACATTATCTCAATCATCACCTAATTTCATGAGCTTTACCCAAGTCAGAATTCCTCTTTTTGATGCAGATGGTGTTGCATTTGATGCAGATGCGTTTGCAAATAACCTAAGAAAATATATCAGGAAAACGTATAAAATCCCATCAGAATCTAATGCAATCGGGCTTGGTATTGCAGAAGTGGCAATAGGTGGTACTAGATAAAAAAAATCTAAGAACATGAAAAACTACAGAATAACACTTTCAACACTGTTGTGCATCATGAGCATTGCATTTGCAGAAGCTCAAGCTCCTCAAAAGATGAATGACAAGGATAGGATATCTATTGGAGTTTGGATACCAGACCAGGTAGAAGGACTTACTGCAGGTGCACATAACATGCTCGAAAACAAACTGAACCAGATCATTACAACCAACGGACTTAATGATAGCCCCAACTCCCGCTTCATTATGTCGGCCAATGTGGTAGTACTGACAAAAAATATAACTCCGACAGCGCCACCCATGCAAGCTTTTACATTGGAGATTACATTTTACATAGGTGATGGATTTGAAGGAAAATCTTTTTCGAATTACTCAACTACCATAATAGGAGTGGGTGAAAACGAAACAAAAGCCTATATATCGGCTTTGCGAAACATTAAAACAAATGATCCTAACTATCAAGCATTTATTGATAACGCGAAGGCGGGAATTCTTGCTTATTATGAAACAAACTGCGACTTTATAATTAAAGAAGCTACATCATTAGCAAAGACCAGAGAATACGATGCCGCAATTTGGAAATTAACATCCATCCCTACAGTATGTACTAGCTGTTGGGATAAAGCTATGAATGCTGTGGCTCCAATCTTTCAGGATAAGATTAACTTTGAATGTGGAGTTAAATTAAATAAAGCTATGAATGTATGGAATGCAGGACAAAGCTGGGATGCTGCAAATCAGGCAGGTAATATTTTATCCAGTATTGATCCCCAAGCGACTTGTTACGCTGAAGTAAAATCCTTGGCGGACAAAATTTCCAAGAGAATTTATGAAGTAGACAAGAGAGAATGGATCTTTAAAGTGGACTCTGAAATAGGATTAAAAAGAGACCTGATTAAAGCATACCGCGATATTGGTGTAGCTTATGGCAACGGACAAGCTCAAAACATACAGTATAAGAGTTTATGGTAAACTTTCTTGTATTTTCACACACGACAATCATTAATGACCGACAAGAAAGGAAAGGAATGGAAAGGAAACATAAAAGGGAACATTCAGGTGCATAACAACCATTGGAGGGTTCTTTTCTCATTGCAACTCCAGAATAGGAATAAAACAAATAACACTTAAGATGTATCTGTTTAAACATTTTTGCGTCATAGCACTACTGATCAACACCTTGTCATTATCAGCTCAAAGCACTTCAGTAGAATCGTACAATACTTTAGTCAATAAAAACATAGGAGAATTGACTTTAGAGCAAATACGCACTACTTTATTGCACAGAATTAATGAAATGAGGGATGAAGAGAATCGACTGCATCCTAAACGAAAAGTTAAGTTGAAACCACTGAAATACAGCATGAAATTGGAAGAAGCTTGCTTTTATTATATTGCTCACAAAAGTGCTGATAAAATATTCGACAATGCACAACCGAATGGATTGGACATTTGGGTGCATTGGGATAACGATAGCAACGGAGTGGCAGATAGATATAAAATTTTAAATATCAAATATATTCCGGTTATTAAATACGATTCACCACAGCGAATAGGAGGCGAACTAATGAGTATAGGCGAAAACGTAGTGACCACAAATGGTAGTATCTATCAATTGTGCGAGGCATGGAAACACAGTCCAGATCATTGGAAATGTATGATTTCACCTATAATCACACATGTTGGACTTGGATATCGCAAGGACTTTCCTTTACTAATAACCGATTTTGCAAAATTTGAATGAATGCCAACTATTGAGAATTCCCGTTTAAAATATTACTCCATCATATTTATTACACTGTTTGTTTGCAAGTATTAGTTCCGGTGAAGATATTTTTTTTTGCCGGAACTAATTGTTTTCTCCAACAGAATCTGTATTTTTACAAAAAAAGCATCAATGCTAAAAGGCCACGCATTCATAGTATCTTTATTCTTATTTGGTACGGTGCTTTCAGCCGCCCCTCATCTTACCCGCAACTATGCCAACCGCTATTTCACTACCCGAGACGGACTGGCACAGATGCAGGTGATGAGTGCTTATCAGGACAGGGATGGGTATATGTGGTTTGGAACCAAGGGAGGAGTGAGCAGATGGGATGGCTTGCAGTTTAAAAATTACACAACCGAACAAGGACTGCCTTCTGATGAGGTACGTGCCATTTTCGACTATGGCTTGATAAAACTTATTTTCACTTCCCGTAGTGTATCACTTATTTATCCCAATGACAGTATCGTGAATGTCTCTTTCCCTGATAAATTAGTTTTTCACAACAATACAGCTAGCGCATTGCCTTACGACAAGGATAATATATTGCTTTTGGGACTAGGCAATGAGTTTGCAAAGCCCAACGATACACGTTACAATATGCAACTGATATTTAATATCAACACACTGCATTTCAAGTCCTATAGCATTACACAGCATACAGTTACAAATACATCTGGTAACATGGTGTTTACTCCAAACGACGTATACGAATGGAAAAACAAACACCTAATTCACAAAGAAACCTTACCGGAAAGAAGTGAACATACACTATATAACCCTGTAACAAAAAGCTATATAATAAGCACAACAAAACCTCCGAAATCTTTTTTTACATCTTATTCCAAACAAAATGCACAATTAAAAAAATTGTGGAGCATACCTGTTGCTTGGGGTTTTACGGCAAAAGCCATTCTTCCAGATGGTACGTTTTTTTACATGAGCGAAGGTTGCGAGAAAACAATACCCGAACAGCAAACAGGCTTTGGAATTAAGAATATAGTAAATTCCGTGTACACCGACCGCGAAGGAAATGTGTGGATGTGTACCGAAAACGGACTGTACTGTTACTTTCAGCTCGATATAGAAGAATATCAGTTTGGTCTGGGTAAGCCCGATAATATTTGGAGCGTGGTAGCCGATGCTCAAAACAATATTTGGTTAGGAAGTTATGGTGCAGGGCTTTGGGTACTCAGCAATAAAATGCAACTTAAACCCATTAATTATGCAGCCAACTTAAGCAACGCCGAAAAAGCATCGAGCATGTATATGTATATGCATGGCAAGGCAATAGGCACAGATGTGTATATACCTGCAGTTGCAGGTTTACTATGGCTCCAAAATGGAAAGTATAAAGACATTTCGCATTCGAGTGTTTGTTTGTCGGTTTTGCCTGACAAGAACCCAAATAAATTGGTCTATTCGGGCTTCGAAAATCCAACCCAACATCGGGGGTTGTACAAAGGTTGGGGTGATAAGAAACGCTTTTACTCTTGGCCAACAGGTTTTCCGATAAGTATTTGTCGTGACACTCGTGGACAAATACGCGTGGGTGCTTTTCGCGGACAGGGTACATTCACCGGCGACACCATACTTACCGACACTACTCCCCGCCCCTACCGTGGCGTTATCTGCATGGAACTCGACCCTCACGGTCGGTTATGGAAGGGAACTGACAAGGGATTGTACTATGAAATGCCTGATGGCAAAGAACACCGACTTGCACCTACACAAATTCAAGGTCAGGTGTTGTCGATGTCACTGTATAAAAACAAATATTTAGTGGTTGGTGGCAGTAAAAGTTTGTTTGTGCTACTGTTGCAAAAACAAATTAATGCTACGCAACCCCAATTGGTGGAAGTTGGCTACGATGGCGGTTTCACAGGACTGGAATCGGGACAAAACGGCATAAGTGTGGCACCCGATGGTAGTGTATGGCTGGCAACTGCACTCAATGTATTGCGCTTTAATCCAGACAAAATTTATCGTCATCATGCCAACACATTACCCTCCATACGTGTTGCATCCATAGGCTTTTCGTCCGACAATATTGGATGGAAAACTCTATTCTTCGATAGTTCAACTCAGTTTAGCATCCCTTCGGGCAATAGCTTTTACCGAATCACTTATATAGCCAACTCATTGAGTTCGGCACGACAACTACGATTCCGTTACCGCCTTAGAGGTTTTAACGATGGATGGAGCGAATCAACTATTCTAAAAGATGTGAATTACACCAATTTACCCTATGGGACCTACACTTTCGAAGTGCAATGTAGCCTTGATGGAGTAAAATGGTCAACCACGTGCCAATCACCAAAATTCAAGTTAGTACCACCTTGGTATTTACTACCTATTCTAATTGTGCTGGAAATACTCACCTGTATTTTTCTACTTACACTACTCATTCTGATGTTGGTAAAACGCAATCAGAAACGAAAAATGGAACATATAAACCGTAAGAAACTCGAAAACGAACTACAATTAAATACCTTACGATCTAAAGTCATCCCACACTTTACCAAGAATGTATTGAGTGCGATTGGCCATTTTGCTATGACGGATAAACTCAGGGCGAGCCATTATATTGCGGTATTTTCGAAGTTTACACAACTCACTTTATCTAACGCAGATAAAAACTACAACAGTCTGGAAGAGGAAATAAATTACCTTCGTACCTATTTGGAGCTGGAGAAAATGCGCTTCGACGCCCGCTTCGACTATAAAATAAGCATCGAACAGCATGTGAATACAGCCATTCTAATACCCGGAATGACATTGCACACCTATTGCGACAATGCCATCCGTCACGGGCTGGTGAATAAAAAAGGAAGTGGCTTTTTATCCATCAACATCACCAACCATCATAATGGCGTTCTGATTGTGGTAGAAGACAATGGAATTGGCAGGGAAAGAGCCCAACAATTAGGAACCAGAGGTAATGGACAAGGGTTGTTGTTGATCGAGCAGCAACTACAATTCTATAACAGTCAAAACTCTGAAGCCATTTACCAAACCATTACTGATTTGAAAGACGAAAACAATATGCCCTCAGGAACCAGGGTGAACTTATATATCCCCATGAATTATAGATTTCAATAATCACTATTTTCACACAAGCCATGTTTACACAAAAGAAAATTTTAATCGTTGATGACGAACAGCAGTCGAGACTTTATTTAGCAGAAATACTAAAGGAGATGCACCCCGAGTATTGTATCTTACTTGCATCTACGCCCGATGAAGCTTTGTTTATCACTAAAAAAGAATGTATTGACCTGATTCTGTTAGATGTAGAAATGCCGGGAATGAGCGGACTGGAAATGCTTTCAAAACTAAGAACCGAACTCCCGAACTTAGCTGTTATATTTGTATCGGCCTACAAACGTGCTGAATTTATTCAAAAAGCAATTCGACTGGATGCATTGGATTATCTTGACAAACCCGTAGACCCATTCGAACTGGAATGTTCGCTAAACAAAGTATTTCAACGAAAATCGATCAGCATCGAAAGCACAAAAGAGATTGAACGATTCCGGCTGCTCACCAATGCCGGAGATATGTTTGTTGAAGTACATGAGGTGATTTATTTCAACTCTGACGGTCGATATTCAATAGCTTATTTAGCCGATGGCAAACCAGTGCAAGTACGCGAGAACCTGGAAGCACTCTCCAAAAAGCTACCAGCGAAGTATTTTCTCAGAGTGAGTCGACAACATATTGCAAACATTCACTGCATCAAACTGGTATCAAAGGCAAACAAAACAATCACCCTGAATTCATGTCAGACCAACACTATTTTGCATCGTATATATCCACAAATCATCACAAAGCTGGTTGAAGATTTTAGACTATAATACTTATCTATTCCGGAAACAACACAGTACCTATTTGATTTACATTCTTCTAAGCACAGCACAAAAACCACAACACAATCAGTTCATATTACAACAAAATAGCCACTTTTGCTTACCATATAACATTAGAACTTACAAAAAGACAACAAAAATCTTCCATTGGGGAACATATCAAAAAAAATGTTGTTATACCCACTGTACAGTCCTCTACAGGCTGTAAAGAAAGGAAATCCGACAAAGAGGAACCATCGCAAAAGATTCAAAAGTACAGTCAGGACTTGGGGACGAAAGGATAGGGTACACAAAAGGATAGACCAGAGCTTTAATTATCACATTTTTATTTGAAAACAAGATGAAACAAATTTCACTCAAAGGAAGAACCTTTCCGGCCGATCTTAACCACGCGGGCACTGTATTTGGCGGTTGGGCCATGGCCAAAATGGACAAAGCAGCTTCGATACAGGTAGAAGAAGTGATCAAATCGCCGGCAGTAACTGTATCGGTGAGCAACATCAGCTTTATCAAACCGATACACAATGGGGATGTATTTATGATTTACACCGAAGTAACCCGCATAGGCAATAAATCGATGGATATCAGCGTGGAATTAATAGTGCGTTCCAGAGAAGACTTGAGTGAATTCAAGGTTACGGAGGGTGTATTCACCTTTGTGGCTGTAGACTCTACCGGAAAACCGACGCTGATAAGGGATGTACTTCGCGCCAGCGTGGAACCCTATATCAGGGAACTATTGACCCCCAAAAAGGGATAATAAAGACAAATCGATTAGCAGATATTTCACATTCAGGCCAGCACGCAGGCCATAGCAATGCTGTAAAACTTTGATTGGGTGGTTTCGCTGCGCGAAGTGAGCACCACGGGATTGTCGGTGCCCTGAAGCAGTCCACCCATTTGTGCGCCGGCAAACAAAGCCAGACCTTTGTAGAAGATATTGGCACTTTCGAAGTTGGGGAAAATCAGAATGTCGGCGTCGCCCAACACCGGCGAAGGAACGTTTTTGATGCTGCCGCGTTCTTTGTCCAATGCCAGAAACAGATCCAGAGGACCGTCCATCACCACATCACCAAATTCGCCCTCGCGCCAACGCTGCATAATGTCCAGATAATCCTGCATGTATTGAATTTTGGGATTCGCCACTTCGGTAGCGTGCAACAAAGCCACTTTGGGATGTGGAATGCCGAACTTTTGCGCAGTAGCAATGGCATATTTAATCATGGCTGCTCGCTGCTCGAGCGATGGCGAAGGAATCACCACGGGGTCGGAAAAGAAAATCAGCTTGCGAAAGCCGGGAATTTCAAGAGCGGCATTGTAAGTGAGCACCGTGCCGGGGTGGAGAATTCCCTTTTCTTTGTCGAGAATGGCTCGCAAGAGTACATCGGTATTGACAAGCCCTTTCATCAGGATATCGGCTTCGTCCTCTTTCACCATGCGCACCGCTTCGAGGGTGGCTTGTTTCACTTCCGGAATATCAATCACATGAACATAAGGCGACAAGCTGTGCTCAAACAAAGTAGGACACTCAATGGCAGCCACATCGCCGATAAGGTAAGCTTCGATCATCCCCAGTTCCACGGCTTGCAATACAGCATCGATGGTATGCGAGTCCACCGCATTTGCCACAGCCATTTTCCGACGACAATTCAGTTCCTGCAAGTGTGAAGTAAGCTCAGCAAATGATTTTATTGGTTCCATAAATGATGTTCCGGAGATAATTTCCAATGCAAATGTATCAAATAAATTCTGTTTCGAATCACTTTTAAACAGCTCCACCTACAACCGCATAAGCATTTCACGAATAAGCATTTAGGCCTGATTGAATCAATTGCATTTTTTACTTACTATTTAGTGGATTTGCCCGAACTTCAACGATGAAAACAAAATATTATCAGCATATAATTACAATTTATAAGTTGGCATTCGGTATGTTATAAAATCATAATCCAATCTTTTTTTTTCGCCCTTTTGAATACATTTTTTGTGAATAGACAGGACATATTCTAATGTCAATTAAAATTTTGGCTATTATAGCGACTAAATTATTTTCTTTTATAAATTTGTGAGGAATCTATTTTTCTGAAACGTATAAGACCTCTACAAGATACATTTTCAATTATGCATTTAAAAAAGATTCTCATCATCATAGAAATAATACCTGCAAAATAAACTCCGGCGATATTATTAAATACGCACTATAACAGAGTCAGAATTCTAAAATTCTTTGTATCTTTGGGCGCTTTTTTAGCCTGTATCATACGATATTACAAAACAACTTTATTAATAGTAATCAATGAAACGATTTAGATTATTGAACAACATCTTCGGATGGGTGGCTTTTGCTGTGGCCGCCATTACGTATCTGCTTACCATTGAGCCAACTGCGAGCTTTTGGGACTGCCCGGAGTTTATTTCCACAGCCTACAAACTTGATGTTGGTCACCCTCCCGGATCACCATTTTTCATGTTGATGGGTCGTTTTTTCACCCTGTTTGCCTCCGATGCTACCATGGTAGCCAAAATGGTGAACTCGATGACTGCCCTATTAAGTGCATTTACTATTTTGTTCCTGTTCTGGACCATTACGCACATTGCACGCAAAGTTGTTATCAAATCGGAAGCCGACTACACTACTGCTAATATCATTGGTATTCTGGCATCGGGTATGGTAGGTGCTTTGGCTTACACATTCTCAGATACATTCTGGTACTCGGCAGTAGAAGGTGAAGTATATGGTTTCTCGTCCTTCTTTACAGCTATCGTATTCTGGATCATTCTCAAATGGGAGCGTGTGGCCGACCGCGAAGGATCTGACCGCTGGTTGATTTTCATGGCCTACATGATGGGGCTTTCTATCGGGGTACACATTCTGAACCTGTTGGCTATTCCTGCTATCGTATTGGTTTATTATTTCAAAAAACACACTCCTTCTACCAAAGGAATTATCCTTGCTTTGGTAGCAGGTGCTGCCATTTTAGGCACAGTACTTTACGGCATCATCCCAGGATTTATTCAGGTAGCGTGCTGGTTCGAGTTGTTGTTTGTCAACCAACTGGGTATGCCATTCAACACCGGTCTTTATGTATATGCCGCCATCACTATCGGACTGATTGTGTGGGGCATCTACGAATCGTCGGTTGACAAAAGTTATTTGCGCATGTCGCTGGCTTTTATTCTGACCATCGTATTTGCTGGTATTCCATTTTTCGGAAGCCATATTTTGCTTGGCGTACTTCTTATCATCGGTTTAAGTGCATTCTTCTACCTGAAAAAGAATTTAATTTCAGCACGTTGGTTAAACACTGCTTTGTTGATGATTACAGTTGTACTGATTGGATATTCATCTTATTCGGTGGTAGTGATCCGCTCGTCGGCCAAACCAACGATGGATCAAAACTCTCCTGATAATGTATTCGGGCTGAAATACTACTTCAACCGCGAACAGTATGGCGACCGTCCGTTGTTTTATGGCCCGGTTTACAGCGCACCGGTAAAACTAAAAATTGAAGGCAATATGTGTATTCCTGAACAAACTACAGGAGAAGCACAATATGCCAAGAAGCCAAAAACATCGCCCACAGACAAAGACGAATACATCATCACCGGCTACAAAACCGACTATGTGATGGACGAACGTTTCAATATGCTGTTTCCACGTATGTACAGCACAACTCCACAACATGTTGAGGCCTACAAATCATGGGCAAACATCACCGGCCAGCAAATCACGTTTGATTATTGCGGGCAGCAACGCACCGAAACTAAACCTACTTTCGGCGAAAACCTCAAGTTCTTTATCGAATACCAGGTGCAGTTTATGTACTGGCGATATTTCCTGTGGAACTTCTCTGGCCGTCAGAACGACATGCAAAGTTATGGCGAAATTGATCGTGGCAACTGGATAACTGGGATTCCACTGATAGATAATTTATTGGTAGGCGACCAAAGCAATCTGCCTTCGGAACTGAAAGATAATAAAGGTAGAAATGTGTATTTCATGTTACCATTATTGCTGGGTATTCTGGGTATGATCTTCCTGATTTATGGCGGAAAAGAAGGTGTAGAAGGCTTTTGGGTTACTGCACTGTTGTTCTTCCTTACAGGTTTGGCCATTGTGGTGTACCTGAACCAGACTCCTTATCAGCCACGCGAACGTGACTATGCGTATGCAGGTTCGTTCTATGCTTTCAGCATCTGGATTGGTTTCGGGGTATTGGCGATTATCAAATTCATCGACAAATACATGTCGAAAACACTGGCAGCAACCGTGGTTTCCATCTGCTGTTTGGGCGTTCCTGCATTGATGGCACAACAAAACTGGGATGATCACGACCGTAGCGGACGTTATACTGCACGCGATTTTGGTCAGAACTACCTGGCTTCGTGTAAAAAAGATGCTATCATCTTTACCAATGGCGATAACGACACTTTCCCATTGTGGTACAATCAGGAAGTAGAAGGCAAGCGTACCGATGTGCGTGTATGTAACCTGAGCTACCTGCAAACCGATTGGTACATCGGCCAAATGAAACGTGGTGCATACGAATCGGCTCCGCTCCCTATTTCGTGGAAACCAGAAGATTTTGAAGCAGGCAAAAACGAAGTAGTAAGCGTAGAAGATCTGGCGAAGAAACCGGTGGATTTGAAATCGGCTTTTGAATGGGTATTGAGCAAAGATCCGCAAACAAAATCTCAGGGTGAATCATTTATTCCTGCCAAAGATCTTTACCTGCCAGTTGATGCACAGGAAGTGATCAAAAGTGGAACTTTACCAATGAGCCGAGCTGCTGAAATTCTGCCACAAATTGATTTCTCGTTCAGCCGTCGACTGACCAAAAGCGAGTTGATGATTCTGGAAATGTTGAAAGAAAACCACTGGAAACGCCCAATGTATTTTGCAGTAACTGTAGGCGATGACTATTACTTAGGACTCAACGACCACTTTGAACTTACAGGTTTGGCCTATCAAATCCTGCCGGTGGGTGTAAAAGGAGCCGGTCCTCAAATCAATGTGGATGAGATGTATAACAACATGATGAATAAGTTCAAATACGGTGGCATCGACAATCCGAAGATCTATCTGGACGAAAACATTATGCGCATGTGCCACACTCACCGTATGATGTTCAGCCAGTTGATTGCTACTTTGGTTCAAAAAGGTGACTTTGTACGTGCCAAAAAGGCATTGGATTATTGCTTGAAAGTAATACCTGCTTACACAGTACCACATGACTATACTTCTATTCAGTTGGCCGATTCATACTACAGACTGCATGACTACGCCAAAGGAAACGAAATCATGGATGCTGTAGCTAAAAACAGTGTTGAATACCTTGATTGGTATGCTGGCATGAGTTCAACAAGACGCAACAGCGTACAAAACCGCATCGGACACAACATGGCCGTATTGCAACAAGTGCTGAAAACCTGCGACGAAGCAAAACAAAAATCAATTTTGAATAAATACTACGGACGATTTGTAGATTTCTCCAATCGCTTCCAAATGCAATAGTATTTATCCGCAATAACACCAAAAGATGAACGTTCAGTTCCCACGAATTTTACGTCCATTGATGGGAAAACTTACCTGGCGCAAGCATCCATCATCGAAAGTAATTTACCTTACTTTTGATGATGGACCGGTGCCGGAAGTAACTCCCGACATTCTGGACATTCTTGATAAATATCATATCAAAGCCACTTTCTTCTGTGTGGGCGAGAATGTTCAAAAACACCCCGAACTCTATCAGGAAGTGTTGCGCCGCGGACACAAAACCGGCAATCACACCTTCAACCATCTGAAAGGCTACCATACACCCACACCGGATTACATCCAAAATGTGGAAAAAGCCAGTCGATACATCGACAGCAAATTATTCAGGCCTCCACACGGCCAGATACGGTTTTCGCAAATCAATCAGCTAAAAAATGATTACGATATAATTATGTGGGACATCATCACCCACGATTACAACCGGCAATTATCGGCAGATACCGTTTTCGGGAATGTACGACGGATGGCCCGAAACGGTTCTATCATCGTATTTCATGATTCGATAAAAGCTCAACAGAATGTATTATCAGCCCTGCCCCGCTCCATCGAATATTTGAAGGAAAAAGGTTTTGAATTTGCTACTTTATAGCTTATTTTGCAATACGATAAAAACGAACATGATCTGAAATAATCTGACAAGCAAAAACCAATCTAAGCACTTAATCCGGATTTGACGTATGAAAGAATCGATTTTACATTATATCTGGCAAAACAAGCTGTATGCGCTTCAGGAGCTGAAAACCACTGCCGGCGAAACAATACAGATATTGAACCCCGGCAAGCTAAATACAGATGCCGGACCTGATTTTTTTAATGCTAAAATAAAAATTAACGACACTTTGTGGGCAGGAAATGTAGAAATACACAACCTGGCTTCCGACTGGATAAAACACGGACATCAGAACAATGCGGCTTATGACAGCGTGATTCTGCATGTGGTAGGCAAATCTGATGAAGAAATACGACGAACGGACGGCGAACTCATTCCTCAAATGGAACTTGAATGTCCGCCCCACATCGCTGAAAATTATGAACAGCTGATGAGCGAACAAAAATGGATAGCCTGTGCTGACAAAATAGGGAGAGTACCATCTATTTTTATTCAAAGTTGGAAATCAAATTTGCTGACGGAGCGACTTCAGCACAAAATGCAAGCCATTGAGAACCATCTGGAACTTACGAATCAACATTGGGAAGAAGCCTTTTACATCACGCTGGCACGTAATTTTGGATTTGGCAAAAACACAGATGCTTTCGAAAAGCTAGCCAAATCGGTACCATTGAGCATTCTGGGAAAACACAAAGACAATTTGTTTCAGTTAGAAGCATTGCTCTTTGGGCAGTCGGGCCTACTGGATGTAGCCTATGGCGAATATCCTGAGCAACTCAGAAAAGAATATACTTTTCTGAAAAATAAATACGAATTAAACGCTTTGCAGCCGATAGAATGGAAACTGCTCCGCCTCAGGCCTGACAACTTTCCGCATGTACGAATAGCGCAATTTGCGGCTTTGGTACATAGTTCGACCAAGTTGTTTTCCAAAATAATTGAGCAAGCTGAAAGCGAAAAAATAAGAGCATTGCTGACTTGTGAGCCCTCCGAATACTGGACAACCCATTATCTGTTTGGCGACGAAAGCAAGCCTAAAAGTAAGAAACCTGGTACGGAATCCATCAATAGTATTTTGATCAATACGATCGTACCGTCAATCTTTTGCTATGCCGGGCGCAAAGGCTCGGATAGTTTGAAAGAAAAAGCATTGCAGATATTGGAAAGCATCCCTGCCGAAAAAAATGCAATCATCGAAGGCTGGAAAATACTGGGATTAGAGGCTGATAATGCATTTGACAGTCAGGCATTGATCCAATTGAAAAAGAATTATTGTGAAGAAAGAAATTGTCTTCGATGCAGAATAGGCCATAAAGTGCTCAGCTTGCAAAACGGATGACAGCAACAAATGACATGAAACGAGCATAGAAAAATTTAATCTATTTTGCCCCATATGGGAATGATTATCAAACACCAACTAACTTCACATTCCCTCCCTTGGAGGGGCTTGGGGAGGCTAATTATAAACGCATGAAATACAAATTAAACATATTCCAGACACTAAGCCTGATTGCTATCATGGTTTTGCTGTACTCGTGTGCCAACAAAGCACAGGGTCCCACAGGCGGCCCAAAAGACATCACACCGCCACAGTTGGTGAAAGCAACTCCACTCAACAACTCTTTAAACTTTAAGAAAAAGCAGGTATATCTCGATTTTGACGAACTGATTTCAGTAGAAAAAGCCAACGAAAATGTGGTGATATCTCCTCCGCAAACCAAAACTGCGGATGTAAAAGCCTATGGCAAACGTGTGACAGTGAGTTTCGACGAGGAACTGAAAGATAGTACCACTTATTCAATTAATTTCGGCAATGCCATCGTTGATTTGAATGAGAAAAACCCGGTAAAAAACTTTTTATTTTCATTCTCAACAGGTAATCAAATAGATACACTCAAAATTTCGGGAGATGTGATAGATGCCGAAACTTTGAATCCGATGGCAGGCATTTTAGTTGGTATTTATATGGACATTTCCGATTCCGCATTCTACAAACACCCCTTTATGCGTATCGGGAAAACCGACGAAAAAGGCCACTTCAGCATCGACAATGTAAAGAAAGGGAAATATAAAATTTATGCGCTGGGCGACGTAAACAGCGACTATTACTTCCAGCCAGGCGAAGGATTGGCTCTGTGCGATTCGATGATTACACCGACCTTTCGCCGTGAAGAAATGCATGACTCTATATGGAAAGATTCGCTACACTTTGATAGCATACGCACCTATATGGGAACTCGATTTTTGCCCGACAACGTTGTGATGCGCTATTTCAAAGAAAACCGCAAGCGTCAGTATTATGTAAAATCGGAGCGTAAAGATGCTTATTCATTTACTTTGTTCTTTAATACCGAGGCTGCCGAATTGCCTAAAATAACTCCACTTAACTTCAACTGGGACGGCAAATATATGCTGCAAAAGAACGAACGTAAAGATACTGTGACCTACTGGCTCACCGACTCTACGGTTTGGAAGGTAGATACATTGCAATTGGCCATGACCTATCTTAAATCGGACTCTCTGATGAAGCTGGTACCGGTGACTGACACACTCAACATCTTTCAGCGAAAAGGTAAAATCAATCTAAAAGCTAAGAAACAAAAAGTAGCACCAAAAGCGGAACCCTATAAGTTCAACACCAATATCAATGCAAGTTTTGATGTTTATGCACCTATAACGATCAAATTCGATGCGCCCACCGAAACGATGGATTGGTCAAAAATCAAGCTTTATCATAAAGTAGACACGCTGCTGAAA